>JBPPMF010000365.1:0-11669 GCA_051305915.1 Thiobacillus sp. | reverse complement strand
TGGCCTGGCTCGCCATCAGCCATCTGGTGCCGGTGGAGCGCGCGGTGGACCCCAACCAGATGTACCTCATCGCCTACAGCTACGTGTTTCCCGATTACGGCTGGGCGGTCGCGGCCACGGTCCTGTTCGTGGTGATTTCCCAGCTCAAGATCAACGTCACCAACGCCTACGCCGGTTCGCTGGCCTGGTCCAACTTCTTCGCCCGCCTCACCCACAGCCATCCGGGGCGGGTGGTGTGGGTGGTGTTCAATACCCTGATCGCCCTGATGCTGATGGAAATGGACGTGTTCCAGGCGCTGGGCCGGGTGCTGGGGCTGTATTCCAACGTGGCGGTGGCGTGGATGATGGTGGTGGTGGCCGACCTGGTGATCAACAAGCCGCTCGGCTTGTCGCCCCCCGGAATCGAATTTCGCCGCGCCTATTTGTATGACATCAACCCGGTGGGCGTGGGCGCCATGGGCATCGCGTCGGGGCTGTCGGTCGCCGCCTACGTCGGCCTGTTCGGCGACGCGGTGCAGCCCTTCGCCATCTTCATCGCGCTGGGCGCGGCGCTGGTCTGCTCGCCGCTGATCGCCTGGCTCACCGGCGGGCGCTACTACATCGCGCGCCACGACACCCCGGCGCCCGGCGACACGCCGGCGTCCACCCTCGGCTGCTGCATCTGCGGCAAGGCCTACGAAGTCGAGGACATGGCCCGCTGCCCGGCCTATCAGGACCACATCTGCTCGCTCTGTTGCACCCTGGACGCGCGCTGCCACGACCTGTGCAAGCCCCAGGCCCGTCTCGGCGAGCAATGGGCGGCCTTGCTGGAACGCGGCCTGCCCGCCCGGGCGCGTCCCTACCTGGATGCCGGGCTCGGCCATTACCTGCTGCTGATGGCGGGCGTGGTGCCGTTCCTGATTTTGCTGGTGGGCCTGCTCTACTACCAGGAAATGCTGGCCCTGACCGGGGAGACCGCCGCGCTGCTGCCCGCCTTGCAGCAGTCCTACCAGCGCGCCTTTGTCGCGCTGCTGCTGGTGTCCGGCGTCGTCGCCTGGTGGCTGGTGCTCACCCACAAGAGCCGCCAGGTGGCGCAGGTCGAATCCAACCGCCAGACCCAGCTCTTGATGCAGGAGATCGATTCCCACCGCCGCACCGACGAGCTGCTGCAGAACGCCAAGCAGGTGGCGGAGCAGGCCAACCTGGCCAAGAGCCGCTACATCACCTCCATCAGCCACGAGCTGCGCACGCCGCTCAACAGCATCCTCGGCTATGCCCAGATTCTGGATCACGACGAGACCATCCCGCCCAACCGGCGCCAGGCGATCAACGTCATCCGCCGCAGCGGCGACCACCTGCTGTCGCTGATCGAGGGCACGCTGGACATCGCCCGCATCGAAAGCGGCAAGCTCACGCTGAACGTGCGCCCCCTCGATTTTCCGGACTTCATCCAGCAGCTTGTCGGCATGTTCGAACAGCAGGCGCGGCAGAAGGGGCTGGATTTTCACTATCTGCCGGAAGGGCCGCTGCCGGCCATGGTGCGCGCCGACGAAAGGCGGCTGCGCCAGATCCTGCTCAACATCCTCGGCAACGCGGTCAAGTTCACCGTCAGCGGCAGCGTCACCCTGCGCCTGCGCTATCAGCGCGAAATGGCGTTTTTTTCCATCGAGGACACCGGCCCCGGCATCACGCCGGACGAGGTCGGCGACATCTACGAACCCTTCTCGCGCGGCAGCGCGGCCCATGTCGGCGCCACCGGCGGCACCGGCCTGGGACTGACCATCGCCCGCATGCTGACCAACCTGATGGGCGGCGAACTGAACATGGCGAGCCAGCCGGGCCAGGGCAGCCGGTTCGACGTCCGGCTGTTCCTGCCCAGCATCCGTGCCGATCAGCTGATGCAGGAACGCCCGCTGGCGCAGCGCATCGGTTATGTGGGCGTGCGTCGCCGCATCCTGGTGGTGGACAACGAACAGGTGGAGCGGGAACTGCTGGTCAATATCCTGACGCCGCTGGGCCTTCAGGTGGCGCAGGCGTCCACCGGGCAGCAATGCCTGGACGACATTCCACGCTTCCGTCCCGACGTCATTTTTCTCGACCTCGCCATGCCCGGGCTGGACGGCTGGGAAACCCTGCGCCGCATCCACGCCGGCGGGCTGACCGACGCCGCGGTCGCCATCATCTCGGCCAACGCCTTCGAGAAGGGCGCCGAAAACGACGTCGGCATAACGGGCGATGACTTCATCACCAAGCCGTTCCGCGTCGACGAACTGCTCGACTGGCTCGGCAAGCGCCTGCAACTGGAATGGGTGCGCGCCGAGCTGCCGCCGGCGGCTGCGCCTTCGCCCGCCACGCCCGCCCAGCGCGTCACCCCGCCCGGCCCCGAGCACATGGCGGCGCTGGGCGAGTTGATCGACCTGGGCTACGTGCGCGGCATCCTCAACAAGCTCGACGAGATCGAACAGCTGGCCCCGGCCCACGCCGAATTCGCCCGCATGATGCGCGCGCTGGCCGGGCGTTTCCAGTTCGAGGCCATGAAGGAAGTGCTGCGGAAAAACGCCCATGACAGCCATTGACCGAACCCGCGCCGGCGTCGTCCTCATCGTCGACGACATCCCCGAGAACCTGTCCCTGCTCTACGATGCCCTCGACGAGGCCGGCTATGCCGTGCTGGTCGCCACCAACGGCGAAAGCGCGCTGCAGCGGGCGCAACTCAGCCAGCCCGACGTCATCCTGCTCGATGCGGTCATGCCCGGCATGGATGGCTTCGAAGTGGCCCGGCAGCTGAAAGCCAGCCCGGTCACCGAACACATCCCCATCATCTTCATGACCGGCCTCACCGAGACCGAGCACGTCGTGGCCGCCTTCGCAGCGGGCAGCGCCGACTACGTCACCAAGCCGATCCGGCCGATCGAAGTGCTCGTCCGCATCGCCAGCCACGTCCAGCGCGCCCGCCAGATGGGCCAGGCGCGCAGCGTGCTGGATGCCTATGGCCAGGCCTGCGTCTCGATGCGGCCCACCGATGGCGCGGTGCTGTGGCAAACCCCGCTGGCGCGTGCCCTGCTGCAGAAATACGGCGGCCAGGAACAAGCCCCGCTGGCCGCGCGCCTTCACGCCTGGCTGCACGCCGCGCTGGCCAAACCTCAGCCGTCCTCGCCGCTGGAAATCATCGGAGAGGAAGGGCGCATGGTCTGCGCCCTGCACGGCCTCACCGACGATGGCGAATGCCTGCTGGTGCTGCATGAAGAAAGTGACACCGCCATGACCAAAGTGCTGGCCGATGCCTTCCGCCTCACCGTGCGCGAAGCGGAAGTGCTGTACTGGGTGATCTACGGCAAGACCAACCGCGACATGGGCGACATCCTGGGCATCAGCCACCGCACCATCAACAAGCACCTGGAAAACCTGTTCGAAAAACTCGGCGTGGAAACCCGCACCGCCGCAGCCGCCGTCGCCATGCGGCGCCTGCAACTGCCCGCGCAGGCGGAAACGAAAAAGCCCTGAGCGGTTTCATGCAGGGCGGGAGAAATGGCGGGTGTGGGGGTTGGGTTGTAGAAGTTCGAAAAGTTACGCCATGCGCATTGGACAGATAGACCGCCTTATTAATGGGTGTAAATGGATGTAGTATTGGTGCCCATGATCCCCTCGAACGCCGTTCAGATAACCCCAGAAATCCTGAGTCTCATCGCAGGAGTCGATGAGTTCAAGGGGGCTTGGCGTGCGCTTGGTACGCTGGCGCCAGATCGGTTATCCGCACTGCGGCGGGTCGCCACCATCGAAAGTATCGGTTCGTCTACCCGCATTGAAGGTAGCAGGCTGTCCGACCGCCAGGTCGAACAGTTGCTGTCCAATCTGCAAATCAAATCCTTCGCGAGCCGGGACGAACAAGAGGTGGCCGGCTACGCCGAGGTGATGGAACTAATATTTTCGTCCTGGCAGGACATCGCCCTGACCGAGAACCACATCAGACAATTGCACCGCGACCTTCTGACCTACAGCGAGAAGGATGCGAGGCATCGAGGCCACTACAAAACCTCCACGAACAATGTGGTGGCCTTTGACGAGGATGGCAAACAGCTGGGGGTCGTCTTCGCAACCGCAACGCCGTTCGATACGCCGTCCTTGATGACCGAACTTGTCACCTGGTTTAACGCGGAACGCCAGGCGGCGAGGCTTCACCCCTTGCTGCTTATCGGCATCTGGGTCGTTGTGTTTCTCGAAATCCATCCATTCCAGGATGGCAACGGCCGGCTGAGCCGGGTCCTGACCACCTTGCTGCTGCTGCAAGCAGGCTACGCCTACGTGCCCTACAGCTCGCTGGAAAGCGTGATCGAGCAGAGCAAGGAAGCCTACTACCTCGCCCTGCGACAGACCCAGGGCACGATCCGCACCGCAGCACCGAATTGGCAACCGTGGCTGCTTTTCTTTCTGCGTACGCTGGCCGAGCAGGTCCGGCGCCTTAACCGCAAAGTCGAGCGCGAGAAAATGGTGCTTGCGGCATTGCCCGAACTATCGCTGCAAATTGTGGAGTTCGCCCGGGAACATGGCCGCATCACCATGGGCGATGCGATTCGGCTGACCAACGGAAATCGCAACACGCTCAAGCAGCATTTCCGGGCGCTGGTCGAGCAAGGCCACCTTGGTCAGCACGGCGCCGGCAGGGGCGTCTGGTACGAGTTGCGATAGGGGAAAGTCATGTTCAGTGTTCGCCAGCAAAACAATTTTTCGCAACTCAATGTCCAATCGACAAAAGTTGGCGCTGGCGGAACGGCAACCGCCATGCCATTGAAGACAGGAAACCATCATGAAAATTGAATCGATTCGCCTGAAAAACTACAAGGTGTTCCGCGACATACATCTGAAGGACATTCCGTCCTTTCTGGTGGTGGTCGGTGCCAACGGTTCCGGCAAGTCCACGCTGTTCGATGTCTTCGGTTTTCTGCACGATTGCCTGAAGGGCACGGTGCGTCAGGCACTGGACAAGCGCGGGCGTTTCCGTGAGGTGTTGAGCCGCGAGGCTGACAGCGACACGATTCTGATCGAGATTCAGTACCGCATGCTGATTACCGGCACCGAGCGTTTGGTGACGTATTCTCTGGAAATTGGCGAGCAGAACGGCTCGCCTGTCGTTCAGCGCGAGGTGCTGCGCTACAAGCGCGGGCGCTATGGCAGCCCATTTCATTTTCTCGATTTTTCGGCTGGTGAAGGCTACGCGATTACCAACGAGGAAGACTTCAACAAGGCCGACGAGGATTTGGAGCGTGAACTCCAGAAAGTCGGCTCCGATACTCTGGCGATTAAGGGATTGGGCCAATTCGAACGCTTCAAGGCGGCCAATGCTTTCCGCCAATTGATCGAATCCTGGCATGTCTCTGATTTCCACATTAGTGCCGCGCGGGGACGCAAGGAGGCGGCGGGTGACTCCGAACACCTGTCTGAAACCGGCGACAACCTGCCGCGCGTGGCGCAATACCTGTTCGAGCAACATCGGGAAACCTTTCAGCACATTCTGGACATCATGGCTCGGCGCGTGCCGGGCGTGGCGTCGGTGGAACCACGTTTGATGGATGATGGTTATCTGACGCTGCGTTTCCAGGACGGCTCGTTCAAGACACCGTTTCTGGATCGCTATGTGTCGGATGGGACCATCAAGATGTTTGCCTATCTGGTCTTACTGCACGACCCTCGGCCGCATCCCCTGCTTTGTGTCGAGGAGCCGGAAAACCAGCTTTATCCACGGCTGATGGGAGAACTGGCCGAAGAGTTCCGCCTCTATGCGACACGGGGCGGCCAGGTGTTGGTGTCAACGCATTCGCCGGACTTCCTGAATGCCGTGGGTCTCGATGAAGTCTGCTGGCTTGTGAAACGCCAGGGCGGTACCGAGATACGTCGCGCTCGTGACGATGCGCAAATTGCCGCCTACATGGCAGAGGGTGACCAGATGGGCTTTCTGTGGAAGCAAGGCTTCTTCGAGGGAGCTGATCCGGAATGAAGGAGCTGGTGTTTCTGTTAGAGGAGGCCTCGGCAAAGGCGATGCTCGAAAGCCTGCTGCCGCGCATCTTGAGCTCTGAAATCAAGGCACGCCTGATTCCCTTTGAAGGCAAGCAGGATCTGGAAAAGCAGATGATCAGACGAATGAGGGGATATCTCAATCCAGAGGCTCGCTTCATTGTCTTGCGCGATCAGGACAATGCGCCAGACTGCGCGGTAGTCAAAGCGAAACTGGTCGAGCGTTGCCACGATGCTGGTCAGGTAGCGAAATCACTGGTGCGGATTGCCTGCCGGGAACTGGAGGCGTTTTATTTGGCCGACTTGAATGCCGTCGAACAAGGTTTGTCGATCAATAAGCTGGCGAAACATCAGGGCACAGCAAAATTTCGCGAACCGGATCGCCTTGGCAACCCGAGCAAAGAGTTGGCAAGGTTAACAAATGAGCGCTATCAAAAAGTCAGTGGTTCACACGCCATCGGAAAATTTCTTGATGTGGCGAATGAGCGCTCGTCAAGTTTCAAAAACCTGATTCGAGGCATTCGGTGCATGGAAAGTGAACTATTGGCATTACCTGGTCATCAACCGCTATGAGCGACATCAAACTCTTCCAACTCAACAACGGCAAAGCTACCGAGTTGCAAGGCGATGCCCCCGACTTAGAAAAACCGCTTCAAACGCTGATTGAGGCCAACCTCGAACCCTTGCTCGGCATCCGCTTCCTGGCCACCGAATACTCCACCGGTAAGACGCACGGCGGGCGCATCGATTCCTTAGGTCTGGACGAAAACAACTGCCCGGCGATCCTGGAGTACAAGCGTTCGGTCGGGGAGAACGTTATCAACCAGGGGCTGTTCTACCTCGACTGGTTGATGGACCACCAGGCCGAGTTCAAGCTGCTGGTGATGGATAAGCTCGGCAAGACAGCGGCAGACGCCATCGACTGGAGCGCCCCCCGCTTGGTTTGCATTGCGGCGGATTTCACTAAGTACGACGGCCATGCGGTTCAGCAGATCAACCGCAATATCGAGCTGATTCGATACCGCCGCTTCGGCGAAGAGTTGCTGTTGCTCGAACTCGCCAATGCCACGAGCAGTGGCAACGGCAAGCCCGCCACCGGCAAGGCAGCAAAGCTTGCGACGACCGAGGCATACTCGCTCAAGGTGCCGCGCGACCGCTCCTTCGCCGAGTGGTTGCCCTTGCTCCCGGCCCATTTGACGGAATTGTTGTCGTCATTGGAAGGCTATGTGACGTCCTTGGGTGATGACGTGCAACGCAAGGAGTTGAGGCTTTACCTGGCATTCAAGCGCCTGAAGAATTTTGCAACGGTGGTAGCGCAAAAGAACAGGCTGGTTCTGTATCTACACCTGAACCCAAAGGAGCTGTCGCCACTGCCCGCCATCGGTCGTGATGTCAGCCAACAGGGCCATTGGGGTACGGGCGATCTGGAGTTGTCTCTGACGAGTCAGGCAGACCTGGATACGGCAAAACCATTGATCTTGATGTCCTATCAGGGCCATCGTGCGATGGGTCAAGTCGGACCAGATTCCGAAGGCCGCAGCAGCAGTTTGCCGTGAACACTTAATCAATGGTCGATATTACTGCCCTGCAGCCATTGGTGAATTCGGGGGGCCAGGCGACGGCGAATGGCATCGTTGTCGGGCAGTAAGCAAGGCGTTCGCCCTGCCGGGTCGTTTCCCAGTAGCCCACCGGGATGCCGTTCATCCAGATGTTCAGCCTTTGGGTCTTTGCGCGGCGCCCCATGCTCACCAACTTTCTTTCTTTCTTGCCGGGGCAGCCATGGGGCCCGCTTTGGCAACGGCTGACGGCTTTGCATTCCTCGCGGTGGCGCCTGGGGTCTTGCTGGTGTTCTGGTCAACCGCCTTGACCGCGGCGGGGCGCTTGCTGGTGACCTTGACGGAAGGCGTAGCGCTCTTGCGGGTAGCGGGAGAAGTTTGATTCAGCGAAATTTCAACATCCAGCATGCGCAGCACCATGAAAACCCTCCCAAGCGTCGCTGTCGCTGGATTGGCCTCAAAGTGGGCATAACTTTGCTGAGTGATTCCCAGCCTTTCGGCCATGGCTGCCTGAGTCAGCCCTTTTTCCTTGCGAAAACCCTTGAGGGCAAGCGGGAACTGGCTGAGGGTCTTGATGGGATAAATCACTTTTGCCTCCGTTAATGAGTCCTGCTGTAATACAGATGTCAGGCTGTAAACAATATTAACAGCCTTGTATTTGTATAGTACTTTTACAAAGCACGCTATGTAAAGCGTATTAACAAACCACAGCCTGTATTTCCTCGCTTTCGTTGCCGTCCCGTCGGCACGCTCCCCTTTAGTTCATCCGCCCAGCGGGGGCGCTCATAGCCTGTGGCGGCCAGGTAATTCATTCCGGTCATTCATGGCGTGTCGAGTCCGATGCTGCTCGGGCCGGAACAGAGGCGATCGGGCTTTCGCGTTCGCCATCCAGCCCCAACACCCTGACCTATGCCCCGGAAATCAGTCGTCTGGCGGCATACGTCAGATGACTTATTCCGTTCCCCCTGCCTGCTCGATAACCTGCGTCCATGATTCGAGCCCGAATGAATCCGGGCGCTTAGCGGGCAATCGGCCACTTCGATTCGGGGGCGATATTTTTTCAATCCAAGGGGAATTAAATGACATACAGATTCAAAAGAAACCAGCTGGTGATTGCTGTAGCGGCTGCCGTCATGCTGCCGGCGATGAACGCCTATGCGGGCGGCACGATTTCGTTTGGCGAAGACAAATCAATCAGCCTGGGCTTGGGCCTGCGCGCCAGTTTCAGCAGCGTTGAAGATGCGGCGCCCGATGGTTTGGATTCGCAAAACTTCAGCCTGGACAGTGCCCGCATCTATGTGTCGGGTTCGCTGAACAAGCACATCAAGGGCATGCTCAACACGGAGAAAGACATTGCCGGCCAGGGATTCCAGGCCATCGATGCCAACGTCCAGGTTGCCATCACGCCCGACGTGACGATCTGGGCCGGACGGTTTCTCTCCCCCAGCGACCGCGCCAACATGGCCGGTCCGTATTACTCGCTGGGTGGTGGCTACTGGGCGGGTATCGCTTCGCGCTACGGCTACAACGGCGGTTACATCGGGCGTGACGACGGCGTGGCGGTGGTGGGCAGCGCGATGGACGGCAAGCTTGCCTACTCTTTTGGTGCGTTCGAGGGCGGGACCGCGTTCCAGATCGCCCCGGTCACGGTCGGTCCCCGCACCGGTTCGGATGGCCTGATGTATGCCGGTCGCCTTCAGTATGATTTCTGGGACGCGGAGCCGGGCTACTACGGCACGGGCAACTACCTGGGCGGCAAAGACATTCTGGCCATCGGTCTTGCCGGCCGCACCCAGAAGAACGGCGCGTTCTCGACTACGGCGACGGGCGACTATTCGTCGTACAGCGTGGATTTCCTGCTGGAAAAGAAAGGCGTGGGGCCGGGCGCACTGTCCGTCGAAGCGGCGGCGTATGACTACGACACCAGCGATGTCTTCCTGAGCGAACAGGGCACCGCGTATTCGGCTGGTGTGGGTTACATCTTCGACCAGAAAGTGGGTTGGGGACAGTTGCAGCCTTTCGTCCGTTACCAGAAGTTTAACGCCGACACGAATATCGACACCGAGAAATATGACCTCGGCGTCAACTACATCATCGACGGCTACAACGCTCAGGTCGGCGCTGTTTACTCGAACACGGAAGTGACCGGGGCGGCTGACGTGAGTGCAATCAGCGTCGCAATGCAGTACCAGTTCTGATGGCGCGGCAGGTGCGCGGCCTGCTGCCGCGCACCTTGAATTGACTCGTTTCTCTTTATTTTTAACAGGGGTTCACCATGCAAACTCGTCGTAATTTTCTGAAAATCACTGTGCTCTCCAGCCTGATGACCTTGTCGGGCATGGCCAGCTTCTCCGTACTCGCCGCCGAAACCATCAAGGTCGGCATCCTGCATTCCCTGTCCGGCACCATGGCCATTTCCGAGACGGCGCTGAAGGAAACCGCGCTGATGACGATCGACCAGATCAACAAGTCGGGCGGCGTGATGGGCAAGATGCTGGAGCCGGTGGTGGTCGATCCGGCGTCCAACTGGCCGCTGTTCGCCGAGCGCTCGCGCCAGCTGTTGTCCAAGGACAAGGTCGATGTGGTGTTCGGCTGCTGGACCTCGGTGTCGCGCAAGTCGGTGCTGCCAGTGTTCAAGGAGCTGAATGGCCTGCTGTTCTACCCGGTGCAGTACGAAGGCGAGGAGCTGGAGAAGAACGTGTTCTACACCGGCGCGGCGCCGAACCAGCAGGCCATCCCGGCGGTGGAATACCTGATGAGCAAGGACGGCGGTTCCGCCAAGCGCTTCGTGCTGCTGGGCACCGACTACGTCTACCCGCGCACCACCAACAAGATCCTGCGCGCCTTCCTGAAATCCAAGGGCATCAAGGACGCGGACATCATGGAGGAGTACACGCCGTTCGGTCATAGCGACTACCAGACCATCATCGCCAAGATCAAGAAGTTCGCCGGCGAAGGCAAAAAGACGGCCGTGGTGTCGACCATCAACGGCGACTCCAACGTGCCGTTCTACAAGGAACTGGGCAATGCCGGCCTGAAGGCGACCGACGTGCCAGTGGTGGCGTTCTCGGTGGGCGAAGAGGAACTGCGCGGCGTCGACACCAAGCCGTTGATGGGCCATCTGGCCGCCTGGAACTACTTCCAGTCGATCAAGAACCCCACCAACACCAAGTTCATCAAGATGTACCGCGACTGGGCCAAGAAGCAGAAGCTGCCCAACGCCGACACTGTGGTGACTAACGATCCGATGGAAGCAACCTATATCGGCATCCACATGTGGAAGCAGGCGGTTGAGAAGGCGGGCACCACCGACGTCGACAAGGTCATCGCCGCGATGGGCGGACAGACCTTCAAGGCGCCGTCGGGCTTCGTCGTCAAGATGGACGAGAAGAACCACCACCTGCACAAGCCGGTGTTCATCGGCGAAGTGAAGGGCGACGGCCAGTTCAACGTGGTGTGGAAGACCAAGGGTCCGGTCCGCGCCCAGCCGTGGAGCCCCTACATCCCCGGCAACGACAAGAAGAAGGACGTGCCTGACAGCAAGTAAGCACGTGTCTGGCGCCCTCGCGAGAGGGCGTCATTCCGCTGGGTGCGAATTTTCGCGCCCAGCGGAATGACGGATATCAAACTCACCATGAAACGACTCTTTCTTACGCTTCTGATCGTTTTCCTGCCCGCGCTGAACGCTTACGCCGCGCTCGACCCCGCGCTGGTGCGGCAGCTGGCGGCGGAGGAATCGGACGACAAGATCGCCGCCATCCAGCAGCTCGGCGCCAGCGCCAGCGCAGATGCCGCCAGCGTGCTGAAGGCGATGGCCGATGACGAACTGCTGGTTGCTGACGGGACCGTATTCATTTTCGAGGGTGAGCAGGCGGTCGATGCCGCCACCGGCGCCGCCATCGAGCCCGCGCCCGAGGCCTACGAATCCATCACCGTCAACAACCGGGTGCGCTCCGAGCTGTCGAACGCGCTGGCCGCGCTGAAGCTGTTCGACGCCGACCGCGCCGTGCGCCTGGCGGCGGCAACGGAACTGCAAAGCCATGCCGGCATCGAGATGGCACCGGTCCTGGCTGCCGCGCTGGCGAAGGAAACCGACGGGAGAATCCAGGCGCTGCTGAAGCGGGC
>JBPPMF010000350.1:0-3909 GCA_051305915.1 Thiobacillus sp. | reverse complement strand
GAGGAAGCTCGGGGTATCACTATCGACCTGGGCCGTCCTGATCCAGGGCGAAGCCGTTGCGGCAATCGGACTGATGCTGCGCGTCACGCGCCATACCTCGAAGCGCCCCGGCTGCAGCGTCTGCGGCTCGGTGCCTACTGTCTCGAGTTCCACCACACAAAACGGGTCATGCTCCTGCACGCTGTTGCGTGGCACAATCCGGCCATATTGCAGGCGCACCGTCGCGGCATCCGGCGGGATCGTCAATGGCCGATCGAGTTGCACAACCCAGGCGGTTGAATACGCATAATGCGGCGAAGCCGGGTCCGACGATTCAAGCCCGGCGCAGCCGCCCAGCAGTAATGCGAGTCCAATTCCAATGTATTTCATTTCATCTCCTTGCAAGGTATGACTGCGGCGACCTCGCGACGCTGCCCTGCTTGCGGGGCAACACGCCATGTATTGACGCACCATTTTTTATAGCGCAATCATGGACGCAATTTCACCCTCGGGGAACCCGCACCCAGCCTGACGGGTTGCACCTTTGGCGCAGGACGTTCAGACTGCCCCCCTTTGCGCCGAACATCCGGCACTAAAATTATCCATTGTTCGACTCATGGAGCACCCTGATGCCCGCCTCACCCAAACCGCTTACTGAAGCCGCACTGCTGAAAATGCCGGCGTCCGCCTATATGAATGCCGACCAGCTGGCGTTCTTTCGCAGCCGCCTAGAAGCCCTGCGCGACGAAATGCTTAGCAACGCCGCCGACACCGGCGCGACGCTGAAGGAAAACGAGAACTTCGCCGATCCCAACGACCGCGCCACTGTGGAAGAAGAACACATGCTGGAACAGCGCGTGCGCGACCGCGAGCGCAAGCAGCTGAAAAAGATCGATTCCGCCCTGAAACGGATCGACAGCGGCGAGTATGGCTGGTGCAAGGAAACCGGCGACCCCATCGGCCTGCCGCGCCTGCTGGCCCGCCCCACCGCCGAATACTCGATCGAGGCGCAGGAACGCCACGAGAAGATGGAAAAGCTGCGCGCCTGAGGTTTGCATTTGCAGAAGAGGCCGCCTGAAATGGAGGATCCGCAACGGAACGCCGATCCGCTGCCCATCACCCTGCTGACCGGTTTTCTGGGCAGCGGCAAAACCACCGTATTGAATCATCTGGTGCGTACCCTGCCGCGCACCGCCATCCTGATGAACGAGTTCGGCGAGGTCGCGCTCGATCACCAACTGCTGCAAAAAATGGACGGCCCGCTGGCCTTGCTCTCGGGCGGCTGCGTCTGCTGCACGATTTCGGGCAGCCTGTCGCCGACCCTGAAAAACCTGTGGATGGCGCGGCAGAAGGGCGACATTCCCGCGTTCGAGCGCGTCATCATCGAAACCACCGGCATCGCCGACCCGGCCCCCGTGCTCGACAACCTGCTGCACGACAACTGGATACGCGCGCGCTTCCGCCTCGATGGCGTGGTGACCACGGTCGACGCCCTGTTCGGCATGGGTCAGCTGGACCAGCATTTCGAAGCGGTCAAACAAGTGGCCGTGGCCGACCGGCTGCTGCTCACCAAAACCGACCTCGCCTCCGCCGACAGCGTGGCCGCGCTGCGCGGGCGGCTGGCTGCGCTCAACCCGGCCGCCGACATCGTGGCCGTGACGCATGGCGAACTCGATCCCTCGGCGATCCAGAACCTGGGGCTGTGGAACGCCGAGACCCGCACGCTGGAAGTCGTGCGCTGGCTGAAGCCGCAGCGCTACCAGGCTGCCAGCGCCGGCAAGCTCGGCGGCAAGCCGCAAACGGCCTTGCACGACGCCCGCATCCAGGCATTTTCAGTGGTGCTCGACGCGCCGCTCGATCGCTACGGCCTGCAGTCGGCGCTGTCCATGCTGACCTCGTTTCGCGCTGAAAATCTGCTGCGCTTCAAAGCCATGGTAAATCTGCAGGGCGAAAGCCAGCCGGTAGTGCTGCATGGCGTACAACACGTGCTGTATCCGGAAGTAAAGCTCGAGGCCTGGCCGGATGACGATCACCGCAGCCGCTTCGTCTTCATCGTGCGCGATCTCGAACCCGAGTTCGTCGCCAGGCTGCTGGCCGACTTCTCGGGCGCGGCGCAAACCTCTTCCGGAACAGAGCCATGAACCTCGCGCAAAAACTGCTGGTCGGCCTGATCCGCGTTTACCAGCTGGCGCTTTCGCCCTGGCTGGGGCGGCAATGCCGCTACCTGCCCACCTGCTCGGAATACGGCAAGGAAGCCATCGAAAAACACGGCGCGTGGAAGGGCAGCTGGCTCGCCGCCAAGCGCATCGGCCGCTGCCGTCCGGGGTGCGACCATGGCTATGACCCGGTACCGCCGGTCGAGCCGCGCGAGTAAAATGCGTTTCATGGTGCTGGTGTTCGCGCTGGAGATTACCGCATCGGCATCCGCGTTGTTTGACTGGCCGGCGATTGTGATCGCCCTTGCCTCCACCGCCCTGGTTGCCGGCCGCATGCTTCAAGTTGCCGCCACGAGTCGTGCGCGCTAGTATCAAGCATTCAATCGTCTTCCAATACCCGCATATTCCGTGGCGCTCCCGTTTTTCAAAAAAAAGGACAAGGCCCCCAGCCCGGCGCATAAGCCGGCGCCGGTTGCCGAGTCCATGCCCACCGAAAGCGAAAGCTTGTTCACCATGGACATGGGAAGCAGCGGCATCGTGGTGGAAGAAACCAGCGGTGCGCCCCAGTCGCCGGTTGACGAAGCGGCCATCCTCTATGCCAGCGGCCAGGCCGACATGACCGAACGTTTGCTGCGAGACGTGCTGGCGACGGGCGATCGGCGCGCCTGGCACATGTTGTTCGACCTCTACAGCATCCAGAACCGCGAAAAGGAATTCGAGAAACTGGCGCTGGATTACGCGGTGCATTTCGAAACCTCACCCCCGGTTTGGCAAAAACTGGGCGGCGACAGTGCTGCTAGCAAACCCCAGCAAGACGAGGCCCCTAGTCTGGTATTGCCCGGCCTGCTCGACAAAAACGCAACCGCCACACTGCGTGAGGGGATTGGCGCCACCGCCAAAAACACCGTGGTGCTGATCGATTTTTCACGAATCGAAATGGTCGACGAATCGGGCGCAGATGGCTGCGCCCAGACGTTGGCCGCCGCACGCAAGGCCAAGCGCAAGCTGCAAGTCAGCGGCGTCGATCGACTGATTGCATTGCTGCAGGACCTCATCCGTGCCACCCACAGCCGCGGAGTGCATTGGCTGTTGCTACTGGAGCTTTACCAGACGCTCGGCCAACAGGAGCGTTTTGAAGACCTGGCAGTCGACTATGCTGTGCGCTTTGAAGTATCGCCGCCGTCCTGGGTCGAAGTGCAGGCGGCCGAAGTGGTTCAGACCAAACCTGTCGAACCGCAGGACGATGCCCTGCGGCTCTCCGGCGAAATCACCCCCGCCAACGACAGCGCCCTGCAACAATTCGGCAGTTATGCCGCCACGCACGACGGCGTGCTGGTCGATCTCAGCCAGGTTACCCGCGTCGATTATGGCAGCGTCAGCCAGTTCATCAGCGTGCTGATGCAGTGCCTCGGCAGCGGCAAGTCCATCACCCTGCGCGGCCACAACGCGCTCATCCACGAACTCTTCCGCGTCATGGGAATCGACCAGTTGGCACAGCTTCAACCGCGTCATCCCGACTAAGTCCGGCCCACCATGTCCGATGCCCTGATCGCCCAGGCCGCACTCGCCGCCGCTGTGGCATGGGGCGCGGGTTTCCGTTTGTATGCGGTGCTGCTGCTGCTCGGCCTGCTGGGCTGGTTCGGCGCGCTTGAACTGCCGGAGCCGCTGCAAATTTTGGCGCACCCGCTGGTCCTTGGCATCAGCGGCCTGCTGACCCTGGCCGAGTTCATCGGCGACAAGATTCCCTGGATCGACAGCCTGTCGGACTCGATCC
>JBPPMF010000339.1:0-16983 GCA_051305915.1 Thiobacillus sp. | reverse complement strand
TGTGTATAAGAGACAGATATATCTCCCCACAATGGTGGCACTTCACAACAGGCGGCAGACCATGGCACATCGGTGCATACTGCCTGCCGTCCGACCAAATACGGGCACCAAACCCGTTGCCGGAGGACAGCGTCATGTACTTCGACAGCCCTTTGCATTTCGGGCAGGCAATAATCTGATCTGGACCGGAAATCATCTATAAACCTCCTGTATATCTATGAATCGGCCCCAGTGTACTGTTTGGTTGGTTGGGTCCCCCGGCAGCGATACTGGCGCAGACTGGAAGCACGAGACAGGCCATCATAGCGACTTAACACATAAAGCTATGCCATCGTCAAAACATCAACCGTGATAATGCATGGGACGGCACGCCAGCTTCGACAATGACCGCGATATTCCGATCACCCAGTACTGCAAACTCAAGGCGTGGCTCGACATCCATTCAAGGGTTTCGCTCACGTATGCATCGCTATCTTGATAAGCGAGCGCGATGGCTGGTACCTGTTTGCGCTTTTGGTCTAGTCATACCAATTATTTCAGCGGCGCTTGCCGGTTCTGCTGGCACATTGGTATGGCTGATTGACTTGGCCAGTCACTGGCAATGGCTCTATCTTGCAGGTCTTGTTCTGGGTTGTGCCATTGCGGTTCTCAAAGATCGTCGGTGGGCATTCTGGCTATTGGCCGTGCCGCTACCTTGGTTGACGGCATCCAGTCCTGCACCCAATGCCGGGAATGAAAAGATTCCAAATGCGAAGGTGCTGGCAGTAGCAAGCGCCAATGTACCTCTGGAAAATCACGATACTGCCGCCCTGGTTCGGTGGCTTGCTGCGGCTAAACCTGATGTGTTGGTTTTGCATGAAGTCTCACCAGGCTATGCCAAGGGATTGGGCGCACTTGATGCCTATCCTTTTCGGCATCTTATGCCACGCCAGGATCCATTCGGTATGGCTGTCCTGTCGCGTTTCCCGCTGGGAGAGATACAAACCGTCGAGGACGAGGATGGTATTCGGCATATTGACGCACTGCTTGACTGGAACGGACAACCGGTCAGGCTGACAGCTTTTCATCCCATGCCCCCGATTTCGCAGCACGACCACTCAGTGCGCAATCAGAAGTTGCAAGGATTGGCGAAAGCAGCCAAAGCGAGTGAGCATCCAGCCATTGTCGCGGGTGACTTGAATGCCACGCCGTGGTCGAATGCGTTCAGCAAGCTTAACCAGGCAGGGCTGCGTCGTGCAAGCGGCCTGGCTCCAACCTGGCCTGCTGTTGGACGTGGTTGGATGGGCATCCCTATCGACCATGTGCTGGTTACTCAGCAATGGTCGGTTGTAGAACAACAGGTGGGACCCAAACTGGGATCCGATCATTTACCTGTCATTGTACGAATTGCAATCAGTGCAGATGAAAAACGGAAGCCATGATAAATGTCCGAACACAGCGCATAGCAGACCTGATTTTCTCAGAACGCCACCGGCTGCTTCGGCCGATGACTTGCCAACCATGCCAGCTCAGCCGCCGGCGGCTTATTAAGGCATACCGGCCGGCCGGGAACGCATGTTTTCGGCTCACTCAGTGACCGCCCTGGCCGATTTCTGCCTGATAAAGCAGGCACGCATCCCTGCCCTTCTCCCGGCGTTCACGCCGGCTCAACCCGCACCAAACACCACCGCCGCTACATCCTGATACCGCTTCGCGTAATGCACCGTCATCCCGGCGCGGATGTGCTCGGGCAGCTTGTCGAAATCGCGCCGGTTGGCATCGGGCAGGATCAGCTCGCTGATGCCGACGCGGCGCGCGGCGATGACTTTTTCGCGGATGCCACCCACCGGCAGCACCTGGCCGGTCAGGGTGAGTTCGCCGGTCATCGCCAGCGGACGTGCGATTTTGCGGTTTTTCGCCAGCGACAGCAGCGCGGTGGCCATGGTGACGCCAGCGCTGGGGCCATCCTTGGGAGTGGCGCCTTCCGGCACGTGCAGATGGACGAAGCTGGTGTCGTAGAACTTCGCGTCGGCGCCATACAGCTTGAGGTGCGAGGCAATATAACTGTAGGCAATCTCGGCCGACTCCTTCATCACCTCACCCAGCTTGCCGGTGAGCTTGAAGCCGCGGTTAAGAGTATGAACGCGAGTTGCCTCGACCGGCAGCGTGGCACCGCCCATTGAGGTCCACGCGAGACCCGTGACCACGCCGACGCCGCTCATCGGTTTTTCGCGGCTAAACACCGGCTTGTCGAGGTAGGCCTCGACTTCCTTGATGCCGATCTTGATCGGCGTGTCTGCACCGCCGAGTATCTTGACCACGGCTTTTCTCGCCACCCGCCCCAGCTGCTTTTCCAGGTTGCGCACCCCGGCTTCGCGCGCGTAGCCCTCGACCACGTGGCGGATCGCGCCTTCGCTGATCACTAGCTGGTTTTTCTTCAGCCCGGCGCGGGTGAGCACGCGCGGCCACAGATGGTGTTTGGCAATGGCGATTTTTTCCTCGGTGATGTAGCCCGACAAGCGGGTAACTTCCATGCGGTCGAGCAGCGCAGACGGGATGGAAAAATCATTCGCGGTGCAGATGAACAGTGCCTTCGACAGATCGAAGCGCACGTCGAGGTAATGATCGAGGAAATCAGCGTTCTGCTCGGGGTCGAGCACTTCCAGCAGCGCCGAGGCGGGATCGCCGTGGTAGCTGGCGCCGATCTTGTCGATCTCGTCGAGCATGATGACCGGATTGGCCGATTCCACTTCTTTCAGCGCCTGTACAAACTTGCCCGGCATGGCGCCGATGTAGGTGCGGCGATGGCCCTTGATCTCGGCCTCGTCACGCATGCCACCCACCGAAAAGCGGTAGAACTTTCGCCCGAGCGCCTCGGCGACGGACTTGCCGATCGAGGTTTTGCCGACGCCGGGCGGCCCGATCAGCAGTAGGATCGAGCCCGCCATTTCGCCGCGCATCGCGCCGACGGCAAGAAATTCGATGATGCGCTCCTTCACATCGTCGAGCCCGTCGTGGTCGCGGTCGAGGATTTTGCGTGCGTGTTCGAGGTCGATCTTGTCCTGCGTGTGCACACCCCACGGTAGCACGGTCAGCCAGTCAAGGTAGTTGCGAGTGACGGTGTATTCCGGCGAGCCGGTTTCCAGCAGCGACAGCTTGTGCATTTCCTCGTCGATGCGCTTTTTCGCCGGCTCGGGCAAGGCAAGCTTGGCGATGCGCTCGTTGAAGGTGTCGAGTTCGGCGGTCTTGTCGTCCTTGGCCAGACCCAGTTCCTTCTGGATCGCCTTGAGCTGCTGGCGCAGGAAGAACTCGCGCTGCTGCTCGGTCATCTTCTCGTCGACTTTTTCGCGGATGTCCGACTGCAGGCGCGCGACGTCGAGCTCTTTCTTCAGTAGCACCAGCACCTTTTCCATGCGCTTTTTCAGACCGAAGGCTTCCAGCACATCCTGCAAGGCCTGTTTGGAAGCAGTGGTGAGGCTGGCGGCAAAGTCGGTCAGCTGCGAAGGCTCGTTCGGCCCGAAGCGGTTGAGGAAGAACTTGAGCTCCTCCGAATAGAGGGGATTGAGCGGCAGCAGGTCCTTGATGGTGTTGATGATGGCGATGGAATAGGCGCGGATTTCCTCCGAATCCGGCTTGCCGGTCTCGTTCGGATACTCGACCCGGACCTTGTAGGGCGCCGTTTCCGACAGCCATTCGACGATGCGAAAACGCCGCGTGCCCTCGGCGATGAACTGCATCTTGCCGTCGGTACGCACCGGATGATGAATGCGCACCACGGTGCCGACGCTGTGGAAGTCGGCCCGTTTCACGTCGTCGGTGTTGTCGGGTTTGACCACTACCAGGCCCACCATGTGGTGCGCGGTGTCGCCGATGGCTTCCACGGTGGACAGCCATGGCGCTTCATTCATCAGCAATGGCAGGGTTTGCGCTGGGAAAAACGGTTTTTCGGTCAGCGGCAGCAGGTGCAGCTCGGTTGGCAGCGACGGGCTGGTCGGCAACTGGCGGTCGTCGGACAGGACTTCGCCTTCCAGTGCGGGGTCGTTGGGCATGGTCTGGTCTTCACAATCCGGTCAACAGGACTCTAAAGTATCGTGCCGATCCGCCCGTTTTCAAGGGCGGGGTTGATTCGGCGTGATCGGAATTTCCTCAATCGTGTCCGGAATGCCGGACAGAATCATCAATTCGACACGACGATTGCGCGCGCGCCCTTCTGCCGTGGCGTTGGATGCTATTGGATTGCTGGCCTCGCGCCCGATGGCATAAAGGCGCTCTGGGGCAATGCCGCTGTCGGCCAGCAGACGCACCACGCTGGTGGCCCGCACCGCCGACAATTCCCAATTGGAGGCAAACACGGAATTGCTGATCGGCATGACATCGGTATGACCGGTGATTTCCAGATTGAACGGCTCATCCCGCAAGTGTTCCGCCACAGCGCTCAACACCGCCAGCGATCCCGGCTCCAGTTCGGCACGCCCCGGTTCGAACAGCACGTTCGCATTGATTTCGATGCTGACGCCACGCCGGCTTTGCGTCACCCGCACTTTGCCTTCCTTTACCAGCGGCCCCATCAGTTCGAGCAGGTTGCTCGCCACTTCGGTCATGTGCGTCTGCTCTTCGATCGCCTGCTGCTGCTCCAGAGTGCGTTGTCTGACTTCAGGAGGCAGTGCGGTCGGCGTCAGTTGCGGCACCGGGGTAACGCTCGACGCTTTCTTGCCGAACGCATCGCCGAGCGAACTGGCCAGAATTCGGTATTTGCTCTCGCTGACTGCCGAGATGGCATACATCACCACAAAAAAAGCGAACAGCAGCGTAATGAAATCGGCGTACGAAATCAGCCAGCGATCGTGGCTATCGTGATCGGCATCGATACGCCGGCGTCTGCGCATCAGAGATAACCTTTGAGTTTTGCCTCGATGATGCGCGGGTTTTCCCCCTCGGCAATGCCGATGAGGCCGTCGCAGATGATCTCGCGCTCGTTCACCCGGCGCGCGATGCTGAATTTGATCTTGTTGGCGATCGGCAGAAACACCAGATTGGCCAGTCCGACGCCATAGATGGTGGCAACGAATGCAACTGCAATACCGGCTCCCAGTTTGCTGGGGTCCGCAAGATTTTCCATGACGTGGATCAAACCGATCACCGCACCCAGAATGCCGAGCGTGGGCGCATAGCCGCCGGCGGCTTCCCATACCCGCGCAGCCTGACGCTCGGCCGTTTCGAAGCTGACGATCTGCACATCGAGCGTATCGCGCAGCTTGGCCGCATCGGCCCCGTCGATCAGCAATTGCAGGCCTGCTTTCTGAAACGGATCACGCGTGATGTTGACGTGTTTCTCCAGCCCCAGCATGCCGTCCTGACGAGCCGTATGCGACCACTGGACGATACGGCGGATAAGTGCGGGCGCTTCTGCTTCGGGCGGACGGAAGACCCACTTCGCCATGCGCATTCCCTTGAGAAACACGGGAAAAGGATGGTGCAGCAATACGGCGGCCAGGGTGCCGAGCACAACGATGACGAACGCTGCCGGCTGCAGGAACATGGCGATCTGCCCGCCTTCGAGCGCCTGGCCGCCGAGGATGGCGACCACGGCCAGCACCAGCCCGATCAGACTCCCGCGATCCATGCGTCTTCCTTGAGTTTGGTGCGCAGCCGCGCGATGGCCTGGCCGTGGAGCTGGCAGATGCGTGATTCGGTGACGCCGAACACTTCGCTGATTTCACGCAGGTTGAGTTCCTGTTCGTAATACAGCGACATCAGCAGCTTTTCCCGCTCGGGCAGATTGTCGATCCCGGCAATGATGCAGGCACGCAGATTGGCATCGAGCAATTGCGGCAAGGGCATGCTGGCCTCGTTGGCCGTCTGCTTGTCGAGGAAGGAGTCGTCCTCATCGGCTTCGCCAAAATCCTCGAAATACAGCAACTGGTGGCCGCGCGCATCGCCGAGCATGGCCTGGTATTCGGCCAGGGGAATTTTCATCGCCTCGGCGATCTCGGTTTCACTGGGTTGCCGCCCGAGCTGATGCTGCAAGGCGCCGATGGCCTGCTCGATCTTGCGCATGGACTGCCGTGCGCTGCGCGGCAGCCAGTCGGACTGGCGCAACTCGTCGATCATCGAGCCGCGGATACGCTGGATGGCATAGGCTTCGAACTGCGCGCTCTGCGCCTCGTCGTAGCGGCTGACCGCATCGAGCAGGCCGATCATGCCAGCCTGCACCAGGTCGTCTTCCTCCACGCTGGGCGGCAGCCGCCCCATCATGTGATGCGCCAGCCGCTTCACCATGGGCATGTATTGCGCCAGCAGCTCGTTCTTCTCGCTTTTTTCGCTTTTGCCAGTTGCGGTGTACATGCCTAGTCCTAGGAACGGGGGTTGAGCGCACGCAAACACGCCATCAGGCAGGCAGCAGATTCAGTCTGGCCACGAAGGCGATCAATGGTGTAAAGGCCAATGTTCATGCAAATTTTCATAAGCGTATGCGTTGCTCATCCCTGCAGGGATCATCCTCTTCTATAAGCCCCTACCAGTTGGCCACCCTGGATCACGCGCTGCATGAATCCGCCGACACTGCCCAGGCTGGACGGCTGCGGCCAGCGCAGCAAGCCATCGGCCAGCTTGCGGAAATGCGAGGTGGACTGCGCCACAGGAAACGCATCCACCACCGACGTGTGCATATGGCTTGCACGGCTCAGACGTTCGTCCAGCGGAATATACCCCAGGTAATCGACCGACACGCCCAGATAGCGCTCGGCAGTGTAGGTGAAATTGTCCGCCACGGCCTGCGCCTCTTCCGACGAAGGCATGCGATTGAGCAGCAGGCGGAACTGACGTTTGCCGAAATTGTGTGCCAACCGTTTGACCAGCGTGTAGGCCTGGGTAATGGCCGTGCTGCCGGGCGGCAGCACCACCATGATTTCGGAGGCTGCAAGGCCCAACGGCAGCGCATCGGGGTCGGTAGCCTCCTCCATATCCACCAGCACGACGTCGACACCGCATTGCAGGCTGTTGAAACTCCGCGCCAGCCATTCCTGATCGCGTTCGGACAGACGTCCCAGACGACTGAAACCGCCGCCGATCGGCAGCACCTGAACATTGTCGGGACCGTTGAGTATCAAGGCTTCCAGGCTGCAGCGTCCTTCGAGCACGTCAGATACGTCATAGCGCGGCGTCAGTCCCAATGCTGCCGTGGCGCCACAGCCATGCTGATCCTGGTCGATGATGAGCACATCGCGTCCCGAACGCGCCAGCGCGACCGCCAGATTGGCCGTCGCGGCGGTTTTGCCAGCGCCTTTTTGCCCGGACATCATGGTAATGACCTGAAACCCGGTCTGCCCCAACAAACGGCGCAATCCCGCGGCCTGATCGCCGGCAAACTTATCCATGGGACACCACGCTTTCGCGCTGCATGCCTTGAATTCCGCTCAGCGCAAAGGCCAGTTCGCTATCATCCAGTTGCCAGGGCGAGGCCTGCATGCGGGTTTTGAAGGCACGGTGAATGAGATATTGGCGATTGGCCAGATGCAGATCCTCGGGCACGCGTTGACCGGTCGACAGGTAATGCACGTTCAGCTCGTGGCGAATCGCGCAATCGAGCGCTGGCCCAAGGCTTGCTGCCTCGTCAATCTTCGACAGGATGCAGCCGTCGAGTCCACGCGTCTGGTAGGCCTGCACCACTTCGTCTAGCGTATCGCCGTGGCTGGTGGCGTTCAACAACAACAGGCGCTTGATTGATTTTCCGGCCTGGCACAACATTTCAACCTGCTCGGCGACGGCTTGGTCGCGCTGGCTCATGCCGACAGTGTCGATCAAGACCGTGTGCTTGTTGCGCAGTTCGGATAGCGCCAGGCGCAGGTCGGCGGCGTCGCGTACCGCATGCACGGTCACGCCGAGAATCTTGCCGTAAATGCGCAGTTGTTCATGGCCGCCGATCCGGTAGCTGTCGGTGGTCAGGAGCGCGAGCTTGTCGGCGCCATGACGCACCACGAAACGGGCGGCCAGCTTGGCGGTGGTGGTGGTTTTTCCTGCCCCGGTCGGCCCCATCAGGGCGAACACGCCGCCGGCGTCGAGTAATTCGTTCTCGCTCGGAATCACCTGCAGACGCTTCATCAGCGTATTCCGCATCCAGGCACGTGCCTGCGCTTCATCGCCTTTCGGCAAGGACTCGAGGAGATCGCGTGCAAGGGTTGCGCTGAAGCCTGCAGCCAGCATGTCGCGCATCACCGCGGCCCCTGCGGGATCGCGTCCAGGCAGGTCGCGCCAGGCCATGTCGGTCAGCTGGTTCTCAAGCCGCAGGTGCATGCTCTTGATTTCGCTGATGACGCTTTGCGCAAGTTGCGCGCTATCCTGGTTGGGCACGGCGACCCGCTCGATCAGGCGGCGCTTGAAGCTCACCGCAGGTTCCGGCTCTAGCTTGGCCTGTGGTTTCGGCTCCGGTGGCCTGGCGGGAGGCGCAGCCCGCGGCGCTTCCATGGCTGGCGGCGCCATGGCGGCAATATCTTCGGCTGGCATGGCCAGCACTTCGACTCCACCCTCGACAGCTCGATTGGAGAGAATGACCGCATCGGGTCCGAGCGCCTCGCGCAACTGGCGCATGGCTTCACGGGATGTTTTGGCGACAATTCGTTTCACGTTCATGCTGCTCCTCCTACAAGGGAAGTCACTTTAATATGTTTGCCTTCGGGCACTTCAGCGTGCGAAAGCACTTTGAGTTGCGGCACCGTGCGCCGCAGAAAACGAGCAAGTAACGGACGCAGCACGGCCGGCGTCAGTAATACGGGGGGATGGCCCAGCGCTTCCTGGCGCTGCGTCGAGGTCTGAGTGCGCTCCAACAGGGTGTCGGCCAGTCCTGGCTCCATGCCAACGGCATCATGGCCAGCCTGCAGGGTTTGCAGCAGCAGACGTTCCAGACTCTGGTCAAGTGCAATCACCGGCAGTTCGTTAACCGAGCCGTAAATCTGCTGCACGATCGAGCGACCCAACGCCACCCGAACCAGCGCGGTAAGCTCGTGCGGGTCCTGCACCCGCGCGGCGTTTTCCAGCAGAGTGTCGATGACAGTGCGCATGTCGCGGATGGCCACGCCTTCGATGAGGAGGTTTTGCAGAATTTTCTGCACGGTGGAAAGCGGCAGCATTTTTGGCACCAGGTCTTCCACCAGCTTGGGCGCGCTCTTGCCCAGATGATCGAGCAGCGCCTGGGTTTCCTGCCGTCCCAGCAGTTCTGCGCCATGCTGAATTACCAGATGATTCAGATGCGTGGCGACTACCGTACCGGGATCGACCACGGTGTAACCCATGGCCTGCGCCTGTTCACGCAGGTTGGATTCGATCCACACCGCCGGCAGGCCGAACGCGGGATCTGTCGTGGCCACGCCCGGCAGGCTGGCGGTAATGTTGCCCGGATCGATGGCGAGGAACAGGCCGGTGCGCACTTCGCCGCTGCCGATTTCGACGCCTTTGAGGGTGATGCGATAGCTGTTCGGGTTGATTTCGAGGTTGTCGCGAATGTGCACGGCGGGCGGCAGGAAACCAATTTCGCGCGCGAATTTCTTGCGGATGCCCTTGATGCGGCGGACCAATTCGCCGTCGGCGGCGCTGTCCACCAGCGGAATCAGGCGGTAGCCGACTTCCAAGCCCAGGGTATCGATGGGCGCGACGTCTTCCCAACTGGCTTCCTGACTTTCGACAGCGGCGACCGGTGCGGCCTGCACTTCCGGCGGTGCCTCCGGCGGAACTTTACTGCTTCGCCAGGCCAGCCAGACCATGCCACCCGCCAACAGCAGAAAGGCGAAGTTCGGCATGCCGGGAATCATGCCCATCAAACCTAGGATCGCAGCGGTGATATACAACGCCTGCGTCTTGTTGAACACGTTGGACATCATCTGGCCGGTGATGTCTTCATCAGTGCTGACGCGGCTGACGATGATGCCGGCTGCGATCGAAATGACCAGCGCCGGAATCTGCGCCACGAGGCCGTCGCCGATCGCCAGCAGAGTGTAGTTGCGGGCGGCATCGGCCAGCGACAGGTCATGCTGCATCACGCCAACCAGCAGGCCGCCTATGATGTTAATCAGCAGAATCAGGATGCCGGCGATGGCATCGCCGCGCACGAATTTCGAGGCACCGTCCATCGAGCCGTAAAAATCGGCTTCCTGGGAGATTTCGGCGCGGCGGCTGCGCGCCTCGTCCTCATTGATCAGGCCGGCGTTGAGGTCGGCATCGATCGCCATCTGCTTGCCCGGCATCGCGTCGAGGGTGAAACGTGCGCTGACCTCGGCGATGCGGCCGGCGCCCTTGGTGATGACGATGAAGTTGATCACCACCAGAATGACGAACACGATGATGCCGACCGTGTAATCGCCGCCAACCAGGAAATGACCGAAAGCCTCGATCACCTTGCCTGCGGCATCCGGCCCGGTGTGGCCTTCCAGCAGCACCACGCGGGTTGAGGCCACGTTGAGCGACAGACGCAACAAGGTCGAGAGCAGCAGCACCGTGGGGAAGGCCGCAAATTCGAGTGCCTTTTTGGTCGACAGGCTCACCAGCAACACCATGATGGAGAGTGCGATATTGAAGGTGAACAGCATGTCCAGTGCAAACGGCGGCAGCGGCAGCACCAGCATCGCCAGGATGAGGACGATGAAAATCGGCGCAGCCATTGCACGGGCGTTGGCGCCGCTGAACAGGTTGGAGAGCCTTAAAGCGCCATTCATGCTGTGGCCTGCAGCGGATCAAGTTCGGGCGGAACCGGCAAGGCCGTCGGCGCATCAGGATACGCCCCACCAACCTGCTGGTAATGGCGCAACTGGAACACATAGGCCAGCACTTCGGCCACCGCCGTATAAAGCGTGGCCGGAATTTCATCGCCGAGTTCGGTGTGGCGGAATAGCGCACGCGCCAGCGGGGGCGCTTCCAGCAACGGCACCTTGTGCTCGGCCGCCAGTTCGCGGATTTTGGCGGCAACGGCATCGGCGCCCTTGGCGACCACGCGCGGTGCGCGCATCTTGCCTTCGCTGTATTTGAGCGCAACGGCGTAATGGGTCGGGTTGGTTACCACCACATCGGCAGTGGGGATCTCGGACATCATGCGGCGGCGTGCCACTTCGCGCTGCTGGGCGCGAATGTGTGCCTTAAGATGCGGGTCGCCTTCCGATTCCTTGGCTTCCCGACGCAGCTCTTCCTTGCTCATGCGGAGCTTCTTGAAGTGGCTCCACACCTGATAAGGCAGATCGATCGCAACGATGAAAATCATCGTGCCCGACACCAGCAGGAAAATCTTGCCGATGATGTCGCCCATGTGCTGGATTGCGAGGGCTGACGGCTCCATGCTGAGCGAAAAAATCGAGTCAACATTGCTCCAGATCAGCCAGGCTGCGACCCCGCCCAGCAAGCCCACTTTGGCCAGCGACTTGACCAGTTCGATCAGGCCCTGGCTAGAAAACATGCGTTTGATTCCCGAGAAGGGGTTCAGGCGATTGAATTTCGGAGCCAATGCCTTGGTGCTGAACAACCAGCCGCGCAACAGCAACGGAGATGCCAGGGCGGCAATCACCACCAACAGGAAAAAGGGTGCCAGGGCCAGCGCCGCTTCGAAGAACTGACTCGACAACTGAGCCATCACGTGCGAATTGTCGCGGGCGATACCCGGTTCGAAGTTCAGCCCTCCGCGCATGATGTTCGAAAGTGTCAAGCCCAGATTGCCGGCCATCATCCACAGGGTCGCGCCACTGGCCATCAGGACGACGAAGGTGGCCAGTTCGCGCGACTGCACGACCTGGCCTTCTTCACGCGCCTTCTCCAGCCTTTGTGGCGAGGCTGGTTCTGTTTTTTCCTGATCGCTTTCTTCAGCCATCCCTGATTTCACCTGTGGTTGAGACCGCTGCTTGAGACGGTCTTTCTACAGGCTGAATTATTGGCCATGCCCGGTGCGGGCAATCAGGGGAATAAGGGTGGATTTGGCCTGCTATTTCAAGCCAAGTGGCACAGGATCAGTCCGGGGGAAGGTCGATTCTGTCGATTTCACCGCGTATCTCGGCCTCATCGACGACATTGACGCCGGCGGCTTCCTTGGTAACGGCCTCCTCGGTGCGCTTGTTCATCACGATGATGCTGATGCGGCGATTGACCGGATCATTGGGTGCGGCGTTGTTGAACGGAACGGAGGACGCCAAGCCGACCACCCGCAGCATTTTCTTTTCATCCATGCCACCCACGATCAATTCGCGGCGTGATGCATTGGCGCGGTCGGCTGACAACTCCCAATTGCTATAGCCGCGTCCGGCATTGGAATATTGAACGGCATCGGTATGGCCCGACAGGCTGACACGGTTCTGCACATCGTTTAGCACCGCGCCGATCTCGCGCAGAATGATTTTGGTGTAGGGCTGCAGTTCGGCACTGGCCAGGTTGAACATGGGCCGGTTCTGCTCGTCGACGACCTGAATGCGCAGACCTTCGCTGGTGATATCGATCAGTAATTGGCGCTTGAATCGTTTCAAGGTCGGGTTGGCGTCGATCGCCTCTTCCAGACGTTTTTTCAGCTGCTTGAGATTGGCCGCTTCGATGCGTTCGAGTTCGGCCTGTGCCGCCTTCAGGTTGTAGGATTTCTTCTCGGCTTCGGTTTCGCCTTTCTTGATTTGCCCGGTCTTGCGCGTGAGATCCGCCCCGCCGCCCTTGATCACGCTGGAACTGTCGCCACTGCCGGAACCGCCCTGCATCGCCACTTTCAGCGGTGTCTTGAAATACTCCGCAATGCCTTCAAGATCGCCCTTCGCTGTCGATCCCAACAGCCACATCAGCAGGAAAAACGCCATCATCGCCGTCACGAAGTCAGCATAGGCGATCTTCCACGCGCCGCCATGGTGGCCACCGCCGCCCTTCTTGATGCGTTTGACGATGATGGGCGCTTTTTGCTCGCTCATGGGGTGGTTTTATGCAGACTGTCGACGAGAAATCAACGAGATTTCGCGCCCTTGACGTGTTCTTCGAGTTCGCTGAAGGAAGGCCGCTCGGTCGAGAACAGCACCTTGCGCCCGAACTCGACCGCAATCGCCGGCGCATAGCCGTTAATGCTGGCCAGCAGAGTGACCTTGATGCATTGGAACATCTTGGTCGATTCGTGCAGTTTCTGTTCAAGCAGGTTGGCCAGCGGACTGACAAAACCGTAGGCCAACAAAATGCCAATGAAAGTGCCGGTCAACGCAGCGCCAATCAATATCCCCAGTTCGGCAGGCGGCAAACCAACCGATCCCATGGTTTTCACCACGCCCATCACCGCCGCGACGATGCCGAAGGCGGGCAAGCCATCCCCAAGTTTGGTCACGCTGTGCACGGGTATTTCGCCTTCGTGATGATGGGTCTCGATTTCGTTGTCCATCAGGTTTTCGAGCTCGAAGGCATTCATGCTGCCGCTGACCATCAGGCGCAGATAGTCGGTAAGAAACTCGACGATATGGTGATCGGCCATGATCGTTGGATATTTCATAAACAGCGGGCTGTTCTCGGGTGAATCGACGTCGGCCTCCACCGACATCAATCCTTCCTTGCGAATCTTGGTCAGGAGTTCATACAGCAGCGCCAATACATCCAGGTAGAGCGCACGGTTGTACTTGGATCCTTTAAGCAGTGTGGGTAAAGCCTTGAGGGTGGCCTTGATGGCTTTGCCGTTGTTCGCGACCAGGAACGCACCCAGCGCCCCTCCGCCTATGATGATGAGTTCGATCGGGTGCCATAAGGCTGCCAGATAACCGCCAGCCAACGCATAACCGCCGAACACGCATAGCAGAACCGTAATATATCCACCAATGACTAACACGAACGATTGTTCCTTTTGATTGATTCAGCAGGCATGAGCGGGCGCCCTGGTCAGTTCTTTCAGAATAAAGCTCGGGGTCTCAGGATAATGATTCGACCGAATCCCTGAAAACTTGATGGCGCAGAGGGACTATTTCCACGAGACAACACCTCACATCCGCCATGCATACAGGGTATGCCGCGCACCTTCGGCCAGGGTCACCACATGGTCTGGCTGCCGCGTGTTGACCGTAAACGAAAGACTGATGAACAGGCTTCCGCTGCGCATTTGAGCTTGCGCCTGTTGCCACAGCTCGGGCATAGCAGCGGGCGAGAGAAAGGCAAACACGACATCGAATTCCGCAAGATTCAGTGTCGTGTAATCCCGACGCAAAAATGACACCTGGCTGTGTTTAAACCTGCTGCGCAATCGGCTGATCAGCCAGGGGGCCGGGGCGATTTCGGTGCCGAAAAAGCGGCCCTGCGGGAAACGGGACTCCAGGTGGAACAGCAAGCCCCCGAGGCCGCTGCCCAAGTCGATGAAACGGAATGCGCGCGCTTCGGGCAGCAGGGATGCCACGGCATGCCAGGCTTTATGGTCAGACAGATACAGAGGCACCCGGGTGCGAAACGTGCTCCAATAGAACACTACCAGCAGCAGGAATGCAGCCAGGTAAACGCCGGCAGGCAGATTCGCCTGCCGGGCCAGCAGGATGGCGGGTAAAAACAGGGCATGCAGCGCCTGCCACCATACGGGCTGCCGCCAGAGCCGGCTGAACAGCGCGGCGATCCCGGCTTGCAAAACGACGGCCTGCCACAGAACAGGTTGATACGAGAATGGAATTTGAATCAGGAAAATCAGCAATGCTGCCAACAGCAGGGCGATGCACTGGATGACAAGCGACTGGAGGCTGACCGGCAGACGCGTCATTAACCGGGCAGCCGAAGGAAATCGGTCAGGCAGCGGCAGTCAGTTCGATCTGTGCATCTGATTTCGCTTTGGCCTTGCGGGTTTTGCCGGCACGCGCCGGCATATTGCACAGGCCGCACACATATTTGTCATGCAGATCGTCGGGGTGAACCACAAAATGGCCGCCGCAGTCGCTGCAAACGGCCGTTTCAAGCATGCGGCTTTCGAAAAAACGGTTCAGGGTCCAGGCACGGGTGAAGCTCAGCACGGCTTCGATCTGGTTGGTGTGCAGGTATTCCTGATACAGGCGGTAACTTTTTAGAATTGCTTCGATGCCGCTGCAATCGCTGTTCTTCGTGATGTAGCGATGAATATTGATGAACAGCGAGGAATGCACGTTGGGCAGCCAGGTCAGGAACCAGTCGGTCGAGAACGGTAGCATGCCCTTGGGCGGCGAAACGCCTTTGACTTCCTTGTACAGCTTGAGCAAGCGTTCACGCGACAAGGTGGTTTCGGATTCCAGCACCTGGGGGCGAGCACCCAGTTCGATCAGTTCGATCGCCAGTTGGGTATCGCGCATTTCGGTCAGCAGGCTTTTTTTGCTCATTGGGACGCTCCCCTTTTTTATTTGTGTGACGTTGTGCAACGTGTGCGGCGGAATCAGGCAAAGGCTTCCACAGCCTGGCTCGCCATCAGAATGGCGGCGTGTGATTGCGCCAGGGTGCGATCCTTGGTGTAGTTGGTCAGCATGTTCAGCACCATGCCGTCATCGAAACGGAAGCGCGAAACCATCATGCCGGAACTGGCAAGCTTGAGAATTTGTGCGGGGGTCAGCGCTTCGATCAGATCGGCAACGTCCTGGCTGATGCCCAGACGAAAGACAGCGGTTGCCTTGTCGTGTTGGATCATGCTTTGCGCCAGCATCAGATAGTTCAGGTTGACGTCGCGCATTTCGTCCAGCATTTCGTCCATTTTCATTTGCCTGTCCCTTCCTGGTAAATTTTTTTCGATTTCACACTTAAGTCAGCGTGGTGAATTCGTTTTCGGACGGGGGCGTTGAAAGTTAATGCAGAGAATGGCTGTATTGAAGGTCCGAAATATACGAAATCCAACGTAAGTGTTTGTCTTACATATACTGGGAGCGGATATCGAACGGACTACACGCGAACCGCGGCGGGCAACGCTGAACAAGCACTACTGTCATTTAAATAACATAGGCTTACATAGATGCCATGCCATGATGGTGCGGCCAACATTGCACCCGCAGCACGGATCGTAAAACGCTCAACTGCGCTGGTAGATATCCTCGAAACGCACGATGTCGTCTTCACCCAGATAGGTGCCCGACTGCACCTCGATCATGTGCAACTCGATCTTGCCGGGGTTTTCCAGCCGATGCGTCGTGCCCAGCGGAATGTAGGTCGACTGGTTCTCGGTCAGCAGCATGACGTCTTCGCCACAGGTGACGCTGGCAGTTCCCGACACGACGATCCAATGCTCGGCACGGTGGTGATGCATCTGCAAGCTGAGTTTTTCGCCCGGCTTGACCATGATGCGCTTGACCTGGAAACGCTCACCTTCGTCGATGCCTTCGTACCAACCCCAGGGCCGGTAAACCTGTTTGTGCACCAAATGTTCACAGCGCTGTTCTGCCTTCAGGCGGTCCACCAGCTTTTTCACGTCCTGTACCTGGTCCTTTTTCGCAACCAGCACGACGTCAGCGGTTTCCACCACCACCAGGTCCGATACGCCTAGCATCGCCACCATGCGGGTTTCGGCGCGGGCATAATTATTCTGGGCATTTTCCAGCATGACATCGCCACGCGTGACATTGCCCTGCTCGTCTTTTTGCGCCACTTCCCACAATGCCGACCACGCGCCGATGTCGTTCCAGGCGATATCGGCCGGCACCACGGCTGCGCGGTGCGTGTGTTCCATCACCGCGTAATCGACCGACTCAGACGGACAGGCCTCGAACGCAGTGGGATCAAGCCGCACAAAATCAAGATCGGGGTGGGCAGCGTCGAGCGCCGCGCGGCTGGCCTCCAGGATGTCGGGGCGCAGGGCCTGTAGCTCATCAAGAAAATCCGCCGCACGGAACAGGAACATGCCGCTGTTCCAGAAATAGTCGCCGCTATCGAGATACTGTTGCGCGGTGGCGAGATCGGGTTTTTCGACGAACGCCGCAACCTGGTGTGCCCCGGCGGTGTCGACCAGCGGCACCCCTTTGCGGATATAGCCATAGCCTGTTTCAGGCGTGGCGGCGACGATGCCGAAGGTGGCGAGATGACCATACTGCGCGGCCTGCGCTG
>JBPPMF010000280.1:0-8258 GCA_051305915.1 Thiobacillus sp. | reverse complement strand
TCGACAAACAGGCCTTCCCCCGCTACCTGTCGGCTCGTTAACGGGTGGGGTGGCAACGCATGCCCTCTAAGTGGCAGCCCGGACGTGCAAATCGCGGCGCAGCATGCCGCCATCAGGCGCTTCGAATTCGTGACTGACCTCAGCCAGAACAGCAAATCATCGTGACACCCAGTGTCACGTGACGACGCAAGAACGCCCACCCAGCCAGGCATCAAGACCCGCATCTGCGGGAACCTGAGTCCACGAAGCGGGACAAACCAATGCTGCGCATATTTGCGCGGTCAGCATTTGACATACAGGAGACCGAACATGCTCAAACATCAGAAACCCATTCGTCCCGCCCTCGCCGGCTTTGTCCTGGCGTTACTGTTCGCCTTTTCCGCCCCTGCCACCGCACATGACGGGAAAGGCATGGGCGACGGCCACCCAACTTGTCCCGGATATGGAACCAGTTACGGCAAGCACCCCCATGGACACGGCGGCCATGGCAAGCCTTACCATGCTGCGCCGATGAGCCCCGGCAGAACCCTGGGCGTGATGATCACAGGGCTGCCGCACGCCACGCTGGACGAACTGGGCGTGGAATATGGCGTCCGGGTGGTGCGCGTCCTGCCTGGCAGTCCTGCTGAAACGGCCGGCATTCAACCCAACGACATCATCCTGGAACTCGACAACAAGCCGGTCTATACAGGTGATCGTCTGCGCTGGCTGGTGCGCAAGGGGGATGAAGGCCAGCGGGTAACGATCAAGCTGCAACGCGACAAAAACGTGATGTCGCTGGATGCGGCCCCCGTCTCGCCCGCGCCCAAGCCGAAACCCGAGGAACGCCCGGCAGAGGCCGGCAGCACATGATGCCAAGCTGATCGCTGGATCAAGCGCTCAAAACGGCGCCAGGGACTCGAATACGCGTTCCTGCGCTGTAACCGGATGTACGAAGCTCAACCTGCAGGCATGCAACAGCAAACGCTCCGACAGCGCCCGCACCTCCGGCGGGGCGTATAGGGCATCGCCCAGGATGGGATGGCCGAGTTCGCGCAGGTGGACGCGCAGCTGATGTGAACGGCCAGTAATGGGTTCAAGCTCGACGCGGGTGTTCGAGCCGGTTTCGTCGTGCCCCAGCACCCGCCAGCGGGTCAGGCTCGGCTTGCCATGCGCATGATCGACGATCCGCAATGGCCGGTTGGGCCAGTCGACGATGATGGGCAGATCGATCACGCCCCAGCCTTCCGGCGGCGTTTCCAGCCGGCCAGCCACGACTGCGATATAGCGCTTGTTCACCGCGCGTGCGGCGAAGGCCTTGCTCAGTTCGCGCTGCGCCGCCGCGCCGCGCGCCATCACCATCAGCCCGGAGGTGGCCATGTCCAGCCGGTGCACGATCAGCGCGTCGGGATAGCGGGCCTGCACCCGTGCGCTCAGGCAATCCTGCTTGTCGACGCCACGCCCCGGCACCGCCAGCAAGCCGCTGGGCTTGTCGACCACCAGCAGGATATCGTCGGCGTAGACCACCGCCGGTTCCTGCGTTGGCGCCATCCGCCGATCAGGCCTTGGCCTGCAAACCATCCAGCAACGCGATTCCCCACGCCACGCCAAAGCCGTTGGCGTCGCTCATCACTGCGCCCAGTCCGCCCTTGCAACTGTGTCCTGACAAATCCATGTGCAGCCACGGCGTGCCACCGACGAAGCGCGACAGGAAGCGGGTGGCGAGGATGTGGTCGGCTTCGCCCTCCATGCTGCACTGCTTGACGTCGGCGACCGTCGAATCAAGGCTGCTGTCGTAGTCTTCCGGATAGGGGAAGACGACGATGCGTTCGCCGCTGGCCGTTGCGGCACGCGAAGCCTGGTGCGCCAGCGCACTGGAGGTGGCGAACACGCCCGACATGCGGCTGCCGAGCGCGTAGTGCATAGAACCGGTGAGGGTGGCGAAGTCGGCGATGAGGTCGGGCTTGTCCTTGGCCGCCAGCGTCAGCGTATCGGCCAGCACCATACGGCCTTCGGCGTCGGTGTGGACGACCTCGATGGTGGTTCCGTTGAGCGCCGTGATCACTTCGTTCTGCCGGTAGGCCTGCGGACTGATGTGGTTCTCGGCCAGCGCGACCCAGCCGTCCAGCGCAACCGGCAGTTTCATTTTCGACGCGGCCGCAAGGATGCCGAGCACCACCGCCGAACCGTTCATATCCTCGTGCATGCCCTGCATGTACTTGGCGGGCTTCAAATTATGGCCGCCCGTATCGAAGCAGATACCCTTGCCCACAAACGCCACGGTCTTCCCTGAGCCTTTATGCCCTTCAGGGTGCTGACCCCTGACCCCTGACCCCTTCTTCGCCCCCTTGTAACTGATGCGCACGATCGCCGCATCCTTCGCCGGCGAACCCTGTGCCACCGCACAGAAGGCGCCTGCGCCCATCTTCTTCAGCTTGTCGAAGCCGTATTCCTCGACCGTCCAGCCGTACTGTTTTGCCAGCGCCTTGATGCGCTTGCGGTAGACGCCGGGGGTGAGTTCGTCCGGCCCCTGCACGGTGAGGCTGCGGGTGAGCACGTTGCCTTCGGCCAGCGCCTGCACGCGGGCGAAGCCGTCGGCGGACTGGTGGCCAAACAGCCGCACGGTTTTCAGAACCGCTTCGCGCTTGGACTTTCTCGATGGCAACGGCACGGCGTTGACCAGCGCGGTGTAGACAGCGGCTTCCGCCGCGCGCGCCGCGAATTCGGCCTCGCCGAACACGGCCAGCGTCAGTTCCTTCGGATGTTCGGCCAGCAACAGCGCCAAAGCCTTGCGCACCTGCTCGTGGGTCTCGAAGGTGCTGGCGTCGGCCTTGAGCATGGCGTAAACGGCGAGCGTGCCGCCGGGCAGCTGCACCGCCACCGGCGACTTCGCGAGCGCGTCGAGCTTGAGATCGCGCCGCTTCATCGCAGCCTTCAGTTCAACACTGCCCGGCACCTCGGGCAGCGATTTCGAAACCGGCAACAGCAGCAGCGCATGGCCCGCTGCCTCCAGGGCTTTTACAGTGATTTCCTGTTTGTTTTCAGTCAGTTTAGGCAGCATGACGGTTCCTTGTGGCGGGCGTTTTCTTGATGGTTGGCGGGGTTTACCGGATAATTGCGTGCTTTTGATTTTTTACGACCCCATCCAACAAGGGTAACCGAATGAAGATTGATGACAAGAAACGCGTGCTGCGCGAAATGGTGCTGCACCGCCGTTTTGAAGAGCGCTGCTATCAGGCCTATATCGAACGCAAGATCGGCGGCTTCCTCCACCTTTATCCCGGGCAGGAAGCCTGCTGCAATGGCGTGATGGAAGCCGCGCGCCCCGGCCACGACTACGTGATCACCGGCTACCGCGACCACGTCCACGCGATCAAGTGCGGCTCCGACCCGAAGGAAGTGATGGCCGAGCTGTACGGCAAGGAAACCGGGTCAAGCAAAGGCCGCGGCGGCTCGATGCACATTTTCGACGCGGCGCACCGCTTCATGGGCGGTTATGCGCTGGTGGGCGGACCCTTCCCGCTCGCCGCCGGAATCGCCAAGGCGATCCAGCTGAAGGGCGGCGACGAAATCGCCATCTGCTTCCTCGGCGACGCCGCCAACAACCAGGGCGTTTTCCACGAGACGCTGAACATGGCCGCGCTGTGGAAACTGCCAGTGCTGTTCGTGTGCGAGAACAACCTGTACGGCATCGGCACCTCGATCGAGCGTTCCACTGCCGTGGTGCATCAGCACAAACGCGTCGCCGCCTACAACATCCCGGCCGACGAATGCGATGGCCAGGACATCGACATCGTGTACAAGCATGCGCGCAAGGCAGTCGACCACGTGCGCGCCGGCAACGGCCCCTTCTTCCTCGAACTGATGACCTACCGCTATCGCGGCCACTCGATGTCCGACGCGCGCAGCTACCGCTCGCGCGAGGAAGAAGAAGTCTGGAAGCAGCGCGATCCCATCCTCATGCTGCGCGACCGTCTGATCACGGCGGGTGCGATGACACTGACCGACTACGAGACGCTCGAAAAGGAAACCGACGCCTACATCGAGAACGAAGTCATCAAGTTCGCCGAGGAATCGCCCGAACCGCGTGTCGAAGACCTCGAAAAATACGTTCTAGCCGACCGTGAAAGCCAGCAGCCCTGGCTCACCGGCAAAGCAGCTTAAGGAAAAAACATGGCTCAAATCATGCTGTGGGAAGCGATCCAACGCGCCCACGACGAAGAAATGTCGCGTGACCCCCTGGTCATCTGTATGGGCGAAGACATTGGCGTGGCCGGCGGCACCTACAAGGCCACCAAGGGCCTGTACGAAAAATACGGCCCGCTGCGCGTGATGGATACGCCAATTTCCGAAGGCGGCTTCACCGGCCTTGCCATCGGTGCGTCCTTCCTCGGCGTGCGCCCGATCGTCGAAATCATGTCGGTGAACTTCGCCTGGCTGGCGATGGACCAGATGTTCAACTCCGCCGCCAAGATTCGCTACATGTCGGGCGGCCAACTGACCGCGCCCTGCGTGTTCCGCTCTGCCGGCGGCTCGGCGCACCAGCTCGGCGCGCAGCACTCGGCACGGATGGAAAAAGTGTTCATGGGCATCGCCGGCCTGCGCGTGGTGACGCCGTCCAACCCGAAGCAGGCCTACGGCTTGCTGAAATCGGCGATCCGCAGCGACGACCCGGTGTTCATCAACGAACACGAACTGATGTACAACATGAAGGGCGAGGTGCCCGACGGCGAATACTTCCACCCGCTGGAAGGCTCGGAAGTCGCGCGTTCCGGCACCGACGTCACCCTGTTCGGCTACAACATTTCGGTGCACTGGTGTCTGAAGGCCGCTGAAATCCTCGGCAAGCAGTACGGTATCTCGGCTGAAGTCGTCGACCTCTATTCGCTGTCGCCGCTGGATCGCGAAGGCATCCGGAAATCGGTCAGCAAGACTCACCGCGTCGTCATCGCCGAAGAAGACGAAGCGCCGGTCGGCGTCGGCTCCGAAGTCATCGCCATCATCAACGAAGAATGCTTCTTCGAACTGGACGCCGCCCCGGTGCGCGTCCACTCGGCGCTGGTGCCGCAGCCCTACAACCACACGCTGGAAAAGGCGGCGATCCCCGATCACGAGGATGTGGTGAAGGCTGTTCTGAAGCTATTTGGCAAGGCGTGATTGAGTAAGGCGTAAGGGGTAAGGCGTCAGGAGCATTTGCTGGCGTCATTACCTGCCTCACCCTTCACCCCTAACCCCTAACGGAAATAAATATGTCCCAACATTACGCCATCACGATGCCGCAGCTCTCGGACACCATGACCGAGGGCGTGGTCGTCACCTGGGAAAAACAGGCTGGCGACAAGGTCGAGCGCGGCGATATCGTCGCCACGGTCGAAACCGACAAGGCCATCATGGACGTCGAAGTGTTCAAGGCCGGTTACCTGGCCGGGCCGCTGGCCGACGTCGGCGCGACCATCGCCGTCGGCGCCGCTCTGGGCTACATCACCGACACCGCAGGCGACGTGGCGATTGCCGCTGACGAAGTGGTGGCGGAACAGGCGCAGACCGAGATGATTCCGCACCACGCCGGCACGCCGATCGTGATGCCGCAACTCTCGGACACCATGACCGAAGGCGTCGTCGTCACTTGGGAAAAGCAGCCCGGTGACGTCATCAAGCGCGGCGACATCGTCGCCACGGTCGAGACCGACAAGGCCATCATGGATGTCGAGGTGTTCCAGGACGGCTTCCTCTCTGGTCCGATCGCCGACGTCGGCAGCGTGGTCGAAGTCGGCCACCCGATGGGCTTCATCGTTGACGACGCAGCCAAGGCCAACGACACCGGCGTCACCATTTCCGCCGACCACAAGGTCAAGGACACGCACAAGGTCGCGCCGCCGTCGGCCGACAAGCCAGCGCACATCCCCATGCCCAAGGCGGCGCCTGCGCAAATTTCCGCCGAAGGCAGCCAGCCGCCGGTGGGCCGTCCGCAGGGCCGCCAGGCCAGCCCTTATGCGCGCAAGGTCGCGGCTCAGCTGGGCGTGAACCTCACTAGTCTTGCCGGCACCGGCCCGTCGGGCGTGATCGTCGCTGCCGACGTCGCGCGGGCGCGGCCCTCGATGCAGGAAGTCGCGCACTCGCTGCCGCAGGTCGACGTGCCGGGCCAGGGCCGCAAGATGACCTCGATGGAAAAGGCCGTCAGCCACGCGATGACCGCCTCGCTAACGCTGCCGACCTTCAACGTCACGATGAACATCAACACTGCCACACTGACCGCCGCCGCCAAGGCGAACAAGGTCTCGGTGACAGTGGCGATCGCCAAGGCCTGCTCGGTCGCAATGGCGAAATTCCCGCGCATGAACTGGGCCTACCAGCCGGTCGACAAATTGGTCGAACGCGCGAACCACGACTTCGGCGTCGCCGTGATGTCGAACGACGGCGGCCTGGTGGTGCCGATCCTGCACGGCATCGAGAAGAAGCCGCTGGAAGCGCTGCAAAGCGACTGGACCGGGCTGGTCGAACGTGCGCGCGTGAGGAAACTGGCACCGACCGAATACGCCAACCCCACCTTCACCATTTCCAACATGGGCATGCTGGGCGTATCGCATTTCACCGCGATCCCCACCCCGGGCATCGCCGCGATCCTTGCGATTGCCGCCAACGGTCCGCAGGGCACGCCGTTCACCATCACTGGCGACCACCGCGTGCTGAACGGCGCCGACGTCGCGCTGTATCTGGCCACGCTGAAGCAGATCATCGAGGCGCCTGAAGGCTGGATTCAGGATTCAGGGGTCAGGGGTCAGGGAACGGCGGCTGAAGCCGTCGCGATTGCGACAGCCACCACCGCCGCCCCCGTTTCGCCGATTCCCGAAGGTAACTGGGACTTCCCGGTGGTCGTCGTCGGCGGCGGCCCCGGCGGCGAGGACTGCGCGCGCGATCTGGCCGACCACGGCATCAAGGTCATGATGGTCAACAACGAGCCCTTCCCCGGCGGCGAATGCCTGTGGCGCGGCTGCATCCCGTCCAAGGCCTGGCGTGCCGCGGCCGACGTCATCCGCAACCGCGTGCACGACGCCGAGATGGGCGTCGACGGCACCAACACGCCGAAGCTCAACTGGGAACAGGTCGAAAAGCACCGCCGCTGGGTGCAGACCAGCCGCGGCGAAATGGCGCTGAAGGCCGACAAGGGCATGAAGATCGACGTGCGCGAAGGCTACGGCGAATTCGTCGATGCCCACACGCTGAAAATCACCCCGGTCGAAGGCGAGCCCTACACCGTCAGCTTCGGCGCAGCAGTCATCGCCACCGGCGCCCCCGCCTTCGTGCCGCCGATCCCTGGCGCGCGCGAAAACCTGGCGAACGGCGGCGTGGTCACTTCCGACACCATCTGGAACCTCGCCAAGCCACCGAAGAAACTCGGCATCGTCGGCGGCGGCGTCATCGGCGTGGAAATGGCGCAGATCTTCCGCGACTTCGGCACCGAGGTGCTGATGCTGGAGCGCCACGACCGCATCCTCGCCGAAATCGAAGAAGAAATCGGCAAGACCCTGATCGCCTCGCTGGAGAAGGAAATCACCGTCGTCACCAACGCCGACATCAAGGAAGCCAGCGGCAAGCCGGGCAAGATGAAGCTGCGCTACGCAAACAAGGAGGGCGTCGAGTCAGTATTTGACTGCGACGTCATCCTGATGGCGACCGGCAAACGTCCCGACACCAGCTGTCTCAATCTGGACAAAGTCGGCGTCGAACTCGATGGCGCGGCGATCAAGGTCAACACGCGCTGCCAGACCAGCGCAGCGAACATCTACGCAGTCGGCGACGTCATCGGCGGCTACATGCTCGCCCACACCGCCGCCACGCAGGGCCGCGTCGCTGCCAGCAACCTGCTTGGTCACGCCAGTGAATACGACCAGGACAAGGATTGCGGCGTCACCTTCTCGCGTCCGCAGGCCGGCTTCGTCGGCTTGAGCGTCGCGCAGGCGAAAGCGAAGGGTATCGACGCAGTGGAAGCCAAGATGCCGATGAGCATCGACGCCAAGGCCATGATCACCGGCGAAACCGAAGGCATGATCAAACTGGTCGCCGACAAGGCCAGCGGCCGCATCATCGGCGTGCACTACCTCGCCGACCACACCGATACCCTGATCGGCATCGGCGTGATGATGGTGGCGGGCGAAATGACGCTGACCCAGGTCGCCAAGGCGATCTTCCCGCACCCGACGCAGACCGAGCTGTTCGGCGAACTGGCGCGGCGGTTGCTGAATCGTCTGCGGCGGACGGCGAAGAAATAAGGGTTGGCG
>JBPPMF010000245.1:0-5792 GCA_051305915.1 Thiobacillus sp. | reverse complement strand
GACGGCGACGAGATCGACATCAACGCGGCGATCGCCAGCTTCATCGACATCCGTCTTGGCAACCAGCCCGATCCACGCATCATGATGCGTTCGGTGCGGAAGACGCGCGACTTCTCGATTTTGGTGCTGCTCGATTTGTCCGAGTCGACCAACGAAACCGTGCAGGGGCAGGAATACTCGGTGCGCGAACTCACCCAGCAGGCCTGCGTGCTGCTGGCCGATGCGATCAACAAGGTCGGCGATCCGTTTGCCATCCACGGCTTCTGCTCGGACGGCCGCCACGATGTCGAGTACTACCGCTACAAGGACTTTGATCAGCACTGGAATGAGGTACCCAAGGCCAAGCTGGCGGGCATGACCGGCCAGCTGTCGACCCGCATGGGCGCAGCGATTCGTCACGCCGGGCACCATCTCAAACTCCAGCGCTCGGCGAAGAAACTGCTGATCGTCATCACCGACGGCGAACCCGCCGACATCGATGTGCGCGACCCGCAGTATCTGCGCTTCGATACGAAAAAGGCGGTGGAAGAAGTCGCCCGCGATGGTGTTGTCACCTACTGCATGAGCCTCGATCCGCGCGCGGACAATTACGTGTCGCGCATCTTCGGGCAGAACAACTTCATGGTGGTCGACCACGTGCAGCGCCTGCCGGAAAAGCTCCCGCTTCTTTATGCCGGACTGACGCGCTAACCCACGCGGCAATGCCGGGTTGGGCGGGGCGTACTTGTGTGAGCCGGCAGGTTCCGGCTGCACTCGCGGAGATGGCCGCTCGCCGCCATAATGGCTTCGACAAGAAAATAGGGGGGATTGCATGAACCTGTATGACCAGCCCATCGAAGCCCGCATCAACTGGCTGTTCGGCCACGCAAAACGGCACGCCGAATCCTTCGCCAGTCCGGAAATCTGGTTGGCGCGCAAGCGTTATCTGGCCGAGCATCCGACCGCATTGGCGGTGCTGAAGTGCATGGATGGCCGCATCAATATCCCGGTCGCCACCGAAACACCGATGGGCATTATGCAGCCCTACCGCAATCTGGGTGGTCGCTTTGATCTGGGCTGGCCGCATCTGGGCGAGGTGCTGTCCGAGCATGTGATGTCGGTGGTGCGTGAAGGGCGGCGCATGCTGATGATGTCCAGCTACCATTTTTCCAAAGGCGATCCGCACCGGGGTTGCGCCGGATTCAACTACGACACCGAGGCCGCGCGTGAACACACCTTCGCCATCCGCGGCCAGATCGAGCAGGTTTACGGTGTGGGGCATCAAACCGTTTATCCGCTGGTGTGCGGGTTCGAGACCGACGAGGACGCGCTGATCCTGCATGGCGCAAACGGCGCCACTCTCAATGTCGCCGAGCTGACCACGGCGGACGCCGTACCGACACACTTAACCGGCCTGTTCCCCGATATGCCCGCCCAAATGCGCGCCGACCTGCTGCCGCTGATTCAGGGCAACCTGCGGCACGTGGCGCAGGTGCGGCAAGCCGACCGCGAGCTCAATATCGAACACCGCGAATGGATGATCTGTCTGGGGCGCGGCTTCGACTGGCTGCACATGCCCAACCAGGCGCTTATCATCGGCCCCTACAGCCCCGACCTCGCCGACCCCATCCGCAATGCCGCCGGCATCCTGCAAGCCAACATGGCCGCGGGTCGGATTCCCGATGATGGTTTTTTACTGCTGGCGTCCGTGCCCCACGCTGAAATCGGCGTTGACCGCGCCCGTGCCGAACTCAAGGCACGCTTTCTGGCGGATTTTGCGGCGGAAGTCATCACCCGCCAGTTTCCGCAACTGGCCGAAAAAATGCACCGCCGCACAGCGGTATTGAACTGGGAGAGTCGCAAGCTAGAGTTGCTCGGCTAGCAGCCTGTCGGGCTTGAATATCTGCTGAATGCAGATTGACAGCCCAGGTCAAGTCCGCACTTATTAAAGCGCACTTCTATAAATTCGGATTTCGTCATTGATGAAGCGCTGAGCCAATCGGCCAAGCGAGCAAACAACGCTCGCCAAGTTACTGGCTATCCCGTGAAGGCGGAAATCCAGTTAAATCAAACGTCTGGATTCCGGGTCAAGCCCGGAATGACGATTCATAGGCGTGGCTTTAAGGCTTACCTTATGTCCCTTTTTCTTTGGCCGGGTTTTTTGGGGGGCGGTGACAAGCCCGTCAAATAGGGTTGGATCTCTTCACAGAGTCGGGCACCGTCCTTAAGCAAAAAATCCAGGAACATGCGCGTCGTCGCCGACAGCTTCTTGCCCTTCAGGTGCACGGCATACCACTGCCGATGCAGGGGAAAGTGCTCAACGTCCAGCACAGCGATGAGGCCGGTTTTCAATTCAAGACGCAGGTTGTGCAGGGAGAGCACCGAGATGCCCAGCCCCGCCATGACGGCCTGCTTGATCGCCTCGCTGCTCCCCAATTCCATGTAAGTCCGAATGGCCAGCCCGTGCTCGGCAAACAGGCGGGTGCGCGCCGCGCGTGTGCCGGAACCCGGCTCGCGTGACAGAAAGCGCTCTTGCACGAGTCGCTCCAGCGGGATGCATTTCACGCCCACCAGCGGGTGATCGGGCGGCGCCACCACCACCAGGGGATTGTCCAGAAAATACGCGGCTTCCAGGTCGAGATTTTCGGGCAGGGTACCCATGATGACCAGGTCATCCATATTGCCTTCCAGCCTTTCGACCACCCGCGTCTGGTTGGTGACCGTCAGGCGCGGTTCAACTGCCGGGTGCTCGCGCAGAAAGACACCGATCAGGTGGGGCATGAAGTATTTGGCTGTGGTGATGACAGCGAGGTTGAGCGGTCCCCTTACCCCTTCTTCGAGTCCTGTCATGTCCTCATCCAGTACCCGCAAACGGTCAAGCACATCACGGCAGGCCTCGAACAACTCCTTGCCGGCTTCGGTTAGAAAAATACGCTTGCCCACTTGTTCAACCAAGGGCATGCCCACGCTTTCCCCCAGGCGCTTGACCTGAATCGATACCGCCGACTGGGACAGAAACAGCTCTTCTGCGGCCCGGGTGAAGCTCAGATTCCGACCGAGGCTGTGGAAGATACGCATCTGGTTCAAGGTGACGTTACGTAATTTCAATCATTTACTCCTGTATATGGATTCAATCTAAACAATTAACTTTAGTTCAATCCCCGACCTATTTATAGTCCTACCGTCGGCTCTATCGGGTTCGACAGCGTGCGTGCGGGGCTGGCTCGGGGGTGGTTGTCGAATTCGGGTGCAGCTCTCTGGTTTCGCCACGCGCTTGCGCTTTTACTAATTCAGGAGATAGGGCGTGGCTGGACTTGAGTTTCAGAATGTTACACGTTGGCATCAGCAGCGCCGCGTGCAAAGCCCCGCCGGGGAGGCTGCGTTCGGCATTGCAAACCAGACGGACGGTCTGGCAGGAAAGGCAGCAGGCTGAAATGCCCGGTTTGCTGACCCGGCTGGCGAGCCTCAGTGGGCAACGGCAAACCCGCGTGGTGGCCATGACGGCTGGAGACCCGCCGCCGAAACGTAGGGGCTGCATGAAGCGTCTGGCTGCGGCACCGTGGAGCCGACTCATCCTGAGCGGCGACCCGCTACCGCTGGTATTGCTGCTGATATTTGTCTGGTTGTTGCGGCCACTCATGGCGGGCATGGAATGGGCGATAGGGCTGTTGATGGTCGCCGCGATTCTGCTGCGAGCGTGGCTATGGTGCCGCGCAGCCCGGCGCGACGACGAGGCCGGATGGTGAGGAGTCGCAAATGGATTTGAGTAATCTGCTGATTCCGGCGGTGCTGTTTTTTGCCCTGGGCTTTCTGGCGCAGGCGGTCAAGTCCGACCTCAAGTTTCCGCCTGAGCTGGCCAAGGCGCTGTCGATTTATCTTTTAATTGGCATCGGCCTTAAAGGCGGGATCGAGCTGGCGCACGCCGATCTGGGCGAAGCGACGCAAGCGGTGGCCGCCGCGCTGATGCTGGGTTTTGGGTTGCCGATTCTGGCCTACCTCATCCTGCTGGCCGGGCGCATTGACAAGCTCAACGCCTCGGCCATTGCCGCGCATTACGGTTCGGTCAGCGCGGGTACGTTCCTGACTGCGATCGCCTACCTCAGCGCGCAGCAGATCGAGTACGAAACCTATCCGCTCATCATGCTGGCGATCATGGAATCGCCCGCGATCATCGTCGGCCTGTTGCTGGCGCGCTTCTCGCGTGGCAGTCAACCGCACGACGCGGAAAATGCCCGCGAAAATCACATGGGCGAACTGCTGCGTGACGCCTTCACCAACGGCAGCGTGGTGCTGCTGTTCGGCGCGATGGTGGTTGGCCTGGTGGTCAAGCCGTCGTCGCTCGACACCATTACGCCGTTTTTCAGCACGCTGTTCATGGGCGCACTGTCGCTGTTTTTGCTGGAAATGGGCATGGAAGCGGGCAAGCGCATCGGCGAGTTCAAGCGCGTCGGCGGGTTTCTGGTGGCGTTCGGCATTCTGATGCCCTTGATCGGCGGCGCAGCGGGTTTGCTGGTCGGCCACTATTGGCTGGGATTTGGCGAAGGCGGTGTGTTGCTGGTGGCGGTGCTGGGCGCGTCGGCGTCGTATATCGCGGTGCCGCCCGCAATGCGGCTGGCGATTCCCGAAGCCAACCCGTCTTATTACTTGACGCTGTCGCTCGGGGTGACGTTTCCGTTCAACGTCATCGTCGGCATCCCGCTTTATCACGCACTGGCCGCCCGCCTGACGGGTGCGTAAACAGGAATAGCCATGCCGCCACTTTATCCGATGAAACTCATCAACATCGTCGCCAACGCCACGCTGGAGGAGCGCTTGGTCGGCATTGCCAATGCACACGAGGCTTCCGGCTATACCGTGCTGGACGCGCGCGGCGCGGGCAGCGCGGGCTTGCAAACCGGCGTGCTGGAGGGCGAAAGCAACATCCTGTTCCTGCTGGCCGTTCCCGAATCCAGGCTGGACGCAGTGCTGGCTGATATGAACAAGCTGATGAAGCGCGGCCACCACATGGCGGCCTTCGTGTCCGACACGCAGGTGATGAGGCGCGAGAAATTTGACGAGTGAACCGCGGCAAATCATTCACTACGGTAAATGGTAACAATAAAAACTATTCGTTTTTATTCATGTACCAAGCGCCGTATATTTCATCCCAAGGGCAGGAGAGGTGAATGCCCGGCACACCCCCGACCCAACAACTAACCGTTGAAGCATAAGGAAAGCATCCATGAGCCAAGCGACGCCAGATACCCAAGCAGAACGTATGACCAGCAGCGAGGCGGCGATGGCTCGCCGTCGGGCGCTTTCCCAGTATGGGAAAGCGGGCATGCCCGGTGGTAAAGCCCCGGCAAGCACCAGCGCCACGCAAGCCCGCCTTGCGGCGCAAAAAGGAGCGGCTTCGCCTGCGCCCGCTGCGGCGTCGGCTGCGACGACGACCGTGGCTGAAGCCAGTACCGTGAAGTCCACGTGCGGCTGTCAGCGCAGCGAGTCTTCCGGTGCCACGGTTGAATATGCGAGCTCGACGTTCACTCCGGCTCCCATCTCGGCTGCCCAGCAGCGCCGTATCGACCAGTCCTTGCGCGGGCGTGGGGATGCACCGCCTTGCCGTCCCTGCGGTCGGATGCAGCCGGAGCCACCCAAGGTCGAGTTCGGCACCACGCTGGCCGGCACCCCGGTGAGCGGCAACCAGATCGAACGCACTGTCAGCGTGACGGGCAATGACTCCGGCAGTTGCCGTGCGATAACCGGTACTGAATAGATCGGCACCGAACAATTTAGCCAGTTCTGCAAGTCGGTTCCCACCCCGTCGCCATCCAAGG
>JBPPMF010000212.1:0-5011 GCA_051305915.1 Thiobacillus sp. | reverse complement strand
CCCCCTTCGAGTGGGAGGGGGTGGACGGTGCGCTGCGCGCGCCCGGGGTGATGAATGATCTTACCGCCCGCCTCATTCCTGCGACGCAAATCGCGCGCGCGCGCGTCATTACCCGCGAAGCTGCGGTGATTGCCGGCCGGCCCTGGTTCGACGCCTGCTTCAATGCGCTCGACCCCGGTTGCCGCATCGACTGGCGGGTCAACGAGGGTGACACCGTGGCGGCCGGCGAGGTGCTGGCCGAACTCCACGGCAATGCCCGCGCGCTGCTGAGCGCCGAGCGCCCGGCGCTGAATTTCCTGCAAACCCTGTCGGCGGTGGCCACCGCGACCCGGCCTTATGTCGAAGCCGTGCGCGGCACCCATGCCGCCATCCTCGATACCCGCAAAACGCTGCCCGGCCTGCGCATCGCCGAGAAATACGCAGTGCGGATGGGTGGCGGGCAGAATCAGCGCGTGGGCCTGTACGACGGCATCCTGATCAAGGAAAACCACATCGCGGCGGCGGGCGGCATCGCGCAGGTGCTGGAAGCGGCGTTCCAGTTGGCCGAGGGCAAAGTCAGCGTGCAGATCGAGGTGGAAAATATCGATGAGTTCGAACAGGCTCTGAGTGCCGGTGCGCCGCTCATCCTGCTCGACAATTTCAGCCTCCCGGACATGTGCCACGCGGTGCAGGTGACCCATGGCCGCGCCCTGCTCGAAGCCTCCGGCAACATCACGCTGGACACGGTGCGCGCGGTGGCCGAAACCGGGGTGGACCGCATTTCCATCGGCAGCCTCACCAAGCATATCCGCGCGGTGGATCTGTCGATGCGCATCGAATGATTGAAATTGTTCGCGCCCGCTACGACGACCTCGCGCATGCCGCCGCGCTGATCGACCTGCTGGACCATTACGCACGCGATCCGGCGGGCGGCGGTGAGCCGCTGTCCGACTTCGCACGCGGCAATCTGGTCAGCGCACTCGCCGCGCGTCCTTTCATCTTCAGCGTGCTGGCGTTCGACGGCGCCACGCCGGTCGGTTTGATCAACGCCATCGAAGGCTTTTCCACCTTTGCCTGCCAGCCACTGGTCAACGTACATGACGTGGTGGTGGCCGCGGGCCATCGCGGCAGGGGCATTGCGGCGCGGCTGTTCGCCGAGGTCGAGGCCATCGCCCGCGAGCGTGGCGCCTGCAAGCTCACACTCGAAGTGCTGGACGGCAATGCATCGGCCCGCGCGCTGTATCAGCGACTGGGCTTCACCGCGTATCAACTCGACTCCGCGATGGGGCAGGCGCAGTTTCTACAAAAATGGCTGGATTGAAACGTACGCTGTGCATGCTGTGGCTGGCGCTGTTTGCGCTGGCCGCTCATCCGGCGTGGGCCGACACCCTGCCGCCCGCTCCGGCCATGTTGCTGGCCGAGGTGTATGCCGCCGATATCGACGTCAGCCAATACTGGGTAAGCGAGAAGTTCGACGGCGTGCGCGCCCAATGGGATGGCCGCACGCTGCGCTTCCGTGGCGGCGGCAGCGTGCCGGCGCCGGCGTGGTTCACCGCGAATTTTCCAACCGTGCCGCTGGACGGTGAACTGTGGATCGCGCGCGACCAGTTCGACGCGCTGTCTGGAACGGTGCGCAAGCTCGAACCGGTGGATGCCGAATGGCGGCAGGTGCACTACCTGATTTTTGAATTGCCTGACGCAGCGGGCGATTTCAGCGAACGCGTCCGGCAAATGCAGACGATTGTCGAATTGGCTGGCGTGCCCTGGCTGCGCGCAGTCGAGCAGACCCGTGTGGCAGATCACGCCACGCTGACACAGCAACTCGATGCCGTGGTACGCCTGGGCGGCGAAGGCCTGATGCTGCACCGTGCCGATGCGCCCTATCTCACCGGTCGCAGCGACGCGCTGCTGAAGCTGAAACCGTGGCAGGACGCCGAGGCCATTGTGGTCGGCCATACGCCGGGCAAGGGGAAATATCAGGGCATGACCGGCGCGCTGCAGATGGAAATGCCGGATGGCAAGCGCTTCCGCATCGGCAGCGGGCTGTCCGACGCGCTGCGCCGCCAGCCGCCGCCCATCGGCACCCGCATCACCTATCGTTACCAGCACCTGACGAAAAACGGCCTGCCGCGCTTTCCGCGCTACCTGCGCGTGCGGGAATATTTGTAGGGAAACACTTAATGCGTCATTGCGAGAGCGCAGCGACGCGGCAATCCAGCGCATTGATCAAGCAGGCTTTTCTGGATTTCTTCGCTTCGCTCGCAATGACGAAGCAGGCATCATTCAGCGCTGTTTTAGCGGCTTATTCCAGCCAGATCAGCGAGGCCATGCGCCCGGTGACGCCGTCGCGGCGATAGGAATAGAAGCTGTCCGCCTCGTTGAAGGTGCAGCGCCCGCCACCGTAAATCGCCTGCACGCCGGCATGACTGAGGTGGATGCGCGCCAGCTGGTAGATGTCGGCAAGCCATTTTCCCGGCGTGGGCTGTGCGATAAAGGCCGACGCCGCCTGCGGATGCTGCGCAACAAAGGCCGCGCGTACGTCGTCGCCCACTTCGAACGCCTGCGGGCCGATGGCTGCGCCCATCCAGGCGAGGATTTCGTCCGGCGGCACCTGCATCGCGGCCACCGTGGCTTCAAGCACGCCGCCCGCCAGTCCGCGCCAGCCGGCATGCGCAGCGGCCACGACGGTGCCGGCGCGATCACAGAACAACACCGGCAAACAGTCGGCGGTAAGCACCGCGCAGACCTGCCCCGCCCGACGGGTCAAGGCGGCGTCGGCCTCCCGGTTCGGATCGCGTTCGAGTTCAACCACCCGACTGCTGTGAACCTGCTTCAACCATGCAGGCTCGGCCGGCAACTGTTGACGCAAGCGCGCACGATTGGCGGCCACGTGGACCGGATCGTCACCGACATGATCGCCCAGATTCAGGCTGCTCCAGGGTGCGGTGCTGACCCCGCCCTCGCGCGTGGTCATCCCGCTTTTTACCCGCGGCGGCGCGGGCCAGTGGGGCACGATCATTCGATCAACCGCCCCAAGCGGCACCTTCACGCAGCGCTTGCAGGAGCGACGCGAAATCCGGCGGCAAGGGGCATTCCCACTGCATGAACGCCTGGGTGATCGGATGGATCAGGCCCAGCCGTTCGGCGTGGAGCGCCTGACGCGGGAACGGGATCTTTTGATGGCTGCGACGGCTGGCGGCGTAAACCGTTTCGCCGACCAGCGGATGGCCGATGTGTTGCATGTGCACCCGAATCTGGTGGGTGCGCCCGGTTTCCAGTCGGCAGCGCACCAGGGTAATTCCTGGAAAGCGCTCAACCACTTCGTAATGCGTGATCGCTTCCTTGCCCATGCTGTGCACGGTGCGTTTGACGCGGTTATGGGGGTCGCGCGCCAGCGGCTCATTGACGGTGCCGGAGCGGTCGATTTCGCCATACACCAGCGCGAGGTATTCGCGCTTGACGGTACGCGCCTGCAATTGGCGCACCAGATCGGTATGCGCCCGCAGGGTCTTGGCAACAACCAGCAGACCTGAGGTGTCCTTGTCCAGCCGGTGCACGATGCCGGCGCGCGGCAGTTCGGCCACCGCCGGCACCCAGTGCAGCAACGCGTTCAGCAGCGTGCCCTGGCGGTTGCCGCTGCCGGGGTGGACCACCAGGCCAACCGGCTTGTTGACCACCAGCAGCACCGGATCCTCGAATACGACATTGAGCGGGATCGCTTCCGGCGCGTCGGGCGTGGCGTTCGGATCGGGCTCGATCTCGACCCGTACCGATTCGCCGCCGGTAACCTTCATTTTGGTGGTGCCCCAGGCATCATCCACCGCGATCTTGCGTGCACGAATCCAGTTCTGGATGCGGTTGCGCGAGAACTCCGGCAACAAGCTCGACAGCGCCTGATCCAGACGCTGGCCGCCCTGCGCATCGGGGATCACCAGTTGGCGGACGTCGCCTTCGGTATTTCCCTTATAATCAGTCGACAATTTTTCTGTGTCTTTTTCCATGCTTAAGCAATGTTCATCCGGTTCTAATGCATTCAATCGGGCGCTGGGGTCCCTGCTGCTCGTTGCCACGCTCACCCTTGGCGGTTGCGGCCTGTTGCCTGAAGTCCAGGATGAGACCGCGGGCTGGTCGGCGCAAAAGCTCTATGCCGAAGCCAAGGATAATCTTAATAGTGGCAACTACGAACGTGCCGTCAAACTGTTCGAGACGCTGGAAGCGCGTTATCCCTTTGGCCGCTATGCGCAGCAGGCACAACTTGAAGTCGCCTACGCCTACTACAAGGATAACGAGCCGATTTCCGCCATCGCCGCATGCGACCGCTTCATCAAGCTGCACCCCAACCACCCTAACGTCGATTACGCCTATTACCTGAAGGGGCTGGCGAATTTTAACGACGACCTCGGCCTGCTTGGCAAGCTGGTCAATCAGGACATGAGCGAACGCGACCCCAGGGCCGCGCGCGATGCCTTCCTGGCGTTCAAGGAACTGGTGACCCGTTTCCCCGACAGCAAATATGCCGCCGATTCAAGCGCCCGCATGAAATATCTGGTTAACGCGCTGGCCGGCAACGAAGTGCATGTCGCCAAGTATTATCTGAAACGCCAAGCCTGGGTGGCGGCCGCCAACCGTGCCAAGGAAGTGCTGAAAACCTATCCGGAAGCCCCGGCGCTGGAAGAGGCGCTGGCGATCATGGTGGTGGCCTACGACAAGCTGCAACTGACCGACCTGCGCGACGATGCGCAGCGCGTGCTGAATCTCAATTTCCCCAACAGCAAATTTGCCAAGGGCGTGAGTACCGAGGGCAAGGCCTGGTACCGCTTCTGGTAATGCAGCGGCGGCCCAGTCCGCCTCCAATTTGAATCAAACGTGGCGATCAGATCGCCGCTTCGCCCGACTCGCCGGTGCGAATCCGCACCACCTGCTCCACCGCCGTCACGAATATCTTGCCGTCACCGATCTTGCCGGTGCGCGCGGCGTTGATGATCGCCTCCATCGCACGTTCCAGCAGGCTGTCGGCGACCACCACTTCCAG
>JBPPMF010000191.1:0-3832 GCA_051305915.1 Thiobacillus sp. | reverse complement strand
GAAATGCAGCCCCAGCCACACCAGCCCGCCGATGGCACACCACAGCGGCAGCATCACTTTCCAGTTGCGCCACCAGGGTGGGCATGAGGTCAAATAAGACTCGGCGGGGTCCAGCTCAGCCATGACGTCCTGAACAGAAAAAAATGCAACCGTGACAATAAACGAAAAACTCAGGCGCGCCCCACTTCGATGACGTTTTGCACATGCTGCAAACGCGCCAGCAGGCGCGATAACTGTTGCAATTCGCGGACCCGCACGGTGAGCAGCATGTGGGCATATTCGCCGCGGCTGTCGGTGTTGACGCGCAGCACATCGAGTCGATCCTTGGCGATGACATCCGAGATGTCGCGCAACAGACCCTGGCGGTCGAAGGCTTTGAGGCGAATGTCGACTTCGAAGGCAGCTCCGGCATCGAGCACCCATTCCGCCGGCAACATGCGCTCGGGATTGGCGCGTTTGAGCGAGGCGCAGTCGGCACGATGCACGGTGAGCCCGCGCCCGACCGTGGTGTAGGCAACGATGGGTTCAGGCGGCTGCGGTTTGCAGCAGCGCGCCAGTGCCAGCGGCACGTCGCCCAGACCCGGAATAACGACCGGATTGCCGGACTTGGCGCGCACCCGCGGCTTGCTGGTGGGCGTCAACGCGGGAATGACTTTGCCGGACTCCTGCAGGGCATTGACCAGATCGCGCTGGCCGACGTCACCGCGTCCGAGTGCGGCGAGAAACTCGTCGACCTTGCCGAACTTGAGCCGCTGCGCGAGCTTTTCCTGATTCGCGTCCACCACGCCCAGGCGCTTGAGTTCCTTTTCCAGCAGGGTGCGGCCGAGATTGACCTGCTCGCCGACGTCGCGCTGGCGGAACCAGGCGCGCACCTTGGAGCGCGCGCGATGGGTGAGCAGATAGCCGAGCGCGGTATTAAGCCAGTCGCGACTCGGAGCGCCTTCTTTCGCGGTGACGATCTCGACGCGCTGGCCGTTGTCCAGCTGGGTATTCAAAGGCACCATCGCGCCGTTGACCTTGGCGCCCCGGCAGCGATGCCCCAGGTCGGTATGCAGCGCGTAGGCGAAGTCCACCGGGGTGGCGCCGCGGTCGAGCGCCACCACCCGTCCCTGCGGTGTCAGCACGTAGACTTGATCCCGGAACAGCTCGGTCTTGAACTGCTCGGTAAATTCGCTGCTGTCGGCAACGTCATCCTTCCATTCCAGAATGCGCCGCAGCCAGGCGATCTTTTCCTCGTACTGCGCGTCCTGCCGTCCGCCTTCCTTGTAGCGCCAGTGCGCGGCAACGCCAAGCTCGGCCTGGCGATGCATGTCGAAGCTGCGTATCTGGATTTCGAGCGCACGCTCCTCGGGACCGATGACGGCGGTGTGCAGCGAGCGGTAATCGTTGCTCTTCGGCTGCGAGATGTAATCATCGAACTCGCCAGGAATCGGCTGCCACAGGTTGTGCGCCAGACCGAGCACGGTGTAGCAATCCATTTCGTGCCTGACCAGCACGCGCACCGCGCGGATGTCGTACAGCTGCTCGAAGCTCAAGCGCTTGCGCCGCATCTTGTTGACGATGCTGGCGATGTGCTTGGGGCGACCGGTGACTTCAGCTTCGATGCCGTGCAGTGCGAGCTCGGCTTGCAGGCGCTCGATGATGCCTTTGATATAGGCCTCGCGGTCGGCGCGTTTTTCATCGAGCTGCGCGGCAATGCTTTTGTAGGTATCGGGTTCCAGATAGCGGAACGCCCAGTCTTCCATTTCCCATTTGATCTGCCAGACGCCCAGCCGATTGGCGAGCGGCGCGAACAGTTCGCGTGCCTGCTGGCCGAGCGCCTCGCGGGTGGCGTCATCCAGACTGGCCGCACATCGCAGGGCGTGCGTGCGCTCGGCCAGTTTCACCAGCACCACCCGAATGTCTTCCACCATCGCCAGCACCATCTGACGCAGGGCTTCCAGTTGGGCATGCGGATCAACGCGCTTGTCGGTGGCGCTGACCGCCAGCGCCTCGATGCGCGCCATCGCCGCCACGCCGCGGGCGAGGCGCGCGGCGTGGCCGAAGGTGGCGTCGAAATCCGCGCTGTCGTCGATGCAATCGTGCAGCAAGGCCGCTGCCACGGCATCCGCACCCACCCGCAGTTCGGCGACAATCAGTGCCGTGCCGACATTGTGTGCGAATGCATGGCGCTCGCCCAGTTGCTGATGCGCATATTCCAGCGCCTGCCAGGGCAGATTGTTCTCCGCCACCGGCAAAACGCGTGCAAGCGCTTGCCGGGCAGATTCAAGGTCGGTTGCTTCAAAGCAACGGGGTTTCGAGGTTTCAGTCATGGTCGAGAAAATTCAGCTCGCCAGTAGCGGCGGTGCGTTGGCCGATATTGTGAGGCCTCGACCCCGGCTTCGCCAAAATCGAGGCGGATCAGTCCGCCGGAATCGCTGCGCAGCATGCGCGCATCGATGTCGCGAAAGCGCGCCGTGACCTGGGGATGCGGATGGCCGTAACGGTTGCGGTGGCCCAGGGTAAACACGATGAGCTCAGGGCGGGTCGCTGCGACGAATTCCGGAATGGACGAAGTTCGGCTGCCGTGATGGCCGGCAAACAGCACGTCCACCGGCATCAACTGACCGGATTCAAGCAGTTCGAGTTCCACCTGTCTCTCGCCATCGCCCGTCAGCAACATGCTGTGACGGGCACTGCTGACCCGCAGCACGCAACTGAAGTCATTGTTGCGGCGCCGGGTTTCGGCGTATGCAGCGGGCAGTGGGTTAAGCATCTCGAATTGCACACCGTCCCAGTTCCAGCGCTGGCCACGCACGCACTGGCGCGCAGGCGGTGCCCCATCGAGCAGCGGACTGTTCGTGGGCATGCCATGCAGCAGCCAGCCGGTCTGAATATCGCGCAGCACAGAGCGCATGCCACCGCTGTGGTCGTTGTCGTCATGCGTAATAATCAGCCCGGATAAACGCCCGATCCCCGATGCGCGCAGGAAGGGAACGATGATGCGTTCGCCCGAATCGCTGTCGGCGAACGATGCGCCGGTGTCGTACAGCAGGGCATGCTGGGCGGTGCGGATCAACACGGCGGTGCCCTGCCCGACATCGATCGCCTCGGCGCGAAAATGATCGGGCGCGATGCTGTCGCGCATGGGAAACAGCAAGGGCAGCCACAGCAGCAGTCCCAATGGACGCAGCGGAAACCCGCGCGGCAACAGCATCCATACCGTTCCGGCCAGCGCCAGTGCGGTCACCCATCCAGCGGGCGCTGGCAGTGTCGTCACCGCCAGCGGCAGGCTGCTCGCCCAGGTCAGCCCTGCGCCAAGCCAGTCCATCAGCCACGCCGCCACATGCCAAAGCGGCGGGATCAGCACCCCCAGCAAAGCCAGCGGCGTGATCAGCCAGCTCACTAATGGAATCGCCACCGCATTGGCCAGCGGCGAGATCAGCGAGACCTGTTGGAATAACAGAAATAATACCGGTGCCAGCGCCAGGGTGACCGCCCATTGCACCGTGATCCAGCCGCGCAGCTTGTCGGGCAGCGCAATGCGGCCGAAGGTCACCCACAGAATCGCGGCCATGGCGCCGAACGACAGCCAGAAACCGGCCGACAGCACCGCCCACGGATCGACCAGCAGCACAACGAACAATGCCACGATCAATGCAGTGAACGGCCGCGGTTCGCGTCTCCCCCAGAAGGCCAGCGCCAGCACGGTCAGCATGAACAGGGTGCGCTGCGCCGGCACTTGAAAACCGGCCAGCAGCGCGTAGGCAAGCGCTGCCAGCACGGCCGCGATCAGCCCGGCCTGGCGGGCGGGGAGATGTTCCGCCTGGCGCGGCAGGCGCCGCCAGACGCT
>JBPPMF010000161.1:0-3900 GCA_051305915.1 Thiobacillus sp. | reverse complement strand
GCATCGGGCCCCGGCGGGCAGAACGTCAACAAGGTGTCGACCGCGGTGCAGTTGCGCTTCAACGTCGCCGGCTCCCCCTCGCTGCCCGACCCGGTGCGCGCTCGCCTGATCGCCCTGGCCGGCCGTCGCGTTACCCAGAACGGGGTGCTGATCATCGAAGCCGAACGCTATCGCAGCCAGCGACGCAACCGCGACGATGCGCTGGGACGTCTGATCGAATTGATTCGTGAAGCCTGCGAAGTGGACAAGCCGCGCCACCCCACCCGCCCCACGCTGGCTTCAAAGAAGCGGCGGCTGGAGAGCAAGCAGCGGCGGGGGGAAACCAAGAAACTGCGGACTTCAACACCGGGATCAGACAACTGAGCAATTAATCCCAGCTATCTGTAGCTTGTTCCTCGCGCCCTCGGCTGTTTGTCTGTCTTGCCTGTTCTGGATTTGCATCAAACCGCTTACCCAAACGTCAGCCCCATCGCCTCGCGTACGTCGCGCATCGTATCGCGTGCCAGTTCCTGCGCCGCCTCGCAGCCGTCGGCGAGGATGTTGCGCACCTGCTCGGGATTCTCTTCGTAGTACGCCGCGCGCTCGCGAATCGGCGCGAGCTCATTCAGCACCGCGTCGATCACCGGCTGCTTGCATTCGAGGCAGCCGATGCCGGCGCTGGTGCAACCCGCAGTGGCCCACTGGCGGATCGCGTCGTCGGAATACACCAAATGAAACTGCCACACTGGGCAGTTGGCCGGGTTGCCGGGGTCGGTGCGGCGCACGCGTGCCGGGTCAGTCGGCATGGTGCGGATTTTTTTGGTGATGACTTCCGGGTCTTCGCGCAGGGCGATGGTGTTGTTGTAGGACTTCGACATTTTCTGCCCGTCAAGCCCCGGCATTTTGGATGCTTCGGTCAGCAGCGCCTCGGGTTCGGCCAGGATCATCTTGCCGGAACCTTCGAGGTAGCCGAACAGGCGTTCGAGGTCATTCATCGACAGGTTCTGCGCATCGTTCAGCAGGGCCTTGGCCGATTCCAGCGCTTCGTCATCGCCCTTTTCCTGATAGGCGGTGCGGCATTCCTCGTACAGCCGCGCCTTTTTCGAGCCGAGCTTTTTCACCGCAGCGCGCGCCTTGTCCTCGAAACCGGGTTCGCGGCCGTACAGGTGATTGAAGCGGCGGCAGATTTCGCGGGTGAATTCGATGTGCGGCACCTGATCCTCGCCCACCGGCACCCGGTTGGCGCGGTAGATCAGGATGTCGGCCGATTGCAGCAGCGGATAACCGAGGAAGCCGTAGGTGGAGAGATCCTTTTCGGAGAGCTTTTCCTGCTGGTCCTTGTAGGTGGGCACGCGTTCCAGCCAGCCGAGCGGCGTCATCATCGACAGCAGCAGATGCAGTTCGGCGTGCTCGATCACGCGCGACTGCACGAACAGCGTGGCTTGCGCGGGATCGACGCCGGCGGCAAGCCAGTCGATCGTCATGTCGCGCACGTTTTCCTCGATCATCTGCGGGGTGTCGTAATGCGTGGTCAGCGCATGCCAGTCGGCGACGAAGAACAGGCACTGGTATTCGTTCTGTAGACGCAGCCAGTTTTTGAGGACGCCGTGGTAGTGGCCAAGATGCAAACGCCCGGTGGGGCGCATGCCGGAGAGAACGCGGTCGGAATACATGTTATGGGGTCGAGAGTTGAGAGCGGAGAGTCGAGCGTAATTCGGGGCGGGTCAGGACAGCACGACCCGGATCAGGCCGATGAGTTGCGCGGAGTCAAGTCCGGTAACCAGCGCAACGAAGCCGATGAACAGGCTGATGAGCGGCCACAGGATGACGCCAAGAACGCCGGTAAACAGGAGCGCGATCAAAATAAACAGGCCATAGGGTTCCAGCTTCGAAAACTGGATGGCCTGCCTGACCGGCAACAAGCTGACGGCGATACGCCCGCCGTCGAGCGGCGGCAACGGAATGAGGTTCAACGCCATCAGGATGACATTGATGAACACGCCCGCCGCGCCCATCAGCATCAGCGGCGCGCTGGCGGAACCGCTACCGAGCGAGTGGCCCAGCTGGATCATCAGCGCCCAGAAAATCGCCATGACGAGGTTCATGCCGGGGCCGGCGGCAGCCACCCACAACATGTCTTTCTTGGGGCGGCGCAGGTTGCCGAAGTTGACCGGTACCGGCTTGGCCCAGCCGAACAGGATCATGCCGCCGCCCAACAGCTTGCTGGTCAGCAGGATCACCAGCGGCACCAGGATAGTGCCGACTGGATCGATGTGCTTGAGCGGGTTGAGCGTGATGCGGCCCTGCAAGGCTGCGGTCATGTCGCCGAAAAAGCGCGCGACGTAACCGTGAGCGGCTTCGTGCAGGGTGATGGCGAAAATCACCGGTAGCGCGAACACGGCAATTTTCTGGACCAGAGTGAGTTCCATATCAGGACTCGAAATCCGCGGTATCGCCCTTGCCGAAGCGCACCACAACGGGCGTATCGGTGGTGAGATCGACCACGGTGGTCGGGGTGAGGCCGCAGGCGCCGCCGTCGATGACCAGATCGACCAGATGCTCCAGACGCTCACGAATTTCCCACGGTTCGGTCAGTGGCACGTCCTCGCCGTCGAGCAGCAGCGTGGACGACAGGATGGGCTCGCCCAGTTCGGCCAGCAGCGCCTGCACGATGGAATGGTCGGGCACCCGTAATCCGATGGTGTCGTGTTTCTTATGTAGCAGCCGCTTCGGCACTTCACGCGTGCCGCGCAATATGAAGGTGTAGGCGCCCGGGGTGTGCGCTTTCAGAAAGCGGAACTGCGTGTTGTCCACCTGAGCGTAGCGGCCGAGTTCGGACAGGTCACTGCAGATCAGCGTGAGGTCATGCCCGCTATCGAGTCCACGTACCGACAGCAGCCGCATGGCTGCCTCCTTGTCGCCGATGTGGCAACCCAGCGCGTAGCAGGAGTCGGTGGGATACACGATCACGCCGCCGCGCTTGAGGATGTCGACCACCTGCTGGATCAGCCGCGGCTGCGGGTTGTCGGCATGGATATTGAAGAATTGCGCCATAAGGTCTCAGGTCATGGTGGGAGAAAGATGGGGTGCCAGTTCCGGCCAGCCCTGCCACACCGGCTGGCAGTAGTGCGGCAGCGCCGGCAGGCGACCGATGTCGACGCCCTCGTCCGGCGCATGGAAATCCGCGCCGCGCGAGGCCTTGAGGCTGAACGCGCGCGCCAGATCGGCAAACTTGCCGTACTCGGACGGATGATGGCTACCGGTGATGACCTCGATGCCCTCGCCGCCCAGCGCACGGAAGGCGTCCAGCAACAGGTGCAGCTGGCGCGCATTGAACGCATAGCGCCCAGGATGCGCGATCACTGCCATGCCGCCGCTGGCGCGGATCCAGCCGACCGCATTTTCTAGCGAGGTCCATTCGTGTTCGACGTAACCGGGATTGCCGCGCGTGAGATAGCGCTTGAATGTGGTGCGCATGTCGGGCGCGTGGCCCTGCGCCACCAGCCAGCGCGCGAAGTGCGTGCGGCCCACCATCTGCTTATTGGCGGCATAGTCGAGCGCGCCCTCGTAGGCGTCGTGGATGCCGGAGCGCGCCAGATCCGCCGCCATGCGTTGCGCGCGTTCGATGCGTCCGAGGCGGATGCTGTACAGACCGGCGGCCAGTTCGGGGTGCGTGGGATCGACACGCAGTCCGACGATATGCACGGTCTGGCCGCCCCAACTCACCGAAACTTCGACACCGGCAATCAGCGTCATCCCAACGGCGTCAGCCGCTGCCCGCGCAGCAGCGATTCCCGCCACATCGTCGTGGTCGGTCAGCGCAAGCACGTCCACGCCGTTGGCCACGGCGCGGGCAACCACGTCGGCGGGCGACAACACACCGTCGGACACATTGGAATGGCAATGCAGATCGATATTGAG
>JBPPMF010000143.1:0-2902 GCA_051305915.1 Thiobacillus sp. | reverse complement strand
ATAAGAGACAGGCGGTACAGATAGAACATCAGCGACACCAGTATGCCGAGGAAGATACCTTTTTCCAGATCGACCAAGGTGCCGACGAAAGTGAGCGCGAGAATGATGCGCTCGCGTTTGTGGCGCTTGATGATTTCGCCGATATGGTGGAAGTCGATCAGGCCCCACGCCACGATGAACAGGATGGCCGCCATTGACGGCACCGGCAGATAGGCCGCAAGCGGCGCGACCAGCAGCACGATCAGGAGCAGGAACACCGCTGACAGCGCGGCGGCCAGCGGCGTCTTCGCCCCTGAGGCGTAGTTCACGCCGCTACGGTTGAACGAACCGCTGCCGGCATAGCCGGAGAAAAAACTGCCCGCGATGTTGGACAGCCCCTGGCCGACGAACTCCTGGTTGCTGTCGATGCGCTGGTCGGACTTGGTGGCGACCGAACGCGCGATCGCCACCGCTTCGGTCAGCGCCAGAATCGCGATGATGGTGGCGGGGAACAGGGTTTGCTGGATGGCGCTGAACGAGAAATCCGGTAGCGACAGCGGCGGAAACGACGCCACCAGCGCACCGACGGTGCGGATGCCGGTCGCATCATTGCCGTATCGGGCGTTGAGGATCGCCGCCACCACGCCGCCCACCACCATGGCGACGATCATGTACGGCAGTTTCTGCAGATAGCGTTTGGCCAGAATGCCCGATATCAGCGTGACCACGCCTACCGCCATCACCCAGGGCTGGATGTCCGCAAGGTGGCGCCCAAAATAAATCAGCACCTCGTAGAAGTGCGCGCCACGCGGGATCTCCAGGCCAAAGAAATTCTTGATCTGGCTGGCGGCGATGAGGATGGCCGCGCCCGCGGTGAAGCCGATGATGACCGTGTGCGAGATGAAATTGACCAGCATGCCCAGTCGTGCCAGCCCCATCGCCAGTTGGATCAGGCCGGCAAGGAAGGTGAGGGTCAGCACCAGGCCGATGAACTGCGGGCTGCCGGGTTCGGCCAGCGGGCTGATCGAGGCAAACACCACGATCGAGATCGCGGTGGTCGGCCCCGACACCAGGTGCCAGCTCGACCCCCACAGCGCCGCGACGATGGCGGGCACCATCGCGGCATAGAGGCCGTATTCGGGCGGCAGGCCGGCGATGGTGGCAAACGCCACCGCCTGCGGTAGCACAATGAGTGCACCGGTGAATGCGGCGAGGGTGTCTGCCTTCAGCGTGTGCGAGGTGACGTTGGGCCACCAGCGCAAAAAAGGCAGCAGGCGATACAACCAGAGCGGACAGGCCTTGAGTAGATCGATCATGCAAAGTCCAGAAGCATATTAGTGAATAATACTATAAGGCATTGTTACAGAAGCATTATTTACCCATTCAGCATGTGCCGATTGGCTTGTCTGGTTTTATAATCGGGCCCAAGCCTTGCGTCAGACAGGGTCCCGACAACAATCCAACCAGAGAGAATGAGGAAGATGAAAACCACCACGATGATGCTGTGCGCGTCCGTGCTGATGGCGTTGACCATGCCGGCACAGGCCGCAGGCGACCCCAAGGCCGGACAACTCAAAACTTCGATGTGTGCCGGTTGCCATGGCATCTCCGGCTGGCGGACAGCCTATCCCGTTGTCTATAACGTTCCCAAACTGGGCGGACAGCATGCCGATTATATCGTTGCAGCACTGCAGGCCTACAAGAACGGCGAGCGCAGCCATCCGAGCATGGTGGGCATTGCGAGCAGCCTGACTGAGCAGGATATGGAAGATCTCGCAGCGTATTACGCATCGTCATACAGCGGCCCTGCCAAATAACCGAGGACAACACCATGAAAAAAACAATGTTTATCCTCGCCGCAGTCACGCTGGGTTTTTCGCTGCCGGTTCACGCCAAGGGCGACTATGAAGCAGGCAAGGCCAAATCGGCCCCCTGCGCCGCCTGTCATGGCGAAGACGGTGTCAGTTCCATCCCGTCTTTCCCCAAACTGGCGGGGCAGCATAGCGATTATCTCTACCACTCGCTCAAAGACTACAAAGCGGGCAAGCGCAAAAACCCCATCATGGCCGGCCAGGTGGAATCCCTGTCCGATGCGGACATGCATGACCTGGCGACGTATTTCTCGAAACAGAAAGGCCTGAACCGCAAATACTGACAAGTGGTCGCGGTAGCAAAAAAGCGGGCGCCCGTCTGAATGGACGGGCGCCCGCTTTTTTATTTGGGTATCGGATGTGTGGTGGAAGTGTCAGGCTCATCTCCAAGGCCTATCGCCAAGGCAGCACATTCAAGCTACTCGTCTCCACCCAGGCACTTATTACTCGGCCGGGTATGCGCTGACGGGCTTAACGTTCTCTCGTACCGCTTGCGCGGAAAAGTAGGCGGCCAGATCGTTCATGTCGCGGTCGTTCAGGATGCGGCCGGTATGGAATGCCTGCTTCATGAGTTCATCCTTGTCCATGGACGCTTTCATCTTGTCTACCAGGATGTTGGCCTTCTGACCCGCCAGACGGGGCGCGGCGGCATCGATGGGATTGCCATCCAATCCGTGGCAATACGCGCAGAAGATGGCCCTTCTGGCACCAGCCTCTGCATCTCCAGCAGCGACAGCCGCACCACTCATCCAGCCCATCCCTGATGCGGCTCCTGCCATGCACAATACAAACATTTGGCGCGACATACGATATTTCATGATGGTTTTCCTGAAGCTGGTTTCAGAAGGTGCCTTTGAGACAGACAATCAGTCTACGTTACTAGTGTCGTGAATCAAAAATAACGAAACATGAAACGGCGTCTTTTTCCGCATGGCGGCGTTGCTCGTCGTTGCCATAGAGCCAGCTATGTCGCCTCCTCGTGCCTCTTGTGCCCAGGCCGGCAGGCCGTCGGGTATGCCCTGCGAAAAAATCCATCCGTTTTATCCTGTCCC
>JBPPMF010000137.1:0-9889 GCA_051305915.1 Thiobacillus sp. | reverse complement strand
TTCAAAAGACGTTGGTTTTGATGCATTGATGAACCACGTTCAGTCGCTTGGCTATGGTGCAATGAAAAATACGAGTATTCGTCAGGCTTTGGGGCTGGAGGAGCCAGTCGCTGAGCCTGAAAGTGCCATGGAGCCGAAGTCTGAAGGCAACGTCGGACCCGCGACGCCTTCACCAGTGGCGAAGCCACCTGGCAAAGCCCCTGCGGTAAAAAAGGCAGCACCCGTTGCGAAAGCGCAGCCCGCCAAGCCAGCCGCAACCCCAAAGAAGACTGCGCCGGCTCAGGCAAAACCGGCCAAGGCAACGGAAAAGAAACCTCAGCCGCCAGCCCGGGAGACTCTCGGGCCGGAAGACAAAGAAAAAGTCATCGAGCATCTGCGCCTGCATCCGAAGAACCGACCTGTAAAGCGTCAGACATTGGAAAACCACATCACGGCATTGCTTGGTGGCAATGTCACTCAAAAGGCAGTCCGTGGCCTGGTGGCAGGGCTGGTGAACGAAAACGTCATCAAATTCAGCGAGAACAAGATTGATGAATACACGATTCCCAAGCGCAAGAAGTAGGCGCGCCTAAGGGCGATGCAAATACAAAAATAATCAGAACTGGAAAAATTTAATGAGCCTTTTGAAACCCTTCTCCCTCCGCATCTTCGTTGCCGATGGCGATCCTGACGGCCTGCGTCTGGTGGAGCGCTCCAATTGGGTGGGCAAGGCGATTGTCTTCCCGCGAGCCTTGCTGCCCAAGATCAAGCAGCGTGCCGAGCTGAACCAGACTGGTGTGTATCTGCTGCTTGGGCCGCGTGAGGATGGCGAGGGTGAGATGCTGTATATCGGCGAGGGCGATCCAGTACGCCCGCGGCTGGAGAGCCATTACGCGCAAAAGGATTTCTGGAACAGGGCAGTGTGTTTTGTTGCGGCCCCGGGCCAACTCAACAAGGCGCACGTACAGTTTCTGGAAGCCAACTTGGTCCGGCTGGCGAAGGCCGCCAAACGGCTGCCGCTCGATAACGCGAATCATCCGGCCGAACCGAGTCTCTCGGAGGCGGATTGCGCAGACATGCAGGTGTTTCTGGAAAACATGCTGGGCATGCTGCCGGTGTTGGGCATCCATGCCTTCGAGCAGGCTGCGCCGTTGGCCGCCACCGTGGCGCAAACGGTGCTGACTTGTAGAGGCAAAGGGGTATCCCCGTTGGGATTGTCTGGGCTGTGCGCTACCGTGAACGCCAGCACAAGCGCTCAGCGCTCAGTCAACATTTGCTGCGTAGCCCTGGCGAGTCACTGCGAAGTGAATTGGATGATCGTATGTGGGATTTGGCAGGGTATCTGGAGGTGGCGACGTGACGGCTGAGCCTTTGCCGCAATCCGAATTCCTGCTCTATCAGACCGAGGATGGACGTACCCGCATTCAGTGCCGGTTCGAGAATGAAACCCTGTGGCTGACGCAGGCGCAGCTAGCCGAACTTTTCCAGACGACGCCGCAGAACGTCACCCTTCATCTGAAAGCCATCTTCAACGAAGGGGAGTTGCAGGAATCCGCAACTTGTAAGGATTACTTACAAGTTCGCCAGGAAGGCAGCCGCGAGGTGACCCGCAAGCTGCGGCATTACCGGCTGGAGGCCATTCTTGCCGTGGGTTACCGCGTCCGTAGCCATCGCGGTACGCAGTTCCGCCAGTGGGCGACGGCGCGCTTGGGCGAGTATCTGGTGAAAGGCTTCACCATGGACGACGAGCGGCTGAAAAATCCGCCGGGTCCAGGGCAGAAGGATTATTTCGACGAACTGCTGGAACGCATCCGGGACATCCGTTCGTCCGAGCGGCGGTTCTATCAGAAGGTGCTGGATATTTACGCGACGAGCGTGGACTACGCGGCGGACACGGAGCTGGCTCAGCAGTTCTTCGCCACGGTGCAGAACAAGATGCACTGGGCGACCCACGGCCATACCGCGGCTGAGATCATCCATGAGCGGGCCGATGCGCGGAAACCATTAATGGGATTGCAGACCACGCGCCCCGGCGGCATCGTGCGGAAAGAGGATGTGGTGGTTGCCAAGAATTATCTGACGGAAGACGAGCTCCAGGTTTTGAATCGCATCGTGAACCTCTACATCGAATACGCAGAGCTACAGGCGCTGGAACGCAAGCCGATGACGATGCGGGACTGGATCACGAAGCTGGACGAGTTCCTGAAAATTTCCGGGCGCGAACTGCTGGATCACGCGGGAAAGGTTTCCGCCGAAAACGCCAGGGCGAAGGCCGAGCTGGAATATGGGCGCTATCGTGCCTTGCTGGATTCAGCGCCGCGTGCGGTTGACGCGGATTTTGAAAAGGCGGCGAAGCAGATTGTGAAATTGCCCAAACCGAAGAAAATCAAACCGCCAAAGCCATGAGCACGCTCAGCACACGCCTAGGTGGCGCCATACCGTTGAGTGCTTGAAATCGTACGATGACGACCAAACCGTCTGAACCTGGGGAAATCCAATGGCACGCCGCCGCAAACAAAGCCCTTTTGAAGATTTGATTGAGATAACCAGCATGCTGCCTTGGTGGGTGGGGGTTGTTCTCGCGATTGTCGCGTATGTCTGGCTGCATAGTGTGGCCGCCACTGAAGTGACGGCAGTCGCTCAGCCCGGAAAGATCGGGGACTTTGTCGGGCACACCCTTTTCAAAACGCTGGCTGGTGTTGGCCAGTACCTGTTGCCGTTTGCCTTCCTGGTGGGCGCGGCCATGTCCGCCTTTGGCCGCTACAAGCGCCGTGCGTTGCATGAGCAGGTGGCCGGCAGTCCTGACCGCAGTGCACTCAACGATATGAGCTGGCAGCAGTTTGAGGCTTTGGTGGGCGAAGCCTTCCGGCGCAAGGGCTACGCGGTGACCGAGATGGGTGGCGGTGGCGCCGATGGCGGGATCGACCTGGCGTTGAAGAAGGAAGGCGAGACCTTTCTGGTGCAGTGCAAGCAGTGGAAGGCTTACAAAGTAAGCGTGACCACGGTGCGCGAACTCTATGGCGTGATGGCAGCGGAGGGCGCTACCGGTGGGTTTGTGGTGACGTCCGGCGTGTTTACGGATGAGGCCCGGGCGTTTGCCGTGGGCCGCAACATCGAGCTGGTGGATGGCGAGGCGCTGCATGCACTGATTCGCGGGGTGAGTGTTCCTGCAAAGGCTGCGGCTTCACCGGCTGCAACGTCTGCTGGTTCGCCCGCCTGCCCGGTTTGCCAAAGCGCGATGGTGCGGCGCACAGCCAAGCGTGGTGCGAATTCAGGCAATGAATTCTGGGGCTGTTCTCAATACCCTGGCTGCAAGGGCATTCGGGCAATCTGAGTTGCTGGTGTGATGGTGATCAGGGAGACTGCTATGTTGTTACGCCAGCGGTTTAAGTCACGTTCAATTTGTTCATCCAAAGTTTGCATAAATGATTAAACATAAACTTGCTTTTGGTTTATGAATGGTGATATTTTGCAAGCTATGGGTGAGCAAAAATCAACAAAGATAAACCTCCTTCAGGATTTGCTGGAGGAGGGGCTGCTGGCGCCGACCGGGTGGCTGGAAGCGCAGGGTTATTCGCGCGCGCTGATATCGCGGTATGTCGACAGCGGTTGGCTGGTGTCGCCTGCACGGGGGGTGTATCGCCGCCCGGGGCCTTCGCTCAAGTGGCAGCACGTGGTGGCCAGCCTGCAACGGGTCGCGGGGAGTTATCTGCATGTGGGCGGGCGGACGGCGCTGGTGCAGCGGGGATTGGGGCACTACGTCCGGATGAGTGGGCCGGAGACGATCTTTCTGTATGGCCCGGAAGTGTTGCCGGCTTGGGTGAACAAGCTCGGTCTGCAGGAGCGGTTTGTCGTTCGAAACGATGCGATGTTTGGAAGCCTGCGCGCGCGGCGGAACGCGTCGGGGGCGCTGGTCGATTTTCACGATGCGCCGCTTCAACCCAAACAGTTAGCCGATTTAGGCTTGCAGGAGATGACCTGGGGGGCATGGGATTGGCGCTTGCTGTATTCCACGGACGAGCGCGCCATGTTCGAAGTGCTGCAGGACGTGCCGGCGCGGGAATCGGTCTATGAGGCTGACGTGTTGATGCAGGGGCTGGTGAACGTGCGCCCGGCCCGGGTGATGTCGCTCCTTATGGCCTGCGCGAGCGTGAAGGTGAAGCGGCTTTTTCTGGCGCTGGCCGAGCGCCATCAACACCAGTGGCTGGCGCATCTCGATTTGACAAAAGTCGACCTGGGCAAGGGCAAGCGCATGCTGGCGCCGGGCGGAAAGCTACATCCGAAATATCTCATCACGCTGCCGGCCGACCTCGATGATCACACCCGATAGCCCTTACTTTGCGCAGGTCCGGCTGCTGGTGGCCGTGCTGCCGATTGTCGCCAGGGAGCGATGTTTTGCGCTGAAGGGCGGGACGGCGATCAACCTGTTTGTGCGCAACATGCCGCGCCTGTCGGTGGATATCGATCTTGCGTTTGTACCGGTTGGCGACCGTGCATCGGCGCTGCAAGAAATCAATGCGGCGCTGGGCCGGATCAGCGAAACACTCGCGGGCCGGCCGTATGGCTATCGCGTGAGCGTGGGCAAGCGCCAGGACGGCAGTGCTTACGGGTTGCTGGTGTCGGATCGTGCCGCAGAAATCAAGATCGAGGTGTCGCCGGTGCTGCGCGGTTCAGTGTATCCGGAGTCGATGAGACGCATCGTGGAGCGCGCCGAAGCGGAGTTTGGTTTTGCCGAGGTGCCGGTCGTCTCGTTTGCCGACCTGTACGCGGGCAAGATCGTTGCGGCACTGGATCGCCAACACCCACGCGATCTGTTTGACGTGAAGCTGCTGCTGGCCGAGGAAGGTATCAGCGACGAGCTGTTCCGCGCATTTCTGGTGTATCTGATCAGCAATGACGGTTCCATCGCAAGGGTTCTGAATCCGACACGCAAGCCGCTGGACGATTTGTTCAAAAGGCAATTTGCAGGGATGACGGTGGGGGCTGTGACGGTAGACGAGTTGGATCGGGCGCGTACCGATCTGATCGCATCCCTCCATCAGCGGCTTGGCGAACGCGAGAAGGCATTCCTGATGTCCTTCAAGCGTGGCGAACCGACTTGGGATTTGCTTGGCGTTGCGCATGCGGCAGACTTGCCGGCGGTGCGCTGGAAGTTGCAAAACCTTGCCCAGATGTCGCCAGCGAAACATCACGAGGCGCTCCACAATCTGGAACGTGTATTGGGAAGCATCTAAGAATGAACACAGCAACTATCGTCCAGAAACACTGAGCGCTGTGTCTGACCCCTACGCCCGAATCTTCCTGCTGAGCCACATGCGCGCCTACACCAGCCTGGCGGGGCATATCCTCGGCTCACATCCGCAGATCAACGGCTACTACGAAATGCACCTCGGCTATGAGGGCGCGTCCGCGCTGGACCGGCAGTTGGCGGCGTATCAGCACGACGAGGTGCTCAAGCCGGGGAGCCGCTACCTGTTCGACAAGCTGCTGCACAACGACTATGCGCTGAAGCCCGAGCGGTTGGAGCGGGCTGACATCAAGGTTCTGGTGGCGCTTGCGGAGCCGGCGCACACGATCCAGAGCATCGTGCATCTGTTTCGGCAGAAGCCGGCCCCGGACCTGTATGCCTCGCCGGTGGAAGCGGCGAAGTATTACGTTGAGCGGGTGCGGGCGCTGGCCGAGTTTTGCCGGACGACCGATTGGCCCTACACCTATTTCGATGCGGAGCTGCTTGTACGCGCGCCGGAGAAGCTGCTGCCCAGGCTGACAGCATGGCTGGAACTGGATTCGCCGTTGAGCGAGCGGTATGAGGTGTTCAGCCACACGGGGAAGGCGCGCCGGGGGGATACGTCGGAGCGGGTTCGAAGCGGGCGCATCGACCGGGGGCGGAGCGATTATTCGGAGGTGGTGATTCCGGAGGCGGTGCTTGGGGCGGCGGAGGAGGCTTATCGGGCGTGTCGGGCGCAGATTATTTTCGGGGCGGCGGATTCACTCTTGCTTTGGGGGCGCCCCCTCTCCCTAACCCTCTCCCACGAGGGGAGAGGGGACTAGCCTCTACTGTCAGAACAGGCTGTCCCACGCATCGCGCTCGGCGCGGTCTCCATCAGGGCTTTTACGATCTGCCGGCGGCGCTGGGCAGGGTTGGATCTGGCGCCAGGCAGCGCCCCGTTCAGAACACCAACTGGTACCTCACCCCCGCGCCTTGTCCCAGGCGTTGCAGGAAGCCCTGATCCGTCAGCGTTTTCAAGGCGTATTGCGCGGTGCGGCGCGGCAGTTGGGTCGCGCTCACGATATCGTTCACGCGCAAGCGTTGCTCCGGCTGCGATTTAAAGCTTTGCAGCACAGCCGACGCGGTTTCCGACAGCTGTTGCAGGCGCACATAACGCGCGCGGTAGTGCGCCACATCGCGCAATGCGGCTTCCAGCGTTTTCAGAAAGAACCAGGCCAGCGGTTCATAGCGGTAGCGAGTCGGATCGGCCTGGAACATCCCTTGCGATACTTCGTGCAGCACCGAGTAGTACTGCGCGCGGTTCTGTTCGATGGACCGGTCCAGTGCGACGTAAGGCATCACGGCCGCCAGTTGCTCATCGTCCGATTGCAATAGCGCCAGGAGAAACAGCGCGCGTCCGATGCGGCCATTCCCATCCTGAAAGGGATGAATCGCCAGAAACCGGAAGACGAATTCCGTTGCCGCCAGCAGCGGCCAGGGCGATTCGTTCCGATTGGCGTTGTACCACGCTACCAGGTCGGCCAGGGCGGTTTCGGTGACGATGCCGGGCGCGGCCGGGTCGAGCACGGTGCGCACTTCGCCCGTGGCGTGGTTTTTGGAAATCACGCGATTGGGCGCGGTTTTGTACCCGCCGGCATAGGGCGAGGCCTGCGGATAAAACTTGAGCAAGTCATGATGCAGGCCGCGTATCACCATCTCGGTGAGCGGAATGAAATCCCGCGCCTGCGCGTAGATCGTCGCCAGCACCTCGCGGCAACCAACTACCTCTTCCACGCTGCGCTCGCGATCCTTGGAAAGTTTGTCGAGGATGAAATCCTTGTGCTGCTCGAAGGCCGTGGTGCGCCCATCCACCGAGAGCGTGGTGTCCACCCATTCCACCTCTGCATCGGTGAGCAGTGCGTTTTCGATCCGCGTGGAGGCGCCCACATTGCTGATCAGGGCGCAGCGATTCAGGTAGTGCGCCTCGCCGACCGAAAGCGAGCCTAGCCCGGAGGCGGCATTCACCACCTCGGCTTGCAGCTTTTTAAGGGCTTTTTCGAGCTTTATGCTCGGTGGGAACGACAGCATGGGTGTCTTCAAGCTATTGTGGAGTAAGGGATTTTCCGATAATGCGCAACATTGCGCAACTTGATTGATTAAATCATTGCGCAATGTTGCGCATTGTGGCGTGAAAGCCCTCCTCACCCCACGGCACGACAATCGCGGCGAGCTCCCAGAGGGCATAAAGGCGCCGCTCCCCACAGGTGGGGGTTGTGGGAGCCCCGCCCCCGGGGCGATAGCGGACGGTAGCGCGACGCTGGCGTGCGTAATCGGGCCGAGGCGGCCCTCCCACAGGACGCGCCGTCAGAACAAACTGTCCCAGGCATCCCGCTCGGCCCGGTAGTTCATCAGGGCCTCGACGATCTGCCGTTTGCGTTGCGCGCGATGCCCGGCGGACTGGATCTGGCGCCAGGCCAGCGCGTGTTCGCCAAAGTTGCGGTCGATGTTGTCGATGAAGGCGCGCACCTGCCGCAGCGCATGGGCAAGGCCGGGCGCCTGTTCGCCGGCCTGCAGCCACCAGTGGCTGGCGTTGAACACGAGCTCGTTCAGCTGTCGGTTGCGCTCGGCGATGGCGTCGTGCTTCTGCTGATACAGCGCCAGCAGTTCGGCTTCCTTTTGCGCGACGACGGCTTCGATCGCATCCTGCGCAAAGGGGCGGGTGACGTCGGTCTGTTTGACCAGCGCTTCGGTGGAAAACAACATCAGGTCGCCGAAGAACTGGCGCTCGAATTCGTTGGAGACATCCACGCTCGCCTCGTCCGCTTCCACGCCGGGGCGGAAGTCGTCGCCCGGGCCCGCTTCGGTGGTGCGCCGGTGCAGGTTAGGCATGTTGAACGAGGCGAAGCGGTGCCCGATCTCGGCGGCGATGAGCCGCCCGGCGGTGGGGCCGGACATGCGCAGGCGCAGGTGGCCGAAGGGGATGATGTATTTGAGCCCGGCGTGGTTGACGATGTAGTTGCCGGGATACACCGTGCGCGCAGGGGCAAGCGGGGTGTAGCCGCTGCCGTAGGCAAATCCGGTCTTGCGCGTGAGGTGCTCGCCGAAGAAGAAGGCGTTGAGCCGCTGGGCGAAGTCATTCAGGCAGGCGACGTGGTCGTGCTCTCCGCCAAGCCGGCAGGAATAGGGGAAGGTCGCCGGCTGGTTCTCGAATCCGAACAGCTTCGCCATGTCGTGATAGGCGGCGTCGCCCACCGGCTGCCTGGGCAGTTCGTGAAACTGGCAGGCCTGCTCGGCGGGCAGGGCGGCCAGGCGGGTGAAGAAGGCGCTCACGTCGTCGAGAAAGTTCACGGCCATCACCGCCGGCGACACGGGCGGGTCGCCGACCATCTTGCCGGTGAGCATGAGGGTGTCGGTGGTGCGGAAGATTTTGTCGATGGCGTGGAAGTAGTTCAGCGCGTAGACGGCTTCTTCGCCGGAGGCGGTCTGCCGGTTCACGCACAGGGACTGGTCGCTGTCGATCAGGTAATACAGCGTGTTGCGCCTGTCTTCGGTGAGCTGCAGGCACTTCAGGTAGCTGAGATTGCGGTTGGCGGCCTGGCCCTTGAGATAGAAGCGGTCGCGCGGCTGGGTGGTGAGCAGCGTGCCCAGCCGTTCGCGGGTGGGCGGCGGCAGGGCGTGCAGCAGTTCGTATTGCTCGGCCAGCCCGAAGTAGACGACCTGCAGGCCCTTGTTGCGGTACTCGTCGACGAGTTCCTGGTGGCGGCGGACATTGGCTTCGTCGCGGCTGTCCTCGCTGACGATAATCTGGATCTTGTCCCACACACCGGACGCGTGGCCACCGTAGTCGAACAGCGTGCAGACCTGGTAGAGGCTTTCGAGGCAGGCGCGCAGGTGGGGCGGGCGATCCGCCACCGGGATGGCAACGATGAAGCGATGGCGATCGTCGCTGGCTTGATCCGTGTTGCAGCGCTGCCGGATCAGCGTCTCCTGTTCGCGGAACAGCGACTGGTAGGCAGCCAGCAGCGGGTGGAAATCCGCAGCGCCGGACCACATCGCCTGCTCCAGCAGGGGATAGCAGGGTTCGTAAAGCTCGATGAGGGCATCGAGGGTGGCCGCACCTTGCAGTTGCGCGGCTACGTCGGCCAGGGCGGGAATTCGCGCCTGATAGCGCGCGATGCAGTCCAGCAGGATGGGGGTGGCCGATTCCTTCAGGACGTGGGCGCCGGGCGCACGTTCGGCGTCCGGATTGTGCGGTATCTTGCTGGGGGGCTTGCTCGCCGGGATGGTCATCGAAACGGTGGCTGCGCGTGCGCGCATTGATGCAAAACAAAGGGCCTAATAGTACCCGCCCATGACGCAAATCCGGATGGGCCCCGTTGCGCCCGACGGTCGCCGGGCATGAGAAACTGAACGACCCATTGAGAAACGACAGCCAGGAATAAGGTTTTCATCCGTCGCACAACAAGCTTCGCTCACGCTCTGACTGAAAGACCCACCCATGACCCGCTTCGCCGCCATCGACTTCGAAACCGCCAACAACGCACGCGACAGCGCATGTGCGGTGGGGGTGGTGATCGTCGAGCACGGTCGCATTGTCGATCGTTTGTATGCGCTGATCCGCCCGCCGTCGCGCCAGTTTTTGTTCACGCACATCCATGGCTTGTCGTGGCATGACGTGAAGGACGCGCAGCCCTTCGATGC
>JBPPMF010000104.1:0-15581 GCA_051305915.1 Thiobacillus sp. | reverse complement strand
ACGGAAACCACCGCCCTTGAACTGGAACAGCGGGCACGTCTTGCCCGCATCGAATACGACCTACTCGCAAATCAATCGCTGGGCCGTCCCGAGATTGATTTGGCCCCCTCAGGGGGCGGCTCGAAGCATTTTCTCGAGCCGGGGGAAAAACACATCACCGGGAGCACCGAATGAAACCCCTGAACTTTGCCATTTTGCTCGCCACCGCCCTGACGCTTGCCGCCTGCGGCGACAAGGCAACCGACAGCCATGCTTCCACCGAGGCGGCTGCCGAGGACGCGCACGGCCACGGCACCGGCGGCGAAAAAGTCACCCACTTCACTGACCGCACCGAGCTGTTCGTCGAGTTCCCGCAACTGGTGGTCGGCGAGAAATCCGCCTTTGCCGCGCACCTGACCACACTGTCCGACTTCAGGGCGCTGACCGCCGGCAAGGTCACAGTCCGGCTGTCGGGCGGCGACCAGCCCGACGAAGTGTTCGCTGTCGACGGTCCCAGCCAGCCCGGCATCTTCCGCCCCGAGGCGACGCCGAAGCATGCGGGGGATCGCGATCTGACGATCGAGTTCGTCACTCCTGAGTTCAGCGTGTCGCACGAACTCGGCCCGTTCACGGTGTATCCCGACCGCAAGGCCGCCGAAGCCGAGCCGGCGCCGCACGATGACGCAGGCATCGGCTTCACCAAGGAGCAGCAGTGGAAGGTGGATTTCGCCACCGCCGAGGTGGTGACGCGTCCGATCCGTACGGCAGTCAATGCAACCGGTGTCCTGCGCGCCCGCCCGGACGGCGAGGCTCAGATCACCGCCGTGGCGGCAGGGCAGGTGCAGCCCACAGGCGCATTCCCGCGCCTGGGCCAGCAGGTGAAAAAAGGCGAGCTCCTCGCCTATCTGGTGCCGCGCATGGGCGGCGACACCGATCTCGCCACCCTGCGGGCGGCGGCGAACAAGACTCAGGTTGAGCGCGATCTCGCCCAGCAAGAACTGGCACGCATGGAAAGCCTCTTCCGTGAGGAAGCGGTGCCGGAGAAACGGGTGCTGGCTGCACGCGCAGCCGCAGCCCTGGCACGCGCTGAACTGACGGCCGCGCAGCAGCGCCTGGGTCAATACGGTGGTGCCGGTGGCGGCATCCCCGTCCGTGCGCCGGTGGCCGGAACGATTGCGGATGTGCGCGTGTCGCCCGGGGCGTTCGCCCAAGAGGGCGCGCTGCTGTTCCACATTGCCGACCGCAGCAAACTGTGGCTTGAACTGCGCGTCCCCGAATCCGACGCGGCGCGGCTGGCCAGTCCGACCGGTGCTGCCTTCCGCGTGGCGGGCGACGAACGCAGCATCGAGATCGTTCCCGGCAAGAACGGGCGGCTGATCGCCGTCGGCGGCGTGGTGGATGCCACTACCCGCACCGTGCCGGTGGTGTTCGAGTTCACCGCAGCCGACCGCCACCTTCCCATCGGCATGGCGGTGCAGGCCCAGGTGTTCGCCGGCGGCGCGCGCGATGCGGTGGCGATTCCGGCCTCGAGCGTGCTCGACGAGGGCGGCATGGCGGTGGTGTTCGTGCAGGCGGGCGGCGAATCCTTCGAGCGACGCACGGTTCGCCTGGGCGCGCGCGAAGGCGACTGGGTGGAAGTGCTGGACGGCCTGACGCCAGGGCAGCGCGTGGTCTCGCGCGGCGCCTATCTGGTCAAACTGGCATCCACCGGCACCGCGCAAATCGGCCACGGCCATGCGCACTGATCGGGGACGCACATCATGATCGGACACATCATCGCGTGGTCGTTGCGCAATAAACTTTTCATCGTTCTGGCCGGCTTGCTGCTGCTGGCATGGGGCGGCTGGCAGGCCGCCAAAACGCCGGTGGACGTCTTCCCCGACCTTACCGCGCCGAGCGTGACGGTGGTCACGGAGGCGCGCGGTATGGCGCCGACCGACGTCGAAAACCTCGTCACTTTCCCCATCGAGACGGCGCTGAACGGCGCGCCGGACGTGCGCCGGGTGCGATCGAGCACCAAAATCGGCCTGTCGGTCGTCACGGTCGAATTCGAGTGGGGCACCGACCTGTATCAAGCACGCCAGGTCGTTGCCGAGCGCCTGCAACTGGCGCGCGCATCACTGCCGGCCGGCGTCCCGGCGCCGGCAATGACCCCGGCGGCCTCGATCATGGGCGAGATCCTGTTCATCGCGCTCGCCTCCGATCGCCACACCGGAATTGAAATCAGGAACACCGCCGAGCAGATCATCAAGCGGCGCGTGCTGGCGGTGCCTGGCGTGGCCGAGGTGCTGCCGATCGGCGGCGACACCCAGCAGTTCCAGGTGACGCTCAAGCCCGAGCGGCTGGCGGCCTACGGCGTGACCGTGGACCAGGTCGCCGAGGCCTTGCGCTCCGCCAACCAGAACACCTCGGCCGGCTTCATGGTCGAGGGCGGTCAGGAATACCTGATCCAGGGCCTGGGGCGCATCGCCACGCTGGCCGACATCGGCGATACCGTAGTGGCGAAACGAGACAGCCAGGCGGTGCTGGTGCGACACGTTGCCGAGGTCGCCATTGGCGCCGCGCCTACGCGCGGCGTCGGTTCGCACAACGGCAAGCCGGCGGTGGTGCTGGGCATCCAGAAACAGCCCGGCGCCAACACGCTCGACCTCACCGACCGCCTCGACGCCACGCTGGAAGAAATCCAGGCCGGGCTGCCGGCGGGCATGAAGATCGAGCGCCACATCTTCCGCCAGGCCGACTTCATCCGCATTTCCATCAACAACCTGAACAAGGCGCTGATTGAGGGCGTGGTGCTGGTCATCGCCATCGTGTTCGCCTTCCTGCTGTCGGCGCGCGCAACGGCGATCAGCCTGGTGGCGATCCCGTTGTCGCTGGTGGCGGCGATCCTCGCGATGAAGGCGATGGGTGCGACCATCAACACCATGACGCTGGGCGGCATGGCCATCGCGCTCGGCGCGCTGGTCGACGACGCGATCATCGTGGTCGAGAACATCGTGCGCCGGTTGCGCGAGAATGGCGCCAAGCCGGCGGAGCAGCGGGCCAATACGTTGCATCTGGTGTACGAGGCGACACGCGAAATTCAGGGTTCGATCGTGTTCGCCACGCTGATCATCATGCTGGTGTTCCTGCCACTGTTCTTCCTCTCCGGCGTTGAAGGCCGGCTGATGGCGCCGCTGGGCCTCGCCTATGTGGTCTCGCTCGCCGCCTCGCTGGTGGTGGCGGTCACGGTGACGCCGGTGCTGGCGGCGCTGCTGCTGCCGAACTCGAAGACAGTGCGCGAAAGCATCGAGCCGCGCTTTATCCACGGACTCAAGGCCGGCTACCGGCGCGTGCTGGATGCAACGCTGGCGCGCTGGAAGACCGTGGCAGGCGTCAGCGTGGCGACGCTGGCTGTCGCGCTGGTCACGCTCGGCTTCGCCGGCCGCGCCTTCCTGCCCGACTTCAACGAAGGCACGCTCACCGTCGGCATGGCAACGCTGCCCGGCACAACGCTGGAAGAGTCCGACCGCCTCGGCCGCATGGTGGAGAACATCCTGCTGTCGCATTCCGAGGTGGTCGCCACCGCGCGCCGCACCGGCCGCGCCGAGGGCGACCCGCACGCGATGGACGTGTCGGCCTCGGAAATGGAAGTCACGCTGAAGATGGGCGAGCGCAGCAAGGAGGACTTCCTCGCCGCCTTGCGCGCCGATCTTTCAAGCGTGCCCGGCACGCAAATTGTGGTGGGCCAGCCGATCTCGCACCGCATCGACCACATGCTGTCGGGCAGCCGCTCGAATATCGCGGTGAAGATCTTCGGTCCCGACCTCGACGAACTGCGCCGACTCACCGAAAGCGTCAAGTCCGTCGTGCAGGAAGTGTCGGGCGCGGTCGACGTCACCGACGAACAGCAGACTGACATCCCCTTCCTCACAATTCGCTTCGACCGTGCGGCGCTGGCGCAGCATGGACTGTCGATGCGCGAGGTGTCGGAAGCGATCGAAGTCGCGTTCTCCGGCATGCCGGTCGACCGCGTGCAGCAGGGGCAGGCGAGCTTTGATCTGGTGCTGCGCTTCGATCCTTCAACGCGGGCGAACATCGACGCGGTGCGCGCCACCCTCATCACCACCGCCGACGGCGCGCGCCTGCCGCTGGCGACGCTGGCCGACATCCGCAACGACCGCGCGCCCTACTCGATCAGCCGCGAGAACGTGCAGCGCAAGATGGTGGTGATGGCCAACGTCGCCGGGCGCGACCTCGCCAGCGTGGTCGCCGACATCCGCACGCAGGTGGCGGCAGGCGTCAAGCTGCCGGCTGGCTACCACATCGAGTACGGCGGCCAGTTCGAGAGCGCGGAAGCGGCCTCGCGCACGCTGCTGATCCTCGGCGCGGCGGTGACGGTGGGCATTTTCCTGCTGCTGTTCATCGCCTTCGGCACTGCGCGCGACGCCTTCCTGGTCATGCTCAACCTGCCGCTCGCCATGATCGGCGGCGTGGTGGGCGTGTTCGCCAGCGGCGGCGTGCTGTCGGTGGCGTCGATCATCGGCTTCATCACGCTGTTCGGCATCGCCACGCGCAACGGCGTGATGTTGATCTCGCACATCCACCACCTGGTGGAGCACGAGGGTGTGAAGGACGCGGCCGAGGCGGTGAAGCGCGGCGCCGAGGAGCGGCTGATACCGATCCTGATGACCGCGCTCGCCGCCGGCCTCGCACTGGTGCCGCTGGCGCTCGCCGCCGGCGAGCCGGGCAGCGAGATCCAGGCGCCGATGGCGGTCGTTATCCTGTGCGGCCTGCTCACCTCGACCGTGCTCAACATGGTCGTCGTGCCCGCGCTCTACCTGCGCTTCGGCGCCATCCATAAACTGCTGGAAAATGGCGGCCTCGCGCACCGCCGTGCCGTCGAAGGCCTCAACCCCGCATGAATGTCCAACTTAAAAAGGAGTCACCCATGAAATCGTCCATCCTCTCCCTGTTTGCCGCAGCCACGCTCGCCGCGACCCTCCACGTCGGTCCCGCCTTCGCCGGCGCCGGCCACGACCACGGGCCGAAGTACGGCGGCGTAGTGCGCGAGGTCAAGAACATCGCCTACGAGCTGGTAGCCAGGCCGGATTCGCTGACCCTGTACGTCAGCGACCACGGCAAGCCGGTCCCGACCCAGGGCGCGACGGCGGAAGCCGTGATCTACGCCGGCAACGAGAAGACCGCAGTCAAGCTGGAACCGACCAACAACCGCATGGTCGCCAAGGGCACATTCAAGGTCGGTGTCGGCGTGCGCGTGGTGCTCACCACGACCCTGCCCGGCAAACCCCTGGCCAAGGCCACCTTCAACCTGAAGTAAGCCCGCGGCAACGAGGCCCTTTGTTGTGAGCACTCCACGCTCGGCCATCTGGCCGGCGCTTGCCGCCGCCGCGCTGTTCGGCGCCAGCACGCCGCTGGTCAAGCTGCTGGTCGGTGAACTGTCGCCATTGCTGCTGGCCGGCCTGCTCTATCTGGGCAGCGGCCTAGGCCTGGCCGGGATCCGCCTGGTGCGGGATCGCGGCTGGAAGCCGAGCGGACTCGCGCCCGGCGAATGGCGCTGGCTGGCCGGCGCCATCGTCTTCGGCGGGTTGCTGGGGCCGGTGCTGCTGGTGTTCGGCCTCACCCGCACCGATGCCGGGCCGGCTTCGCTCCTGCTCAATCTCGAATCCGTCTTCACGGCGGTGCTCGCCTGGGTGGTGTTCAGGGAAAACGTCGATCATCGCATCGTGCTTGGCATGCTGCTGATCGTTGCCGGCGGGGTGGCGCTCGCGTGGCCCACCGCGACCAGTCCGCCACAGGATTGGCTCGGCCTGCAGGCCATCGCAGCCGCCTGTCTGTGCTGGGCAATCGACAACAACCTGACGCGCCGCGTGTCCGGCTCGGATGCGCTGTTCATCGCCGGGGCAAGGGGGTGGACGGCAGGCGTCGTCAACACCAGCCTCGCCTTGTTACTGGGCGCATCCTTGCCCGCCTGGCCCGCCGCGGGCGCGGCCATGGCGGTCGGCCTGGTGGGTTACGGCTTGAGTCTGGTACTTTTTGTGCTGGCGCTGCGCGGTCTCGGCACCGCCCGCACCGGCGCCTATTTCTCCACGGCACCCTTCATCGGTGCTGCCATCGCCATCCTGCTGTTGGGCGAACCGACGCCTGCGCCATTTTGGGTCGCCGCCTGCCTGATGGGGATTGGGGTTTGGCTGCATCTGACCGAGCGTCACGAGCATGAGCACACGCACGAGCCGCTGGAGCACGCCCATCCACACGTTCACGACGCGCATCACCAGCACAAACACGATTTCGACTGGGATGGCAGCGAGCCGCACAGCCATCCCCATCGGCATGCGGTCTTGACCCACAAACATCCCCACTTTCCGGACCTCCATCACCGTCATGGGCATTGAACCCCGATCGACGAAACCCTTGAATGTCTGCGTTGAATCAATGATCGGTCAGCCGTGCCGATTACGCTGACTGAATCTGGCCTGCTGCCCCTAATGATGTCAGTCGAAACAACGCAGCAAATCACCCGCCCCGCACCGCCATGTCTCCGAACAGCGCCACGCTGAAGCCGACCACCGCGCCCAGCGGCGGCGCCCAGTGGCGGTTCAGGCGCGACTGCGGGGCGATGTCCTGGAAGATGAGGTAGAGAAGACCGCCGGAGGCAAACAGCATGATGGCGCCGAGCGCCGCGGGAAAATCCGCTAGCAGGTAGTAGCCGCCAAGACCGGCGGCCGGTCCGATGGCGACCAGCGACACCATGATGAGCAGCGTGCGGCGAGCGCTGCGCTGCCCTGTCGCATGCAGTTCGCGGAAGGCGTTGAAGCCTTCGGGCAGGTTCTGCAGGCCGATCAGCAAGGCCAGCAGCGGAGCGGCGGGCGAGCCGAGTGAAATCAGGCCGCCAATGGCAATGGCCTCGGGCACATAGTCCAGCAGCATGCCCATGACCTGCGGCGACTCGTGCCGATGCAGGCCGAGTGCGCGCTCGATCATGAAAAACGTCAGGCCGCCGCCCAGAACGAGCGGGATGGCGAGCATCGACCCATTCATGCTCGCAATGCCTTCCGGCACCAGCACGATCGCGACCGCGCCGAGCAGGATGCCACCGCCGAGCGCGATGACTGAATGCCGCAACTCCTGTTCCAGCCAGCGCGAATGGATATGCTCGAAACTGGCGATGAAGCCGCCCAGCGGGATGCAGGCGCCGGCGGCAATGGTGAAGAACAGGATCGCGGCGATTTCGTTCATGGCGCCCTGTTCGTCCGGCTCAGCGGTGAATCCGTCCGGACGCCGGCTGCAGATCAGCGCCTACCCCCTCGCGTTCGTCGAAGACGAAGCAGTCGCCGTGGAAGTGGGAACCTCCCACTTCCTCGAAATACTTGAGGATGCCGCCCTCGAGCTGATAGACGTGCTCGATGCCGATGGCCTTCATGTGGATGGCGGCCTTTTCGCAGCGAATGCCGCCGGTGCAGAACGACACCACAGTCTTGCCGGCGTAGTCGTCGCGATGCGCTTCCAGCTGCGGCGGAAATTCGCTGAAGATACCGATGGCGTAATCGACGGCATTGTCGAAACTGCCGGCGGCGACTTCGTAATCGTTGCGGGTATCCAGCATCACCACCGGGCGGCCGGCATCATCCACGCCGCGATCCAGCCATTGCTTCAACGTGGCGGCGGCCACCGAGGGCGCGCGCCCCGCTTCCGGGCGGATCAACGGGTGCTTCATGGTGATGATTTCCTGCTTCAGCCGCACCCGTAGCTTCTTGAACGGCGGCTCGGCGGAGAGGCTTTCCTTGGGCTGGAGATCGGCGAAGCGCGAATCAGCCCGTAGATACGCCACCATGGTGTCGATCGCCTCGCGCGAACCGGCCAGGAACACATTGATCCCCTCGGGCGCGAGCAGGATGGTGCCCATGAGATTGAGGGCCAGGCAGCGTTCAGCAAGATCGGCACGCAAAGCCTCGCGATCGCTGAGGGTGACAAATTTATAGCAGGAAATGTTGACGACAGACACGTTAAGACCCTTTGAGCTAGACGGCATTATACGAAGCGGTTCTGCCCTGCCAGGGGTTTTGATACCCTTCGGGCATATCCGTGACATTCCCCGACCATGAACGAACAACTGCAAATGCTGGAACACGTCCAACAAACCGCGCTCGATCTCGCCATCCAGTTCGGCTCCAAACTGGTGGTGGCGTTGCTGATCATGGCAGCGGGCGTTTATGTCGGACGCTGGGTTGGCCGGCTCACCAGCCCGATGTTGGCGAAGCTCGAACTCGACGAAACTCTGCGCCAACTGCTGATTCGCAGCCCAGCATGAAGCGCGTCAATCCCACCGTCGCCCCTGCAGCCAAGACACGTTTCAGCGACCCACTGGCGGAGGTCTTGCGCCCCGGCCAGTCGATCGAGTTGCTGAAGGAACTGCACATCCTGACGCGCGACGGCAAGCTCAATCAGGACAGCCGCCGCAAGCTGAAGCAGGTCTACCACCTGTGCAATTTCATCGAGCCGCTGCTGAACGACGTGCTGGGCCAGCAGGACACGCTGACGCTGGCCGACCATGGTGCCGGCAAATCCTATCTGGGGTTCATCCTGTACGACCTGTATCTGAAGGATCGGCCAGGGGCTCAGATTTACGGCATTGAAACGCGCGACGAACTGGTGGAAAAGTCACGCGAACTCGCAGTTCGATTGGGCTTTCCGCGCATGACCTTCCTCAACGCGACGGTGGCGGAATCGACCCAGTCGGACCAGTTGCCGCCGACCGTCGACATCGTCACCGCACTGCACGCCTGCAACACCGCGACCGATGACGCCATCCAGTTCGCGCTGGCCAAACAGGCGCGCCATATCGTGCTGGTGCCGTGTTGCCAGGCCGAAGTTGCCGCCATGCTACGCAAGCACAAAAACGAGTCGTTCGGCAAAACCCCGCTGTCGGAAATCTGGCGTCATCCCATCCACACCCGCGAATTCGGCAGCCAGCTCACCAACGTGCTGCGCTGCCTGCAACTGGAATCCCAGGGCTACCAGCTGACCGTCACCGAACTGGTCGGTTGGGAGCACTCGATGAAGAACGAACTCATCATCGCCACCCGAACCGACACGCCGCGCGGAAACGCACGCGAACGCCTGCAGCAGATCCTGCAGGAACTGAATCTGGAGGAACTCGAAGGACGCTTTCTTGGGCCAAAATAATCTGAAAAAACACCTATGCTTTAAGCAGCATGGTTTGTTTGGATTAACTGATGCATCTGCCCGCCCTATCCCTTGTGCTGGCCTTGTTCGCAGTGATTGCGGGCTGTGCCACGCCGCAATATCAAACATCGGTCCGCCTGGTTCCGCCGCCCGATTCGCAAGGCTTGGCCTGCGTACAGAACTGCGAAGCCAAAAAGGGCGCCTGCCAGACGGATTGCCAGACGCGCTATCAGGCTTGCGTGAAAGGCATCGAACCGCAGGTGGAGGCGCGCTATGGTGAAGCCCTGAAACACTATGAGTTCGATCTGAAGCAATACGCTTCGGCGCTGCGCCACTATGAGATGCAGTTGCGCTTTGACTGGCTCAACAGCTATCCCTTCCGCCATCCCTACTCCTACTGGTGGGATCCGTGGTCATGGCCGTATTTCCCGCCGTCGTATCGCGAACCGGTGATGCCAACCCGTGACAGCGTGCGCGCGCAGTTGGCAAAATCCAGTTGCCAGGTAGACTGCGGTTGTTTGCCGGCTTATGACGCCTGTTTCGTTGGCTGCGGCGGACAACGCGTGAACGAAACGGTCTGCATCAAGAACTGTCCGCCAGAGAAGTAAATCAGGCTGCCGGCCAAAGTGAACCCAGCTTCACCGGCACGCTCTGCGTGTCCTTGTTGATCCAGATTTCACCGTCCTGCACCATGCATTGCAGGCGCATGCTGCGTTCGGCGAGGGCCGCCAGCGCCTGACTGGTTTCAGTGGGCAGTTGCAGCACGGTCAGATTGCCAAACCGCGTGAGCTTGCTGGCGATCTGCTTCCACCACACATCGCAACTGCTGGTGTAGCACAGCACAATGACCTGTTCGGCACGGCTGCAGGCGCGGCGGATGCGCGCTTCATCCGGCTGTCCGAGGTCGATCCACAGGGTAATTTCGCCAGCCAGGTTTTTCACCCACACTTCCGGCTCGTCGACATCGAACAAGCCCTTGGTAAAGGCGATGCCATCCTGCGCATTCAAGGCATAGGCCAGCACCCGCGCCATCATACGCTCGTCAGTTTCGGAGGGGTGGCGTGCAATGGTCAGTGCATGATCGCCGTAGACATGGCGGTCCATGTCTGCAATCTGCAGGTCGGCTTTGTAGATGGTGGCTTTAAGCGCCATGGGAACTCACACTCGAAATGCACAAATAAAAAAAACCCCGGCGAACCGGGGTTTTTTCACATCAGGTCGGAAAGATTACGACACGACCTGGATGTTCGAAGCTTGCTTGCCCTTGGGGCCAGTGGTCACTTCGAAGCTGACGCGCTGGTTTTCCTGCAGGGACTTGAAGCCGCTGGAGTTGATTGCAGAGAAGTGTGCAAACAGATCTTCGCCGCCGTTATCCGGGGTGATGAAACCAAAACCTTTTGCATCGTTGAACCACTTAACAGTACCCGTTTCCATCTTATTTCCTATCTATCAAAAAAATTGGGCGACATGCCCTATCAATCGAATTTCAAGGAAAACGCTTACCAGAGGTACCGCAATTAAAGCTTGAATCCAACAGATGGCGTATTAATAACACAGATGACCGGCGTGTCCAAGCATTTTTTCCATCAACTTCCGATTGCACGCAATATCAGGGTGTCGCCGCGCTGGGTAAACTCCAGATGCTTCAGCACGCTCATCCCCAGCAACACCTGGTCGCCGGCCATGCCGGGGTTGAGGCTAGCGGGCACGCCGCGCAGGTCGAACGGTCCGAACGCCAGCGCCTCCAGCCGCGTGGCACGGGTAACGACCGTGCCATTGGCGGTGATCGACTGCTGGTGCGCGCCCGCCTTCAGACCCAGTTCGTTTCCTAAATGTGCAGGGACCGACACCAGGGTAGCGCCGGTATCGAGCAGAAAGCTCACCGGTCGGCCATTGATGGCGCCGGGAAAAACGTAATGACCGTCGCGGCTGCGCTTCAGCACCAGTTCGGTGCCGGGCGCAATCTGCAACTGCCGGTTGGGATGCATGCGCGCCTGCAGGCTGTTTTCGAAATAGAGATAAAACAGTCCCAGTACGAGCAGGCTGGCAACCAAGGCCATGCCTCGCCCGAGTGAGCGATGCGGATTATTGCGAGCGTCGGTTTCTTTTGGATTCACGGCATGAAGACAGTCGGGACATGGAATCGTTCAGCGCTCATCACGCCTGCCCTATTCATATCACATGCAGCAAAACCTCGACAGCGTTGTCCCTCTGGGTGGCGCTGGCGCAAGCCCGGCAACTCAGTGGTGTTTCATTCGCGGCTGACTGAAGCGGCAATGCGGAGCATCACCAAAAGCTTCGCGCAGGTAACGGGTTTCAATGCGCAACAGACGTTCGTGATCGCCGGCCTCCAGATAGATATCCGGCTGCACCATCAAATCGTCGTCCCACACCATTTCCACGCCCCAGGCGTTCGGCAGGCCCGGCACCACGCCCGGTTCGCACTCGGTGAACAGGCGACTCACGCTGGCCTCGTCGGCCAGGCTGAATTCGAGGCCATGATCCAGTCCCAGTTTGCCCAGATGGACTTCCTGGTCGGCGGGAATCATCGCCACCATCTGACAGCCCATGCCGTCGAGCAAAACGCCCTTGGCCACCCGATCAGGGCTCACCCCTGCCGCGCGTGCCGTTTGGGCGCTGGTATTCGTATGTGGATGCGCCACAAGGTCAAACGGGATCATATGCTGGTCGAGAAAACGTTCCATGCGATGCAGTGAGTTCATGATCGGCTCCTTGAAAACAAGTTGGACGACTTTGAATATAGTTCACCACTGACCGCCTGGTGCGTGTGTTGGGCTTCACGACAGTCAGGACACGCGGGAATGCACCGCTTAGTGCGCAAGACTCATTCGATGCCTAGAATGAAATGGGTAATTAAGAGTTGGGATCTGAAATCTGCATGAAAAAAATTAACGTTGAGCAAGGTACGATATGACTCGATTCACCTTGAGGAAGACCATGTTTTCAATGCGACGATTTGCATGGCAGGCTGCGCTGCTGTTGTGTGTTATCAGCCTGCCTGCCCGATCTGACGAGGGGCCGACAGCCCCCCCCGCTGAAAGCAACCCAGCGCTCAGTTTCCTGGGCGAGGAAATTTGTGCCGATCACGCACCGACCTTTTCTAGGCGTGCCCGCGAACAGGCCGACCAGGTGTTGGCGCAGGTCTATGCCTTGCCCGATGAGGAGAAACGCTACTTCCTCGAGCAGCGCCGGGATGCGGTGGGGTTCGCTATTTTCCCGAACGTGCGGCGGAGCGGCTTCATGGTGGCCACGCTTCACGGCAAGGGCATCCTTGCGTATCGGGATGAGGCAGATGGCTGGAGCCTCCCCATCCTGCTGACGATGCAGGGCCAGAGCGTGGGCCCGCAATTCGGCGCCCAGACCAGCAGCATCATTTTCATGTTCAAGACGGTTTTCGGCCTGAGGGATTTCTTGACCGGGCATCACCACATCGACATCAGACCCACGGGCACGACCATCGAGCATGTCGATCACGACATGGACCCGCTCGGCGTCACCGTGCATGCGTTTGATCGAGGCGGCATGCTGTTCGGCCAGTCGATGGACACCTACAGCATCCATATCGACGAGGAGGCCAATGCCGCACTTTACGGCGTGCAGCTAAAACCAGGATGCATCGTGGAGGCCACGCGAAGCGGATTCAAGACCCCGAAGATGATGCAGTTTTTTGAAAACATGAAACTTCGGCCGGGAGAAGCCCGTCGCATCCTCGAACTGGAATAAGCCAGTTTCGCCCCATCTCGCTTCATTCGTCCTGCCCGGTTATTGAACGCCCCTTGTTCCGCGCGCGTTCTGCGGCGCGGCAAGCGTGGTGGAACGCCTGCAAGGCCTCCTCTTTGCACGCCCCAACACGCTGTCAGCCGGGTAGTGCTCCGACTGATCTATCGCTATCGCTCCGGCGACCACGCCAGGGCGCAAGTCGGGACAGCGGCACTTAAAGCGTAACGCCTGATGAAATCTTTCCAACCCTCGTTCTTCGTCCTCATCGCGCTTATCGGCGGGCTGGCGATTTTCAGCTCCACGCTGTCGAAAACGCCGGTCCTGCCGCTGTTCGCGCTGTCGCTCAACGCCACGCCGGCGGAAATCGGCTGGATCGTCATGGCCTCGACACTGCCCGGCATCCTCATCAGCTACCCTGCCGGCGCGCTGTCCGATCACCTGGGCAAGCGGCGCGTGCTGCTGGCCTCGCTGGTCGTATTCGCCAGCGCGCCCTTCCTGTATCTGGTGATCGAAACCGCCTGGCAATTGATGGCCGTACGCTTTTATCACGGCTTCGCCACCGCGATCTTCGGTACCGTGGCGAGCGCGGCCATCGCCGAACGCTACACCACCGACCGCGCAGCGCGGCTCTCCACCTATTCCTCGGTCACCATCGTCGGGCGTTCCATCGCCCCGTTTCTCGGTGGCGCCCTGATTTCGCTGGCGAGCTTCGGCGCGGTTTACATTGCCTGCGCCATCAGCGGGGTACTGGCGCTGGCGGCCGGCCTGCTGCTGCACCCGCAAGGAGTACGCCGCCAGACGCTCGCCCCTGATGGGGCGGTCTTGGCGCAGCGCGACGACGAGCCGCGCCCGATGACGAAACGAGAGTTGCCACATTTCTGGTCAAGTTTGAGAACGGTGCTGCGCGACCGCGGCATCATGCTGGTGAGCCTGGTCGAAGCGGCGCAGTACCTGGTGTTTGGCGCCATTGAAGCCTTCATTGCCCTGTTCGCCGCCTCGCTCGGCATCCCCGCATGGCAGATCGGCATCATCCTCGGCGTGCAACTTCTCAGTATCGTCTTCGCCAAGCCGCTGATGGGCCGGGTGTCCGACCGCGTCGGTCGCCGCCGCGTCATCCTGCCGGGCTTGCTGATCGGCGCGGCGAGCGTCGCACTGCTGCCCTACGCCCCCAATTTCATCGGCCTGTCGGTGCTGAGCCTGGTATTCGGCCTCGGCTTCGCCACTGTCACCTCGTCCACCGCCGCACTCGTCGCCGACCTTACCAAAGACGGCCGCTACGGCAGTTCAATGGGCGTGCTGCGCACCGTGATGGACGTCGGCCAGTCCATCGGCCCGGTGCTCACCGGCTTCATGGTCGGCGTCGCCGGCTACAGCAGCGCGTTCACCCTGCTGGCGGCAATCCTGGTGGCGGCCGCGCTGATGCTGGGGCTGCTGCTGCGCGACGCCTAAAGCCGCACCCGATCGGCTATAGTGAGGCAGCCCGTTCTCCCAAGGAGACTCCCATGCGCTTCCGTACCCTGCTCGCCGTTCTGGCCCTCGTCCCTGCCTGCTTCATGCTCCCGGCCGCTGCCGATTCCAACGTCGACCGCACGCCTGCTGCCATGCAGCAAACATCGATTTCCCCCGAGGCCTGTATCGCGAATGCCAAGGGCATGCAACTCGCCCAGATCCAGACAGCCTGCTGCAAGGCCCACAAAGGCATTTGCGGCTGCCGTGCCGGCAAAATCGTGTGCTGCGACAACTCCACCAGCAAGGAGTCGGGGTGCACGTGCCATGGCGACGAGGGCGTCGTCGAGTAGCGCTTCACAAACACCACCCTTGACACATGTAGCTCACAGGATACACTTCGGTCATGCGCGTATCGATGACCGAGGTCTACCGCGACTGGATCAATGAGCTGAAGGATCGAGCCGGCCGCGCCCGCATTCAGATGCGCGTGGATCGGCTGGCTCACGGCAACCCCGGGCAGCATCGCAATCTCACGCACGGCATATCGGAATTGAAGATCGACGTTGGCCCCGGCTACCGCGTGTATTACACGGAGCGAAACGCGGAATTGATCATCCTGCTCGCTGGCGGTGACAAATCGACCCAGCAGCAGGACATTAAAATAGCCGCCGTGCTCGCCAGAAATTTGCAGGAGTAACCCAAATGCCCAAAACCGCCACCAAACTGACCGCCAAAAACAAGACCGTGCCCTATGACGTGGCCGAGCAGCTACGCACCCCCGAGGAAATGGCCGCCTATCTCGACGCCTGGCTGGAAGAGGCCCCGGACGACGCAGCCGGTATCGCCCGCGCACTGGGTGACATCGCACGCGCCAAGGGGATGTCGCAGGTTGCGCGCGATGCGGGACTCAGCCGGGAGAGTCTCTACAAGGCACTTAGCGAAAACGGCAATCCGAGCTTTGCGACGGTGCTCAAGGTGGCGCGCGCGCTTGGGGTGCGGTTACATGCAGAAGCAGCTTGAGACTGCCTTTCATTACACGCAAACTTGGTCTGCCTCCAATTGTTCATTGATGTAGGATTCCACTGCAATTAGTAGAGTGCTGAACCGCCCCGGGTTTTGAGGAGGCTCCAACTCTTGAGAAGATGGAGCCCTTATGAAGAAATCCGTGAAGTTTTCCCCCGAAGTCCGCGAACGTGCCGTGCGCCTAGTTGGCGAGTGTCGAGCCA
>JBPPMF010000065.1:0-2535 GCA_051305915.1 Thiobacillus sp. | reverse complement strand
CTGAAGGCGGTGCAGCGCCTCCTGTTTCCAATCAGCATGCGGGTGGGGGTGCTGGCGGGACGGGCGCGGTTGCAGTATCAGGGCAACCCGGCGAATCTGCTGAATCTGGCGGTGCCCCTGCGGACCTCGCTGGCCACGATTCGCATCCTCCTCTATTTCCTGCGCAAGACTTTTCGTCCGGGTCCGCTGGTCAAGGCCTGGGAAAATCTGAGTGCCACCTCGGCCTGGATTGTCGTTGCACTGCACCAGCTGGGCTGGTTGCCAGCCGTTCTGGATGGCCTGGACGGCATGGCCATGCAAGTGGGCAGCAACCGGGTTTCCGTGCTGGCTGCCATCAAACTGATTCTGGCCCTGGCTTTGTTGTGGCTGCTGGCGCAGTGGCTGGGGCGCGTTATCGAGAACCGCATCAGTCGCGCAGCGTATGTCAACCCCGGCATGCAGGTGGCGCTGGTCAAACTGATTAAGTTTGTCCTGCTGGTGCTGGCCTTTCTGCTGGCGCTGGATGCGGTGGGAATCGACCTCACTGCGCTGGCGGTATTCGGCGGCGCGTTGGGCGTGGGCCTGGGCTTCGGCCTGCAGCGTATCGCCAGCAATTTCATCAGCGGCTTCATTGTGCTGTTCGACCGATCGATCCGTCCGGGCGATGTCATCACCATTGGCGAAAAGTTTGGTTGGGTGCAGGAATTGCACGCCCGCTATGTGGTGGTGAAGGACCGCGACGGCGTAGAGCGGCTGATTCCCAACGAGATGTTGATCACCAACGAGGTGATCAACTGGAGCTACAGCGACCGCAATGTGCGCTTGAAAATACCGGTTTCCATCAGCTACAACAGTGACCCAGAGCAAGCCTTGGCCATCCTGGAAGAAGCCGCCAGAGCCAATCCGCGCGTGCTCGCCGATCCGGAGCCCACGACCCGTCTGATGACCTTCGGGGACAGCGGCATTGAACTCGAACTTCGGGTGTGGATCCCGGATCCCGAAGCTGGCATGGCCAATGTGCGTTCGGATATCAATCTGGCGATCTGGCGCGCCTTCAAGGCTGCCGGCATCGTGATTCCCTACCCGCAGCGCGACCTGCATATCCGCAGCGGGCTGGAGGCAATGAAACCCGAGCGGGTGCTTGCGTCAGGGGCGTCTGAATGATGGTGATCACGCGTTAAAGCATAAGGATGAAGCCTGCGGATTTTATGGTGTTGCAGAGCGGTTCGGACTAACGCCAGCCAGCCAGCAGGTGGCCGCGAGTTACCTTGTTGCCAGGTCGCTGGAACCACTTCGTCCCTCGCTTGATCGAAGCTCTATACATGCAGGATGTGGCGTGCAGAAAGCGTGCTGCGGATTGTTCGTACCTGATCCTGAGAATGGGGCGCTTCCATGACTATCCTCCAACGTATCGGCCTGATTCCGTTGTTGTTTCTGCTCACTTTGTTCGTTTCCGCCGCCGTGGCGGCGAACGACGACGAGGTCTGGATGCCCACGCCACCGCGGCTGAGCTTCATCGACGGTGAGGTTTCCTACTGGCGGGAGGGCGCCGAGGACTGGGCGCGCGCCCGCTCCAACCTGGCGTTGGCGGAGGGCGATGCGCTGTATACCGGCAACGGCGCCAACATCGAGGTGCAGTTCGGCAGCCGCAGTTTCGTGCGCGCCGACGCAAACAGCCAGCTGTCGCTTGTGGAGCAGGACGAACACCGCATCCAGTTCAAGCTGACCAGCGGCCGGGTGTCATTCGACATGCGCAGCCTGGCGGAGGGCGACGCGGTGGAAGTGAGCACACCGAACGCGGTGTTCGTCATCGGGCATCCCGGCTATTACCGGGTGGAGGTGGACAGCCGCGAGACTCATTTCATCACCCGCCGCGGCGGCGAGGCCACGGTGATCACGGCCGACGGGCGTTCGCTGAGTATTTATCCTTCCGAGGATATTGTCGTCACTGCGGGCGATCCGGTGAAAGTGGCCACTTACGCAGCGCCGACACCCGATGCCTGGGATCGCTGGAACGACGCGCGCAGCGACCGCATCGGTGAGTCGATCAGCGCGCGCTACCTGCCGCCGGATGTGTACGGTGCGGAAGAGCTCGACCACTACGGCCGCTGGCGGGTGGTGCCCAGTTACGGACCGGTGTGGATTCCCCATGGCGTGGGCGCTGACTGGGTACCCTACAGCACCGGTTCGTGGGTGTGGGATCCCTATTACGAATGGACCTGGATCGACGATGCGCCGTGGGGCTGGGCGCCTTTTCATTACGGCCGCTGGATCAATATCGACGGCTTCTGGGCATGGGCGCCGGGGCCGGTGGTGCGGCGCCCGGTGTATTCGCCTGCGCTAGTGGCCTTTATGACCCGCGGCCACGACGTATCGGCGCGCATCAGCGTTGGCTTGCCCGGGCTGTGGTGGGTGGCGCTGAGCTGGGGCGAGCCGGTCATTCCCTGGTGGCGGCACCACAAGCACCGCGGCCATCCGCGCTGGGACGGCTGGGGCGGGCCGCGCATCGTCAACAACGTGGTGATCAACCACACCACCATCATCAAGACGAAAGAC
>JBPPMF010000060.1:0-10724 GCA_051305915.1 Thiobacillus sp. | reverse complement strand
ACCAAGCTGATGCCGGTTGCCGTGGGTCTGGATGCGGAGGGCAAGGCCACGCCCGCGCTATTGAAGCGCCTGGCTGCGCTGGGCGCGGACGCCTCCGCGGTTGCCAAACTGCGCCGTGAAGGCGAGGGCAAAAATGAAGCGCTGTTCCACGACAGCATCGCGCCGGGTACGACGCTCGCCGACGGCCTGCAGCGTGCGCTCGAAGCCGCGATGGCGAAGCTGCCGATTCCGAAGGTGATGCAGTATCAACTTGCCGACGGCTGGAGCAGCGTGCATTTCGTGCGTCCGGTGCATGGCCTAGTGGCGCTGCACGGAACCGATATCGTGCCCTTGTCGGTGCTGGGCCTGACGGCCGGGCGCGAGACGCAGGGCCATCGCTTCGAGGCGCGCGTCAGTCCGGTGTCGATTCAAAGTGCGGACAGTTACGCCGGCCAGTTGAAAGACGAGGGCGCCGTGATCGCCAGCTTCGCCGAACGCCGTGCCGAGATCGTCCGCCAGTTGCAGGCAGCCGCCGCGCCGTCAGGCCTGACGCCGATCGAGGACGATGCCCTGCTGGACGAAGTCACCGCGCTGGTCGAACGCCCCAATGTGCTGGTTGGCCGGTTCGAGGAGGCCTTCCTCGAAGTGCCGCAGGAATGTCTGATCCTCACCATGAAGGCGAACCAGAAATACTTCCCGCTGCTGGACAAGAACGGCAAGCTGACCAACCAGTTCTTTATCGTTTCCAACATCTCGCCCGCCGATGCCTCCGCCGTGATCCAGGGCAACGAACGCGTGGTGCGCCCGCGTCTCGCCGATGCCAAGTTCTTCTTCGATCAGGACCGCAAGAAAGCGCTCGATTCGCGCGTGCTGGGGCTGGCCAAGGTGGTGTATCACAACAAGCTCGGCACCCAGGGCGAACGCGTGACGCGGGTGCAGGCGATTGCCCGCGCCATCGGCCAGCAGATCGGCGGCGAGGCGCTGGCGCTGAAAGCCGATCAGGCGGCACTGCTGGCCAAGGCGGACCTGCTGACAGACATGGTGGGCGAGTTCCCCGAACTGCAGGGCATCATGGGACGCTACTACGCGCAGCACGACGGCCTAGCCGACGACATCGCCTTCGCCATCGAGGACCACTACAAGCCGCGCTTTGCTGGCGACGAACTGCCGCGCAGCGACGTGGGCGTGTGCGTGGCGCTGGCGGACAAGCTGGAGACGCTGGTGGGCCTGTTCGGCATTGGCGAGAAACCCAGCGGCGACAGGGATCCATTTGCGCTGCGCCGGCATGCACTGGGTGTCATCCGCATGCTGATCGAGAAGAACTTGCTGCTGGGTTTGGACGACCTGGTCAATATCGCCTTTGACGGTTTCCCGCAGGGCTTGCTGGGGCAGGCGCACACGGACGTGTACATGTTCGTGTTCGAGCGTCTCAGTGGTGCGATGCGTGAACAGGGCTATTCCGCGAACGAGGTCGATGCGGTGCTGAGCCTGAACCCGACGCAGATTTGTCTGGTACCGAAGCAACTGGAGGCGGTGCGCGCCTTCGCAACATTGCCCGAAGCCGCCGCGCTCGCCGCTGCCAACAAGCGCGTCGGCAACATCCTGAAAAAAGCCGAGGGCGAAGTGGGCAACACAGCCGACCCGGCGCGCTTCGTCGAGGCGGCGGAAACCGCGCTGTTCGCCGCACTGGGCGAGATTGCGCCACGCGCCGATGCGGCTTTTGAGGCTGGCGATTACACCACCTCGTTGCAGGCGCTGGCCGCACTCAAGGCCCCGGTCGATGCTTTCTTCGATAGCGTGATGGTCAACGCCGACGCTCCCGCGCTGAAGGCCAACCGGCTGGCGCTGCTGAACCAGTTGCACCAGACCATGAACCGGGTTGCGGACTTGTCGCGTCTGGCGGCGTAAACTTTCGTTCATGAAGCTCATCATCCTCGACCGAGACGGCGTCATCAATTTCGGCTCCGCCCAGTTCATCAAGTCTCCGGAAGAATGGAAACCCATTCCCGGCAGCCTGGAAGCGATTGCGCGGCTGACGCGCGATGGCTGGCGCGTGGTGGTGGCCACCAATCAATCCGGATTGGCGCGCGGGCTGTTCGAGATGGCGACGCTGAATGCCATTCACGCCAAAATGCACAAGGCGGTGGGGCAGGCGGGCGGGCGCATCGAGGCGGTGTTCTATTGCCCGCATTCGGCCGAAATGGATTGCGGCTGCCGCAAGCCCAAACCGGGGCTGTTCGACGAGATCGCTGCGCGCTACGGCCGCGACCTGCGCGACGTGCCCGCGGTGGGCGATTCGCTGCGCGACCTGCTGGCCGCGGCCAGCGTGGGGGCGAAACCGGTTCTGGTCAGAACTGGCAAGGGCGAAAACACCTTGGCGGCGGGCAGGCTGCCGGAGGACACCCCGGTGTTCGCTGATTTGAGCGAGGCCGTCGAATACCTGCTCAAAGTTGCTTCATGAACCTGATTCGCTCGCTGATTTTCGCGGTTCTGCAGACCGCCTTGACGATCCTGTTCAGCGTGGTGGCGCTGTTCAGCTTCCCCTTCTCGGCGCACACACGCTACCGGCTGATCACCGGCTATAACCACCTCGTGATTAAGCTGGCGCGCGTGGTGCTTGGCATCCGGTAGGTGGGGGAAGGACGGGAAAATTTGCCAAACCAGCCCGCCATCATTCTCGCCAAGCATCAGTCGGCATGGGAAACAGTGGCGTTCCTGTTCCTGTTTCCGCCAGTGTCGCCGGTGATCAAGCAGGAGTTGCTGAACGTGCCGTTCTTCGGCTGGGCATTCCGCATGCTCTCGCCCATCGCCATCGACCGCAGTTCCGGGCGCGAGGCGCTGAAGCAGATTGTGAAGAAGGGCGGGGACAAGCTGGCGCAGGGATTCTGGGTGCTGGTGTTCCCCGAAGGCACGCGCGTGGCACCCGGCGAAAAAGGTAAGTACGGCATCGGCGGTAGCTGGCTGGCAGCGGAATCCGGCGCCCCCATCGTGCCGGTGGCGCACAACGCCGGCGAAGTGTGGCCGAAGAATGCCTTCATCAAGCGTCCCGGCATCATCACCGTCAGCATCGGCCCGGTGATCGACCCCGCCGGAAAGAGCGCGGCCGAACTCACGCGCGCGGTGGAAGCCTGGATCGAAACCGAAATGACGAGGTTACCCCCTGCTGCCGCACACCAATAGCGGCGTCCTGCAGATCGGCGACGCTGCGGTGCCGTATCAGCTGCGCCGCTCGCGCCGTCGCCGTACCCTTGGCCTGACCGTCACGCTGAGTGAAGTGCGCATCCACGCGCCGAGTTGGACTCCACGCGCCGAAATCGAATCTTATGTACGGCAGCAGCACGACTGGCTGCATCGCGCCTGGAGCCGCATGCAGGCGCGCACGCCGCAAGTGGCCGCTGCGCCCACCAGCGAAGTGCGCTACCTCGGTCGCACCCTCGCGCTCGACATCCAGCCTGCCTTGTTCAGCGAGGTGCGTCGCCACGGCGATACCCTACGCGTTCACGCGCCCTTGGATGCCGAGGTTGGCGCGCTGGTGCGCAACTGGTTGCACGCCCAGGCGAGCCGCCTGCTGGCCTGGCGGCTCGCGCGCATCGCGCGCAGACTGGGACGCGCCCCCAGCCGCTTCGCTCTGTCCAATGCACAGACGCAATGGGGCAGTTGCACCCGGCGCGGCCATGTCCGTCTGAACTGGCGGCTGGTGCAGGCGCCACTCACGCTGATCGACTACGTCGCCGCGCACGAGCTGGCGCATCTGATCCACCTCGACCACTCACCACGCTTCTGGGCGAAGGTCGCCGAACTGTGTCCGGATGCGTTGGCAAGGCGTGCCGAGTTGCGCACAATGGGGGCGGCGCTGTTTCGGGTTTGAGTTTCAAGGGCTTTTTTATCCGCGAAGTGCGCGAAGAAACGCCAAGAAAACCGATGAGGTGTCGCGAGTTTTCGCCCGGCGCAGACTATCCTGATGAACGGGTTTTTATTTTCTTCGTGTCCCTTCGCGTACTTCGCGGATAAATGTTTTTTCCAGGAAGACCATCATGCGAATCCTCCACACCATGCTGCGCGTCGGCGATCTCGATCGCTCGATCGATTTCTACACCCATGTTCTCGGAATGAAACTACTGCGCCGCAAGGACTACCCGGGCGGCAAGTTCACCCTGGCCTTCGTCGGCTACGACAGCGAGGACAAGGCGGCGGTACTTGAACTCACCTACAACTGGGGCGTGGACAAGTACGAGATCGGCAGCGGCTACGGCCACATTGCCATCGAGGTCGCCGATGCCTACGCCGCGTGTGAGGCCGTCGCCGTGAAAGGCGGCAAGGTGCTGCGCCCGGCCGGGCCGATGTCGCACGGCACCACGGTGATCGCCTTCATCGAGGACCCCGACGGCTATCCGATCGAGTTCATCCAGAAGGGAACGGCAGGGTGGGTGAAGGAATGGGCGGAGTGAAGGATATCCGGCCGCGCCGCAGCGATTAACTGATCGCCTTGGTGATCAGCGGTACCAGCGGCTCCGGCAGTTTGAGCTTGCCGGACAGGGCAAAGGCCTGGGCGTTTTTCGACATCTTCTTCCACGTTTTGCGGATGATCTCCAGCCATTTCGCTTCGTCGTATTCGGGCTTGCTTTGCGCAAAGGCCAGCATGTAGTGCTCGATGAAGACCAGGCCGGCGACATCCTCCAGCATCTGCGTTTCCGGATTGCTCTTGATGCCGCGCTTGCCCACCGCCTTCTTGACGCGTTCGATCATCGCATCGTCATAGCCGGCCTCGCGCATCAGTTCGCCTGCGGTGTCGGCCTGGAACGTATACAGCCCGGTGCGCCATGCGTGATAGCCTTCCTTGGTCATCGGATAGGTATTGCGCGGCACTTTCCAGCGCTGGATGTGCTGGGCGCGCACCGCCAGTTGCGCGGCTTCGGACGCATCCGGCGCAAAGCGCGCGATCATGTCCGACATGCGCTGGGAGTAAAGCAGCTCCTTGGGCTGGCCTTCGTCCTGATTGGGGTCTTCGGCATTGGCGGCGTCGAATAGCGCCATCGCTTGACTGAAACGCCCCTGGTTCTCGATCATCTTTTCATTCCTTTGCTGTAGCCGATCTGGGTTGCATTCACGATTGTCGCCATTATCGAGGCCGCAAGTAAATCCCGGTCTGAAACTTGTATTCCCAAACGCGGCCTCAATATAAGTGGGATGCGTACTTCGCCCCGCTCGCCCGCAGTAACTCAACCCAAAGGAATTCCAACGTGACCGATCTTTTCTCACCTGCCCGCTTCGGCGCCATCGAGCTGGCCAATCGCGTCGTGATGTCCTCGCTGACACGCAACCGTGCCGGGACCGGCAATGTGCCGACGCCGCTGATCGCCGAATACTATCGCCAGCGCGCGTCGGCCGGCCTGATCCTGACCGAGGCGACGCCGATCTGCGCCGAGGGCCACGGCTATCCACGCACACCCGGCATCCATACCCCCGAACAGATCGACGGCTGGAAGCTGGTGACGCAGGCGGTGCATGACGCAGGCGGCAAGATCGCGCTGCAGCTGTGGCATGTGGGGCGGATTTCGCATCCCGACCTGCAGCCTGGCGGTGCCCTGCCGGTCGCGCCGTCGGCGATTCGTCCGGCAGGGCAGGTTTTCACCGGGCAGGGGATGAAGGATTACGTCACCCCGCGCGCGCTCGAACTTGCCGAAATCCCCGCGCTGGTCGAAAGCTACGCCCAGGCCGCGCGCAATGCGATGGCGGCGGGGTTCGACGGGGTGGAAATCCATGCCGGCAACGGTTACCTGCTGGACCAGTTCCTGCGTTCGTCCACCAACCAGCGCAGCGATGCCTACGGCGGCAGCACCGAAAACCGTGCACGCCTGCTGCTGGAGGTGATGGAGGCGGTATGTGGCGCCATCGGCCATGACCGCGTCGGCCTGCGGCTGTCGCCGGTGACGACCTTCAACGACATCAGCGACGCGCATCCGCAGGAGACATTCGACTATGTGATGACGCAGCTCAACCCGCTGAACCTGGCCTTCCTCGACGTGCTGCAGGGAACCGGCGGCGCACCCCAAGAACAATGGGTTCCGTTCGATTACGATCGCATGCGCGCGCTGTATTCGGGCAATTTCATCCGCAACAACGGCTATGACTTCGCCACAGCGCAGCAGGCCGTGATGTCGGGCACGGCCGATGCGATTGCATTCGGCCGCCTGCTGCTGGCCAACCCCGATCTGGTCGAACGCTTCCGTCGCGGCGCGCCGCTCAATTCACCGGATTACGAGCGGCTCTACAGCGGGGAAGAGCAGGGCTACACCGACTATCCCTTCCTGCCGGACTGAGCCGTCCCCTGCGGGCCGCTCAGGCGGGCTGCCGCGGATTGCCCAGGTGCAGGGTGATGGCTTCGTAGTCGGCCAAGGACAGATTCTCGGCGCGCTTGCCGGCGTCGATGCCGATCGCAGCGAAGTCTTCCGGCTTCATCAGACTGTTCAGCGTGTTGCGTAGCGTCTTGCGACGTTGTGAGAACGCGGCGGCCACCACGCGCGCAAACAAGGTCTCGTCGAGTGCGACGATTTCAGCCGGGGTCTTGGGGATCAGCCGCACCACCGCTGAGTTGACCTTGGGCGGCGGGTTGAAAGCGGTGGGCGGCACGTCGAGCAGCCACTCCAGATGGAAGCGGCGCTGCAGCATGATCGACAGCCGCCCGTAATCGTTGGTTGAAGGCTCGGCGACCATGCGCTCGACCACTTCCTTCTGCAGCATGAAGGTCATGTCGCGGATGTGCGCGGCAAACTCCATCAGGTGAAACAGCAGCGGCGTCGAAATGTTGTACGGCAGATTGCCGATGATGCGCAGATCGTGCCCCAGCTGCGCGAAGTCGAATTTCAGTGCATCGCAACTGTGCACGGTCAGACGCTCGGCCGGCCAGGTTCTTTGCAGGCGCGCGACGATGTCGCGGTCGAGTTCGACCGCGTGCAGATGCGGCAGCCGTTCCAGCAGCGGCCTGGTCAGCGCACCGAGGCCGGGGCCGATCTCGACCACGGTTTCCCCTGCCTGAGGATGAACGGCGTTGACGATGGCATGGATGATGCCGTCGTCGATGAGGAAATTCTGGCCGAAGCGTTTGCGCGGGGTATGCATTTTTAGGGGCTAGGTGTTAGGGGCTAGGTGTTAGGGATTTCAAAGCGCGGCAAAGCCGCACATTCCCTAAATCCTAACCCCTAACCCCTAGATCCTACCTCCTTCCTCTTAACCATCTCCCGCGCCGCCTCGATCGCCGTCAGCAGGCTGCCCACTTCCGCGCGTCCAGTGCCGGCAAGGTCGAGCGCGGTGCCGTGGTCGACCGAGGTGCGGATGAAGGGCAGGCCCAGCGTGATGTTCACGCCAGCGCCGAAGCTGGCGTACTTGAGCACGGGCAGGCCCTGGTCGTGATACATCGCCAGCACGGCATCGCAGGGGTCAACGTGGATGCGCGAGAACAGGGTGTCGGCGGGTAGCGGGCCGACCAGATCGAGGCCCTCGCCACGCAGGCGTTCGAGCGCCGGTTCGATGATGTCGATTTCCTCGCGCCCTATATGGCCGGATTCGCCGGCGTGCGGGTTGAGGCCGGCCACCAGAATGCGTGGCCGGGCGATGCCGAATTTGGTTTGCAGGTCGGCGTGCAGAATGCGGATCACCTCGTCGAGCAGCGCAGGCGTGATGGCGTCGGCCACCTCGCGCAGCGGCAGATGGGTGGTGGCAAGTGCGACGCGCAGGCCACCGCCGGCGAGCATCATGACGACCTTGTGCGTGCCGCTGTGGTCGGCCAGGTATTCGGTATGGCCGGTGAAGGCAAAGCCGGCGTCGTTGATGACGCCCTTGTGCACCGGCGCGGTGACGACGGCGTCATACGAGCCGTTCATGCAGCCGGCCAGCGCGGCATCGAGCAGGGCAAGGACATGGGCGCTGTTGCGGGAGTCGAGCACGCCGGCGGTGACGGGCGCGGCCGCCGGGATGTGGTGCACGTGCAGCGCACCGAGCTGATGCGCGGGGATGGCGTCAGCGGTGAGGAAGTCGACCGCGATGCCCAGTTGCGTGGCACGGGCGCGCAGCACCTCGATATCGCCCAGCACCGAGAGGTGGCATGGCAGCGGCTGCTGCGACAGGGCGATGCAGAGGTCGGGGCCGATTCCGGCCGGCTCGCCTGCGGTCAGGGCGAGGACGGGCAGATCGGCGGCTTCACGCACCGCGGTGAGGCTCATTCAACCTAGAAACCGCAGTTGGACGCGCCCGATGGTGCGTCTGGGCACGTGTCTGCCGCGAAGCGACGACGCCGCAGGCCGGGGCCTGCAAGGAGGAGCGACAAAGGCAGGCGCGCGACCAGGCGCACCCGAAGGGCATAAATGCCAGTGGGTGCGTAGCGGGCCACCCAAAAGGTGAACCTGGACGAAGGCAAAAAACCCAGTATTCACGCGGCTTCCATTGAGGTGATGAGCGGTCAACTGCGGTTTTTAGGTTCAATCGAGCGGACGCAGTTCGACGTAAGCCGAATCACGAATCTGCCGTACCCAGTCCTGGAAAGCCTCTTCGGCCTTGCGCTCGCGGATGGCCTGGCGCGCCAGCAGCTTCTGGCGTTCCTGCGTGACATCCTGATCGCGGCGTTCCAGCACCTGGATCAGATGCCAGCCGAAGGGTGACTGGATCGGCGCGCTGACCTGGCCCGGCTGCAGGGCCTCCATCGCCTTCTCGAAGTCGGGCACGGTGTCGCCGGGGTTGACCCAGCCGAGATCGCCGCCTTTTGAAGCGCTGGCATCTTCGGAATGCAGGCGCGCCAGTTCGTCGAACTTCACGCCGTTGTCGATGCGCTCCTTCAGTTGCAGCAGACGGTTGCGGGCGTCGGTTTCGGAGGTGAGTTCGTTGGTCTTGATGAGGATATGGCGCGCGTGTGTCTGGATGATGCTGAGGGTGGCGTCGAGCCCGCGCTTGTCGTTGAGCTTGAGGATGTGAAAGCCGTTGCTGCTTTTAAGCAGCGGGCTGACCTGTCCGGGCTGCAGCGGTTTCAGCGCGTCGACAAACAATGCGGGCAGCTTGCCGCTGGCACGCAAGCCGAAGGCGCCGCCCTGCAGCGCATTGGGGGCATCGGAATGGCTGGCCGAAAGCTGGGCAAAATCGGCGCCCCGGGTAATCTGGGCGAGGACGTCTTCTGCCAGGGCGCGGCGCGCCTGGATTTGCTCGGGCGAGGCGTTTTCCGGTACGGAGACAAGAATGTGGGCGAAGTTGTATTCGGTTTCCACCCCCTGCTGCACCTGGGTTTGCAGATAGCCTTCAATCTCGGCGTCGCTGACCGAGACGCGGTTGTCGACATCGCGTTCGCGCGCGCGCGTAATGAGAATTTCATTGCGGATGGTGTTGCGCATGCTGTCCAGGCTCTGGCCTTCTCTTTCCAGCGCGGTTGCGAGGCCGGCCAGGTCGAGCTTGTTCTGTGTGGCAATGCGCTGCAATGCGCGTTCGACCTGGGTTGGGTCGACCCGAATGCCGGTGCCGCGCGCATGTTGCTGTAGCGCCTGTTCGGTGATCATGCGTTCGAGCAACTGGGTTTCCAGCGCACCGCGTGGCGGCAGCGGGGTTTCCTGCCGCGTCAGGTTCTGCACGACTTCCTGATAGCGTCTGGCGAGCTCCTGTCGGGTGATGACTTCATCGTTGACGACAGCCACGATGTGGTCGAGCAGCTGCACTGCGGCGTGTGCTGGCAACAATGTCGTGGCTGCGATCAGAAAAGCGAGTGCCCACTGCGGGCGGCACCATTCAGGGTGTTTGAAGTATTTCATTGCTAGGCCTGTATCCGGGAACACTTTGTTTCAAAACGTCGAGCGGGTTGGCGCCGAGACGCCCCATGCCGCTTAACTCGAGTTGGAAGAACAGCGCATCGGTGGACTGCTCTTCCTTGGTGGCCAGGCGCTGAAGCACGGCGCGCACTGCCCAGCAGCCAGCATTGTATTCAACCCCGGCCAAGCCTTCGACCAGCTTGTTGTCCTGGATCGAATAGTTGTAGCGGAACATGCCGTACCAGCGTGCACTCAGCGGCCACTGGCCGGAGAAGTCGACTTGCTCGGTGGCTTGGTCAATGAAGCGGTAGTCAAAGTTCAACGTACGGCCGGGGCCGGGGCGGTAAGACGCGCCAAGATTCTGGCGGACGGTGATTTGATTCTGGGTGTCGAATTGCACAGCAGTATTCACACGCCAGTCGCGTGTGATCTGCCCGCTGACGGTGGCGAGTAGGTCGGTGGCGTTGGTGGTGCGCGGCGCCACGCCCGGCAGCGTGACCTGCTGCGTGCTGAAGTAATAGCGCTGCCCGAGGGTGAATTGCAGCCGCTCCAGCCCGCTGGCCGCTTCGATGAAACGGCTGGTGACCGCGAGGGTCAGCTGGTTGGCGTCGTTGACGCGGTCGCCGCCGATGAACTGGTTTTCGGTGAACATCTGCGCGTAGCTGAAATCCAGCAGCGCACTGTCGAACACCGGGATCATGCTCTGGTCGCGGTAAGGGGCCACGACGTAATACGCGCGTGGTTCCAGCGTCTGCTCGTAGTCGACATCGGCAAAGCGGAATGCGCGGTCAAATATGACTCCACTGTCGAGGCTGAAGATCGGCAGGTTACGCGTGACGCGTTGTTCGGCCGCGCTGTCGTCGAGTGCGTAATAGCTGCTGTGCCAGCCGATTTGCGGGGTGAGAAAGCCGAACGAATTGGTGAGTGGCAGGCGCAGCGTGGGATAGGCCAGCACGCGCGTGC
>JBPPMF010000363.1:0-3245 GCA_051305915.1 Thiobacillus sp. | reverse complement strand
AGCGTGAGCATCAGCGGCGGCAACGCGGCGGCGGCGCTGGGACTGAGCGGCGACACACCCACCGATGGTGTGGACGTGGCCGGCAGCATCGGCGGCGTGGCCGCGACCGGCGCCGGCCAGCTGTTGCGCGCCACCAGCGGTGCGGCGCAGGGGCTGGACCTCATCGTCAACGGCGGCGCTTTGGGCGACCGCGGGGTGATCAACTATTCCCAGGGCTACGCCTCGAAGTTGAGCACCTGGGCCAAGACTGCCCTGTCGAACGACAGCTCCATCACAGCGCGCACCGACGGCATCAACAAGACCATCGCAGATATCGGCAAGCGCCGCACCGAGATGGAAGCGCGCCTGGTCCAGATCGAACGGCGCTACCGCGCGCAGTTCACCGCGCTCGACGCCATGCTCAACAACATGAACACCACCAGCAACTTTCTGACGGCCCAGCTGGCAAACCTGCCGGGCAACCAGCAATAAACCTATCAGGAGAAAACCGTGTATACGAATTCGAGAAGCGCCGCCAGCGCGTATGCCAAAGTCGGCCGGGAAACCAGCGCAACTCCTGCTGCCCCGCCGTCTGTCCAGGATGATTTTCCGCCGACGCAGCCGCAGCAAATCAGTCACGAAAGAAGTGCGTACACGAATTCCGGCAACGTTGCTAGCGCCTATGCGAAGGTCGGCCTGGAAACCGGTGTGGTCGCGGCCAGCCCGCACCAGCTGATCGTGATGCTGTACGAAGGCGCCGAACTGGCCGTGCGGATGGCGATCAAGCATATGAACGAAGGCGACAACGGCAAGAAATCAGCCGCTGTGTCCAAGGCCAGCAACATCATCGGCGAAGGTTTGCGCGCCGCGCTCGACCTGCAGCAGGGCGGCGAGATCGCACAGCGGCTGGATGCGCTGTACGACTACATGAACCAGCGCCTGATGCTGACCCACGTCAAGAACGAGACAGCGCCGCTGGAAGAAGTGTTGGGCCTGCTGCAGGAACTGCACAGCGCCTGGAAGCAGATCGGCCCCGCTTCCGCGACCCCCAGCCCTGTTGCCGCCTGACCGGAGATTCCCATGAACAGCCAGGAAATGCTCACCACCTACGAATCACTCTCCGAACTGACCGGCACCATGCTGGACGCCGCCCGCCAGGGCGAATGGGATGAGCTGGCCGCGCTGGAGCAGCGCTGCCGCGGTTACGTCGGCAGCCTGATGCAATCCGCGCCGTTGCCGCTGAACGAAACCGAGCAGCGCGCCAAGGTGTCGATCATCCGGGCGATTCTAAAAAACGACGCCCAGATCCGCGCGCTGACCGAGCCGCGCCTGCATGAGCTGCAACAGCGGCTGCACATGACGCGCACCAGCCAGCGCGGCGTCGACGCTTACGGCGCACAGCGGGCGTAACACCGCGCCACGGCAACAACGAAACATGAAATCGCGAATTTTTACGTCATGTGTCGTTGCGCCTCGCCGCATATCCCCCTGTAGGCGTCACGCCTTTATGCCCTCTGGGTATCGGGGTGATTTTTCGAGCTTTCGCGAACACCACGGCATCGGGCCGGGGCGACCCTCCCACAACCCCGTGGACGCCGCATCCCATGCGAACGTGGTGGCCGCATTCCATGCGAACGTGGCCGCAGCAACCCCCTGTGGGAGCCCCGCCTCGGGGCGAATTTCGCACCCCTGCGAACACCACGGCATCGGGCCGGGGCGACCCTCCCACAACAACATGGCCGCCGCATCCCATGCGAACGTGAGGGCCGCGACCCCGTGTAGGCGCGGCGCCCTCGCCGCGATTTTCGCACCGGCATTCTTATGATTCCGGTCCAGGTTCTCGCCCGCATTCTGGATGTTCCGCCCAAGCTGGAGGGTGTGGGGCGGCCTGTATCCGGCTTGGTACCCACCCAACCGGTTCTGAACGCAACCGAGCGCGACCAGGCAGCACCGCGCGCTTTCGAGAACATGCAGGTCGGCCAGACGATTACGGGTCTGGTGAAATCCGTGGACAAGGGCATTTCGATGGTCGAAATCGCAGGGCAAACGGTGGCGATGCGCCTGCCCCACCCTGCCGCGGCCGGCGACAAACTGCTGCTGCGCTTTGCCGGCCATATGCCGCAGGCGGTGTTTGTGCTGGAGCCGCCCGGAACCGCCGCCAAGGACGCGCCGCAACTGAGCCAGACCGCGCGCATGCTGAGCGAGTTGATGCAGCAAGCGCCAGGCCGCAATACGCCACCCACCGTTACACCGCCCGGCCCCCTGCTCGGCCAGCCCGTCACCCAGCAGGTGGCCGAACTGGCGCTTGCGCTGCGCACGGCGGTGGTCCGCAGCGGGCTGTTTTACGAGTCGCATCTGGCCAACTGGGCGGTCGGCCAGGACAATCTGGACGGCCTGATGCAGGAGCCGCAAAACCGGCTCGCCGCCGAGGCGCGCAACGCTGCTCTGCAAGCCAACATGCAGGCTCTGATGAACGCCGGGGAGCCAGCCGGCCAGAAGCTGCTCAATCCGATGCACGCGCTGCTGTCGCAACAATTGCAGGTGCTGGAGTCGCCCCAGTTTGTCTGGCGCGGCGAGGTGTGGCCGGGACAGGAGCTGGAATGGCTGCTGCGTCAGGAGGCGGAAGCCGCGCAGGATCATTCGGCGGCGGCCAGTGCCGAGAATGAGCAAGCCGGCTGGGAATCCCAACTCAAGCTGACGCTGCCGCAACTCGGCACCGTGACCGTGCATATCAAGCTGGATGTGAATCAGGCATTCACGATCCGGATGGTGCCGGAGCAAGCCGAGGTCGAGCCGCTACTGCGGCAAAATCAGGCGCAGCTGTTCGAGCGGATGACGGCAGCGGGCTGCACCTTGCAGGCGCTGACGGTGGAGCAGGATCGTGCCGCCGACGCCTGACAACAAACAACGCGCCGCGGCGGCCATCGCCTATCGCGAAGGCGATGGCGCGCCGCGCGTGGTCGCTAAAGGTCGCGGCATTCTGGCCGACAACATCATTGATCGGGCGCGCGCATCCGGGGTCTACGTTCACGAATCGCGCGAGTTGCTGGCGCTGCTGATGCAGATCGACCTCGACAGCCACATCCCGCCTCAGGTATATATTGTCGTGGCCGAACTGCTGGCCTGGCTCTATCATCTTGAAGAAGCCGAAAAGGCCGCCCCGACGCTTAACGCCTGACCCTATGTCCTCCTCACCGCAACACCACCACTTTAGCGCTGCCGACCACGACGACCTGCTGGCGCGCTGCACCCTGCATTCGCGCGCG
>JBPPMF010000357.1:0-12441 GCA_051305915.1 Thiobacillus sp. | reverse complement strand
CTACATCGAGCACATGACGATGGAGCACGAGGTACCTGCGGTGGAGGTGGAGGCGAAGGCGCGGGCGCTCTATCCGGCAACGCAAAAAACGGTACTCGTGGTGGTGGCAAAGACGGGTGACCTGTGAAGGTGCCCGTACCCAGCATCGGCCGTGTGGTGTTCTACGGCGAGCCTGGCTACAAGGACCAGCCGATGACCATTCGTCCCGCCATCGTGCTCGTGGTGGACTCGCAGCAACCTGAATTCGTCGACCTGCGAGTCATCGACGAGAAGGACAACGACGCCGGCGGCCTCTATCGCCTGCGAATCGTCCGATACGGTGAGGGCAAAGAAAACTGCTGGTGGTGGCCTCCGCGCGTCGAGGGCGTGATGGAGGTGGGCTCGTGACAAAGTCAACTGTATTCGCGATACTCTTACTAATGGGGTGTGATGATGGCAAAGCGCAACAATTCCGAAGTCAAAGCGAAGACGCGTCAAGTGGCCCGCGCGTCGGCCAACGCACGTCCGTCGATGAGCGCGACGCAAGCAGCGATACTGGAGTCGTCAACAATCGACAGGACGCTCGTGTGGTGGCCCAAGGTGACACTTCACCAGTACAGCCTCAAAACGATGGCGTTCACCGGCAAGACACTGCCCCTGGAGCCCGTGTTGACGGACCAAATCGTCCAGCAGGCTTCATCTGCGGCGACATCCATCTCGGTAGCCCCTACGTCGCGTGTTGCCTCCCAGGGCAAGCCTGCGACCCACAAGCGACGTGTGACTGCGCCCGCGACAACGCGCAAGTAAGCCCTCAAACACGGTTCTGCCACCTGCGGCCAGGTGGCGGCACGGCCACGCCAACGTATTGTTCGGAGAGGGCGCAGTGAGGGACATGAACACGACGAAGTCACCGGCACTGGCCCTCGAATTCAACGCAGCGGTCGCCGCTTACGACGCCCACGGGCAGGCGCTCGGCGCGCGGGCGTACGGTGCCAACGATGCGGAGTCTGAACGCTTGGCGGCGGTTATCTCCGACGTCTGCAAGCGAATCCTGTCGGTTTGTCTCGCCGTCGGCCTGCCACCGTCAGCGACTGAACTGCACTGGGCGGCGCGTCCCGTGGGCGGATACCCGCGCGTGACCGCATGAAGCGCCCGCTCGGCAGTATGAAGGCATCTCGCAAGGCCCCGGTTTTCACGCACGCCATGGAGCGACGGCTGCGCGGCTTGGCCGAAGACCGGACGGACAACGCAGTGAGAGAGTTCCTGCGCGGATTTCTCATGGTGGCATGGGGGCTCACCTGCATCGCTGCAGCGCTGGCGGGTGCGGGAATACTGTTGCAGAGGTGCTCGTGATTCACTTCGTATTCATCGGCGACGGCAAGGCGAAGACGTATTGTGGCATCACAGCAGCATGGGTGAATACGGCTCACTCGTGGGACCTGGTGGAGTGCGATGCTTGCAGGTGGGCGCCCCGATGAGCCGCAGCGATTGCGCCGAGTGCGGCAAGTGCGTGCTGGCCAACGCCACCAAGAAGGGTCACACGGTCTTTCGGGTGCCCGTTGATGAAGGGCAGTTGTTGCTGTGCTCGTCGGCATGCCTGTGGGATGCAGCCTTCAAACGCGGCAAGCGTGCCGGGCTGCAACAGGCGAAAGAGTTCGCCGAAGCTATGTTGGTGACAGCGTGAAGAAGTGCGGCACGTGCGGCAAGCTTCGCGCGACGCGACCGTACGGCAAGGGCAGCGCCCCGATATGCTTCAAATGCGCCTTCGCGACTCCCGAATCCAAGGAAGAAACCGACAGGCAGCTTGAAGCCAGGTTCGTGCTCGCCGAGGTGGAATCGCTCCTCGGGGTGGCCGTCATTGGTGGTGAGGATGGGCCAGCACCCCTCACGATGCCTAGCCCGAGGAAACCTTCATGACCGACGACCTAAACAAACAGCGCAAGGCACACCACGAGGACCGCAACCGCCTCGTGCGCGTGAAACACATGCTCTACAAACATGCCACCGACAACGCGGTGCTGCTGATAGAGAGCGAAGACCTGGCAGGGGATGCGCCCCGAAGCATCTGGATTCCCCGCAAACAGGTGAGCAATTGGAGCCGTCCCATTGCGGGCTGTTACCCATACGCACCCCTCGAATTCGATTGCCCCAAGTGGTTGGCAGAGGAAAAGGAGCTTTTCTATGAGTAAGCACAAACAGCGTTACACCGTTGTGGACAAGCACCGCCTGGCTGCCCTGGAACACAACAACGTCAACTCAAAAAGCTTCGAGGAAGTCATCAAAAAGGGGTTCCGCATAGGCTTCATCGTGGGCATGGGCTTCGCGGCGATTGTCAGCAACCTCACCTGGGTACTCTTCCGCTACCTCTAGTATTCGCCCATCCACCGATTCGCTAGCCCGCGTGTACACGTCCGCGGTGATACCGAATACCCTTAGCCGGAGGCGCATCCACATGGACGGTTTCAGTAAGCCCGCTGACATCAAACACACCCACTTCAGCACCAAAAAGATACGTAATATCGCGTTTCTTGCTGAGAAAGCGTCTCGGGCCGTACACTCGAATGCGCACATGGCAACACCAGATAAGAAGCAGGTGCTAGGGATGCTCGCGTCGATAAAACGCGAGTGTGGGAGCCTGCTTCAACTGGAATTGCTGACCCCTGACCAGCGCGAATAGCGGCCTACTGTGTCGCTTGCTGCGCTCATCGCGCGGCTCGGTCTCGCGGAGGTCGCGCGGCGGGCTGGCGTAACGGTTGCCACGGTCAGGAAGTGGGCTCGCAACGGCCCCTCCAGGGCTGGTGAGGAGGCAATCAGGCGTATCGTCGCGGCCCACAACAGGGCAGCTAAATCAGCAGCAACGAAGGCGTCGAAATTCCGCGCCGCCGTTCCAACGCCCGAGGACGCTGGACTGCCCGACGAGGACGTCAAGCCCGGCAAAGCCCCCACATATGCCGAGAAGAGACGAGCGATTCTCGGCGCCAAGACGATGGGCTCAACCATCGCAACACCGAAGCGCGACAGGCGCTACGCGAGCGACCGCTACCAAACGGACAGGTACCACGGCGAGCGCACCTGGGTCCACTACGGCAAGTCGCTCGTCGATGTCTCCGTCGAGGACATCATCGAGACTGCCGAGACGATTTGGTTCAAGAGCGGGCGCCAATGGTGTCAGGTCACGCTGCTGATTTTCAGGTTCGTACCCTTCAACCCTGCGTACAGCCCCAACCACCACCTCTTTCGCAAGCAAGGCACCTGGCTCGAACAATGGGAGTCGACGCCACACATTGCGCCAGCTCGTGAATGGTCGCGGTCCCGTGAGGTGCTTGCCAGCGCCATCTGGTACCTGTTTGGCCCTGGGCTCTCTCGCGAATGGGGACCAACGATGGGCCTTCACGCGCAGGCCGAAACGCGCGTGCTGTGGCTCGAAAGCGCGTGCGTGAAGACGTTTGACACCAACGAGGGCTACGGTCACAAGCCCATGCGCAAAGGAAGGTAGCATTCGATGTCCACGAGAGATGACGTCATCGCGCAGGCGGTGTTTCAGCAACTCCTCCAGTCGGCGAAGACGCTGAATCTCGTGGAGATGGCGCTCCTCAAGAGCGCTTACGGTGGCTACGTTCAGTTTCATCAGCTCAACGAATCGCTGCGTCGCAAGATGCGCGACATCGGGCTCGCCGCCGTCACGGCAGCGGTCAATCACAAGTAAGTCTCAAGTAAGTCTCAAGCAAGTCTCAAGCAAGCCGTATATACGCGCGTATTCGCACTTTAACCGAATACGCATCACTGTAGGAGCGAATACATGAGAGAGAGTAGCAAGCTGCTATGCCGTCTCCGCGGCAGCATCAAGGGCCGTCGTTTTGCGACTATCGACATCGAAGCCCGGCAGTGGGTCAACGCATACGCCGTGGGCTTCTACGATGGCAAGGAATATGTCGACTTCATCGGCGAAGGGACGTGCATCAAGGATGCTATCGATCACGTCCTTCAGCCCAAGTACGCGGGATTGTGGATATACGCCCATAACGGGGGTAACTACGATTTTTTGTTCTTCCTGCGGCGTCTCCTCGAAAAGGACATGCAGCGCCGCTTCCGCGTGGAAGTGACACCTGTTGGTAGCACCGTCATCTGCATCGAGGTTCATGAACGGGAGTCCGGCGAGCATATACCTGGGTGCGACACGCCAAGTTGTCCAGGGTGTGTGACGAGAACGAGCGGCAAGGCCCACGTCGAGTTGAAATGGACCTTCGTCGACAGCGTGCGCCTCATGCCGCTACCGCTCGATGACCTCGGCGAGACGTTCGGCATCGGACGCAAGGTCACGCTCTCGATGTCATACGACGACCTTGCTCGCGTGGAAAACCGCAAGCTGATGCGGGACTACCTCCGAAAAGACTGTGTGCTGCTGTACGAAGCGGTGGCGCGCATGCATAAGGTCATCAACGGGCTCGGCGGGCAGGTGGGCATCACTCTGCCGGCGACGTCGCTCGACCTGTGGCGCCGCAAGTATCTGCACGAAGACATCTACACCAATCGTCACTTTCGTGAGTGCGCCGAGTACGGCAAGGAATACGAGAAGGGCAAGTCACCCAAGGGAGGGTGCCGCAACTGCCTACACAAATTCATCCGCAAGTCCTACTTCGGTGGGCGCAGCGAGATTTTCCGCATGTCCTTCGTGTCCAAGGAATGGATGGAGGCAGCGGCGCGGGAACTGGCCAACGCCAAGACGACACGCGCTCGCAAGCTCGAATTGCGGGACCAGTTGAAGGCCGTGGAAGGCGTCGAGGTGCTACCGGGCACAGCGAAGCTGTACGACATCAACTCGCATTACCCCGCCTGCATGCTGGAGCCGATGCCAACCGGTGAGGCCATCGAGGTTGACGGGATGGAGGAGAAGCACGTGTATTCCAATGCCAAGCGCATGACTGGCATCGTGGAGTGCGACGTATACATTCCCGAAGACTGTTACCTGCCACCCCTACCCGTTGTCGCCAGGTTCGGTAAGGACGGGCGAATACGAACCGACGACAAGGCGACGTCAATCGCTGGCAAGCTCATATTTCCCACGGGCCACCTCACAGGGACGTGGGACACGGCGGAGCTGTGCCTCTTGAAACGGGTAGGCGGAAAAATTCTGCGCACCCGCAAATCAGTGTGGTTTCACAACTCCCAAATCTTCAACTCGTTCATTCGCGCCATGTACAAGTTTCGCGACAAGCGCTCGCCGACATGGACGAAGGGCATGGACTTCATCGCGAAAATCATCATGAACTCGGCATATGGAAAATTCGCGATGCGCGAGGACCGCAAAAAGGTGCTCTTTTCACCACCAACGTCGTTGCTCAAACAGGACTGGCGAGAATCGGGGCTCACTCTCGTCGACGATGCGGCCGATATCTGGACACAGCAGGTGAAGGTGTCGCCGTCATACATTGTCCCTCAGCTATCGGGACACGTGACGGCGCTGGCGCGGGCTCGCCTGTGGGAAATCCTCGATGGGCTCGTGAAAAAAGGCGGGCGCATCTACTACACCGATACCGATTCGGTGGTGGTGTGGGGTGTGGACTTGCCGAGTAGCGCGGACCTTGGAGCGTTGAAGCTGGAGGATGAGGTACTGCGCGGCGAGTTCGTACTGCCGAAGCTCTACCTGCTCGAAACGGTGAAACCGAGCACGCGAAAGAAGACGCAGCAGCACATCAAGGTGAAGGCCAAGGGCATGGGGCCAGGTATTCGCGTAGATGGCAAGCCGAAGACGTTTCTAGACGACGACGAAGCCGAAGCGAGTTACATCGCAGGCGACAGCGAAGACCGCGCGGGGCAGTTGAGCGAGAAGGAATTCATGGACCTCGTAAAAAGGGGCGTTCCTATCGAGAGAAACCGTTTGACCAAGCTCAACGAAGGGCTCGCCGAGATGGTGCGGAAAGCGGGGACGTTCCCCCGCATCAAGTCCTCTACGAAGCAACTTCAGTCGAGGTACGACAAACGGATTGTGCTTGACGACCTCGACACGAGGGCCCGAACGTTGAAGATGCATTAGTTGTGCTGCGCAAGTGTTGCAGCAAGCTAGCGGGCTGGCTTCGACCAAGGATTTTTGCATGGCACTCATCGACGGTGAGGAATACGACCTGGACGACGAAACCCCTGAGCCAGCGCGACAGTCAGCACCAAAAAAATCGACGGGTCGCCCACCTGGCAGGCCGCGTGGAAGTGGCCGCAAAGGGACCGAAACCACCATCATCAAGCGTGAGCTGACTGGTGAGGAGGACCCTGACGACCTGCAGACGTTCTCGGCGCTGTTCGCTGTGCCTGAGGGTGACGGCGGCATCGTGCGTGTGCGGGTCATCAGCCGTGACCCCGATGAGGGCTCGCTTGGCTACATCGACGACCTTGATGCGTCTGAAGACGTGCTGCGGGAGAAGTGGGGCGCTCGCACCTACGTTCTGCAAGGCATCGACGCCACACATCGCATTCGCAAGTCGATGCAGGTGAAGGTTGGCGGTGGCGATCCCATCTTCAACAGCGAGGTGGCGGAAGCGAAGTGGCGACGCGCCCACGGGCTCGCCTCGACACGCACCAACGGCGCTGCGATGTCACCCATCGAGTTGATGAAGGTCATCGAGGAGCGCGACGAGAAGCGAAGACGTGAAGAGAAGGAAGTGCGACAGGAGCGGGAGGAGCGCGAAGCCAAGGTGGAGTCGCGCCGTCGCGAGGATGATAGGACATGGCAGCAGCAGCGTGAGAAGGACGCGCGTGATTGGGAGCTGCGCAAGGGGCAGATGGAGCGCGACGCCGAGGACCGACGTCGACGTGAGGAAGCTGAGCGCGACGACAGGCGTCGCAAGGACGACGCCGAACGAGCAGACCGCGAACGTCGCGACCGCTTGGAGGCTGAGGCGCGATCGCAAGCGCACATGCAACAGATGCTGACGATGGTGAAGCAGTCGAGTGAGCAGGCGATGCTTCACATGAAAACGACTGCAGCGACGAACGCTGTCGCGTCGAATCCCACCGTACAGATGATGGAGACGGTGAAGATGATTGCCGCCGTGAAGGATGCCTTTGGCGGCGCTGCAGGCGGCAGCGATGGGGACATGGACCCGATGTCCATGCTCATCAAGTCGCTTCCCGAGATGCTCGCTGGTGTTGTTCCCGCAATCGGTGCGACCGTGCGCGAGATTCGTGGCGGTGGAGCGTCACCACCTGCACAGTCGCTGCAGCTTCCACCCGCCGTCGCGTCGAAGATGGAGCAACTCGCGACCGCTTTCGCTGCGAAGGGCATCGACCCCGAGGCTGGCATCGCCGCATTGCTCGACACGGCAGCGAATCGGCTCGCTGGCGTACCCGCTGCAACACCGCAAGCGCAGCAAATCGCTAGCGAAGCGAAGACGGAGACACCCGTAAGCGCTCCGGTTGCACAGGTGAATACGCAACCTGTACAAGTGGCAACGCCTGCGACACCTGTCGCGGCTCCCGCACCCGTCGAGAAGCCAGTTGCGCCCGCGCCCGTGAAGCTCGCGAGCGGCGTTGTGCGCATGACGTTCGCAACCGTGCGTTGAAATGCCCCAGTACCACGCGGCCAGGCCGAAAACACCGTGCCCCTGGTGCGGTGTCGTGCCTCGTCTGTGCTGGAAAAAGGACCCACTTAGCGCAAACGGTCGCGTTCACTGGATTGAATGCGCCGAACGGCTGTGCGGCATGCAGGAAGTGTCAACGCGTGATTGCGACACGTCATTTGAAGCCGTGCAGTTGTGGGAGACTATGGTCGTGACGGTTGTGACCGTTGTTGCCGTCGAGGAGCGGTGACGGCTACGATTGTCGGGTGAAGCAAATCGCAGGCTGGGACTCCGCAACTGGCCCATCATGGTTCGTCGAATTCGAGGGCATCGACGAACAACTGCGCTTCCTGCGGCGAATGGTTAGCAAGTACCGCATGCAGGCCAACATTCGTGACCTCGCGATGAAGATTATCCGCGACGGTGGCATCGTCGAGCGCGACAAGAAAGAGCAAGCGCTCGCCATCGCGACGTGGGTGCAGGCAAACATCTACTACGTCCATGAGCTGCCCGAGCGATTCGCGACGCCTGACGAAACGTTGCGCACGAAAGCGGGTGACTGTGATGACCAAACGGTGTTGACGGCGTCAATGCTGGAGTCGGTAGGCGTCCCCACCAAGCTCGTGTGCATGTCCATCAACGGCAAATGGGCACACATCTACCCGGCGGCGGTGTTGACCAACAAGGGCACGCTGATGGCGCTCGATACGACAATGAAAACACCCGTTTACGACATGGGTAACCCCATCGAATTTGCGCAATCGCGTGGCAAAAGAGTGACGATTAAGCTTGCATGAGCGGTTACGCTTTTTGACGGTGTAGTGGCCCCATGCACAAATCAACTGCATGGGTTACCTGCAACGGCTGACGGTTTCGGGGGCAACAGCCAACGCCGTCAGGGACTACCAGCGCGAACGGTCCCGAGCGCAGAACGCAGCCATCACCAGCGTCGAGACGGGCATCAACCGTTTCGCCTCGCCCGAGTCGACGAATGCGTACTCGCAGCTCATCGCGACTCGCCTGTACGACTCGCCCGGCATCGGCGACGTCGACGGTGACACGTCATGGATGGACGTTCTCAACACGTTTGTCGGCAAGGCTGGTGAAGGCGTCAGCAACCTCATCGGTGGCAGGCCCGTCACCAACAACATCGTCGCGGCGCCTCCGAAAGCGTCCTTCCCGTGGATACCTGCCATCGCCGTCGCTGGCGGCGCCGCCGTGCTGCTGTTGCTCCTTCGTAAGAAGGGCCGCCGGTAATGCTCGTCGATGGTGGAAGCGACATCGCTGACCTCTATGGTGTGTGGGGTGCCGTCAAGGGCGCCGCCAAGGGCACGGTGAAGGGCGCGGCGAAGGTCGTCACGAAGACGATTCCCAAGGCCGTGACGAAGACGGCGAATTTCACCATCAACAAGGCGGCGCCGTTCGTCGGCAAGATGGCGCTCGCACCCATCGTTCTGCCCACCAAGGTGGCCATCGGCGTCACCAAGGGCGTCATGGGCGCCGCTGGGAACGCCGCAGGCACCGTGCTTGGTGCTCCCATCGGCATCCTGAAGACGACAGGCCGCAACATCTGGGGCGGCGTCAAAGCAGGTGCTGCAGCGCCAGGTGACAGCGCTCCTACGCCGACGCAGGCGGCAGCGCAGGAAGTTGTATCGCAGCAGCCACAGGGCGCTCCCTCAGCGTATTCGCCACCTGGAGGCGGGTATTCTGGCGGCGGTGGTGGTGGCGGTTACGAAGGCGCGTCGAGCGGGCTCGTCGACCAAAGCGCGGGGCAACCCGAGGCGCCGGCCGGCATGTCGACCACAACCAAAATCGCGCTCGGTGCTGGCGCGGTAGCCGTTGCCTACTTGCTGTATTCGCGCAGCAAGGGTCGCGGCGGGAGGCGTAAATGACACGCTTCCGCGACGACGCAACCCCGGTCCCGTCTCTCACTCGGCACGAGTCGACGAAGCGCTCGCCTTCTATCAACAGTTTCACTGGGGCGAGCCCGCGAAAAAACTCTCGCGCCGCAAGCTCAGCAGCTCACCGAAGGTCGCGGTCAAGCTCGGGACGCTCCACGCTGTCACGTACGAAACCGTCAAGAACGGCGAGCGCGCGCTGTGGGAGCACGAGTTCGGCGAAGAGGGCGGCCGCAAGCCTGACCTCGTGATGGACGCGAAAAACAAGCGATTGCACATCGTCGGTGGCGACTATGACGTTCGCCCTGAAGGAATCGTGGACTGATGACGAAGCGTGACCTGCACACCGTCGGGCTCGCGAGCGGCCTCGGCATCGCCGCCTTCCTGGCGCTCTACTTTTTCCGCAAGCGCGTCGACATCGCCACGCTGGCGCCAACGCAAGTCAAGTGGGAGGGTCCGTAAGTGGCACGACGTCGCATTGCTCGCAGGACGAAGACGTCATGGTTGCTCATCGGCGGCGGCATCGCTGCAGGTGTCGCCGCGTACTTCCTTCTCCCCCGCATCCGCAACCTCCTTTTCAAGCCGTCGCTCACCGTCGGCGTTCCCACCATCAAGCGCGCACCGACCACGGTCGCCGAACTACTGGAGTAACTGAGTCATGGCAAAGCTGAAGGGCAAAGCAAAGGCAGCGTTCCTGCGGCGCATGGCTGCAGGTCGTCGGCGCAAATCGCGTGGTGGCGTCACTCGCACCCGTACCAAGCCGAGGGCGAAGTCGCGGCGCGTGCGACGGGTGAGCATCACCGGCACGATGCGCCGACTGAGCAACCCATACACGCTGCTGGCGAATCCTGGCTTCGCTGGTGGCTTCGGCTGGGGCGGGGTCCCCAGCGTCACGAGCGGCACGAAGAAACGGCGCAAGGCCCGCAGGGCGAAGCGCAAAACCACAAGGAAGGGAACGAGCACAATGGCCAAGAGGCGCAAGGCACGGAAGTCCCGCAAGGGCGCAAAGCGAGCGCGGGCACGTCGCCGCGTCTACACCGTTCGCCCGTCGCGGCGAACACGCACCATCTACATCAACCCAGGTAAGAAGCGACGTCGGTCGCGTCGCCGCAAGGGCACGGGTGCTCGTCGCATTCGTCGGCACCGTCGCAGCAACCCCGGTCGCGGTGGACTGATGTCGTCGGTGAAGGCAGCATTCACGCCGCTGATTGCTGGCGCTCTGACGGGCATGGCTTGCGCCGCGCTCGACACTGCACTCAGCAAGTACCCGACGGGTAAGAAGCTCGCCAAGGTCGGCGGCGCTGTCGTCATCGCGATGTTCGGTCGGCGCTACCCTCGGGCAGCGTGTGCGGCCATCGGCGCGTTGGCGGCGACCGAGGGGTCCAACCTCGGCTCGAAGCTCGTAGGCGGCATGCCTGCCATCCAGAAGCCTGAGCAGGTGCCGAAGGCGCTGTCGACGATGGGTGACAGCTACCCGGAAATCGGCGCGCTGCTCGAAGGCGGCGTTGGCGCGCTTCTGGAGGGTGTGCCGGATGAGCGCACCAGCATCGCGAACTACGCGACTAGCCTCGCCAACATGGCGGGCGACGACGACGACTAGAGCAGTCGCGGTAGGGGCTGACTTCGGTTGGCCCTCTCCGTGTCTTCTTAAGCGAGTACGCAGAGCAGTGAAACCGGTTGGCGTAGCTCACCAACCAACCACAGGAGAGAACACATGGGACTTTTGAGAGACGTCAGCAGCGCCGCGATGACGGCATTCATTCGGCGCTGCGGTGACCCGCGCGTGCAGGTTTACGAGCAGTCGACCGAGGAGCTTCAGCACGAGATGAGCAAGGGCAAGAGCGAAATCAAGCTCTACGCCCGTGGCCTCAACTCGCTGGCGGCTGGTCGCGGTGCGAAGGCTCGCCTGGAGGAGAACTACCTCTTCGACACTCGCCGATTCGCCTCGGGCGCTCAGTTGGCGGGCTCCAACCTGTTCTTCGCCAACGCCGTCGGTCTCCCGGGAGCCAACAACGGCTTCGTGGCCCCCATGGTCATGTCGTACGTCGAGACGAACATGGTGCAGCCGTCGCAGGTGCCGCAGGGACGTGACTTCGTCCTGTGGAACCTCGGCATCAGCTTCAACACGCAAATCGCGAACGCCGATGCTGCGCTCATCATGGAGATGGGCCACCTGAAGTTCATCAAGCAGGGTGGGCAGTTCACCCTGCACCATGGACCGGGCCGCATGTGGCCGGGCGGCACGGGCATCACCAATTCGTCCGTCACCATCAACGCTGCTAACGGCTCGCCCGACATCCGCGCGACCCGCAAGCTGGCGGTGCCGCGTGTCATCCGCGCGGTCGAGAACTTCAACTACTCGTATGACGTGCCTCGCACCGTCAGCAACCTCGACAACTCGACCGCCATCTCGCTCACTGGCAACTGCCTGATGACGGTGTGGCTGTGGGGCGGCCAGCAGGACAGCATCCCGGTCTGATAGCCGGGCAGTCCAGGGTAGGCGCCGACGTGGTGAACGTGGGCGCCCTCCTCGGGCCGCTTGGATGAGCTGAGCGTGCAGTAGCGAAACCCCGCAGAAAGGGCACGTCCCCATGATTTCCTGGAACGCAGCGTATGACCGTCTCAAGGGCAATGACCAGTTCTCCAACTGGTTCGGTCGAGGTGGCGCTGCTCCCTCGTCGCGCTCATTCCGACCCATCTCGTATGCACAGTTGTTTGCGGGTGTAGCCGCTGCGTCTTCGCCTGGCCAGTACGGTGCGCAGTCAGGCCCCACGAATCAGTCGTTCCCCGCAGGTGCCGTCATCCTCGGCATCACTGCGACTGCATACCAGCAGCAGACGGTGACGACCGCTTTCCAGTACGCTCCGTCGGCGAGCCCTGGACGTCGCGACCTCTTCGGGCTGCTGTTCCAGTACACCGGCGACGAGCAAATCACCCCAGGCAGCTCACCTGTCGCGGCTGACGCGCTTCTCGGCTCGGGTGCTGACACCATCTTCCCGCAGCGGGAAATCATG
>JBPPMF010000291.1:0-48457 GCA_051305915.1 Thiobacillus sp. | reverse complement strand
CAACAAGAGCTTGCCGCTGCCTACGATTTCCTGCGTCGGCTGGAGCACCGCATCCAGTACCTCGACGACGCGCAGACTCAACTGCTTCCGGACGATGCCGAATCGCAGGCGATGCTCGCCGAGGCGATGGGCTTTGCCGACTATGCCGCACTGCTCGCCGCACTAGACCGCCATCGCAACAAGGTCGCCCGCCATTTCGACCAGGTGTTCGCCGCGCCGCAAACCGATCAGGACAGCCATCCGCTGACTGCAGTGTGCTGCGGCACGGCGGACGCCGACACCACTCAGGCGCTGCTGGAAAACGCCGGTTACGACGATCCACCCCGGGTACTGGCGATACTCGACGCGCTGCGCCACCACACCGCGCGGCTGGCCGAATCGACCCAGCTGCGACTCAACGCGCTGCTGCCGCCCGCGCTCGAAGTCATCGGCAGCCAGCCCGATCCGATGGTCACGCTGGAGCGCTTTGCCGCGCTGGTGCAATCGATCTCGCGGCGCGCCACCTATCTCGCGCTGCTGGCCGAATACCCGGCGGCGCTGCGGCAACTGGTGCGCCTATTGGCGGCCAGTCCGTGGGCGGCGCAGATCATCACGCTGCAGCCGCAATTGCTGGATGAACTGATCGCGCCGCAGTCCCTGCTAAGCGTTCCCGACTGGACGCAGCTCACCGCCCAGTTGCACGACGAACTCGACGCCCACCCCGGCGACACCGAAGCGCAGATGGATGCGCTGCGCCGCTTCAAGCGGGTGCAGACGCTGCGTCTCCTGGCGCAGGATGTAGCGGGCCGGCTGACGCTGGAGGCGCTATCGGATCACCTGTCCGACCTGGCCGACACGCTGTTGAACGAGACCCTGGCACGCTGCTGGGCCGGGCTGAAAACGCGCCACCGCGATACCCCGCGCTTCGCCGTCATCGGCTACGGCAAGCTCGGCGGCAAGGAGCTCGGCTACGCTTCCGACCTCGACCTGGTGTTCCTCTATGACGACCCGGACGAACGCGCGCAGGAAATCTACGCGCGGCTGGCGCAGCGCATCAACACCTGGCTCGGCACCCTCACCCCGGCCGGCATGCTCTATGAAACCGACCTGCGCCTGCGCCCCGATGGCGCCTCGGGCCTCTTGGTCAGTTCGACCGAAGCCTTTCGCGATTACCAGCTGAATCACGCCTGGCTATGGGAACACCAGGCGCTGACGCGTGCACGTTTCGTCTGCGGTGACACGGAAATTGGCAAGACCTTCGAGGCCCTGCGCCGCGAGGTGCTGTGCATCCCGCGCGACGCCACGAAACTGCGCGAAGAAGTGCTGGCAATGCGCGAAAAAATGCATGCCGGCCACGTCAACGATTCCAGCCTGTTCGACCTCAAGCACGACAGCGGCGGCATCGTCGACGTCGAGTTCTGCGTGCAGTATCTGGTGCTGCGCGATTGCCACGCGCATTCCGAGCTGGCCGACAATGTTGGCAATATCGGGCTGCTGCAGCGCGCCGGTGCAGTTGGCCTGATTCCTGCCGCCGTCGCCGAGGCTGCGGCCGACGCTTACCGTGAGCTACGCCGCCAACAGCATGCGATCAAGCTCAGCGGCGCAGAATACGCCCGGGTGCCGCTTCCCGCCGTGGAAAACATGCGCGATGCGGTCATCGTCCTTTGGCAGCAGATAATGAACGCGGCCGCTTGAAATTCCTGCCATGATTACGGCTTTGCCGTTTCCGGAGATCGTATCTTGAGTTCGAACGCCCGTACCGCCGCCGAAACCCTGCGCCAGTTTCGCGTGATTTTTGGCGCCGTGCGACAGCACTTCAAGGCGATCGAAAAAGCCTGCGGCGTCAGCGGCGCGCAGATCTGGGCGATGGCGGCCCTGCGCCAGACGCCGGGCATGAAAGTCTCCGAGCTGGCACAAGCCTTGTCGATCCACGCCTCCACCGCCAGCAACCTGCTCGACAAAATCGAAAAAGCCGGGCTGATCCGGCGCGAGCGCAACAGTGTCGACCAGCGCGTAGTCAGGCTCTACCTCACCGATAGCGGAGAAAAGGCGCTGGAAAAAGCCCCGCAGCCGTTGACCGGCATCCTGACCCACGCGCTCGGCCAGTTGCCCGACGAAGCGCTGACCCGACTCCATCAGGATCTGGCGACGCTGATCGCGCACATGGGCGCGATCAACACCCAGGACGCGCAAAAACCGCTGTCGGAACTCTGAGGTCTCGCGGGCACCAGGTGCCCCTGTCAACGCCCACGCCGGCGCGCTTTGCGGCGCTGCCAGGCGCGCACGATGCGCAGCCGCCAAGTCCAGTGCACGGCAAAATAAATCAGCACCGACAAACTTGCCGCCAGTGTCAGCAGGCCAAGCGCCAGCGGCGGGCCGATCGTGGCCAGACGATCCATCCACAGCGCCAGGCCGGTCGCGGTTTTCGCCGCGACGCGCTCAAGGTCAACCTCGGCCAGCGGCACATTGGCGTGCCCCAGCATCCAGGCGCCCAGGTGATAAGCCGCGTAGTACACCGGCGCGAAGGTAATAGGGTTGGTGATCAGGGTGCTGCCGACCGCGGCCGGGATGTTGGCGCGCATCAGCAACGCGACGGCGGCCGCAAAAAAGATCTGCGCCACCGGAATCATCAGGCCGAAAAACACGCCGATGGCCAAGCCCAATGCGATCCCCCGGCGGTTGACGTGCCACAGCCGCGGATGGTTCAGCATCGGCCCCATCCAGCGCAGTGCGCGGTGTTCGCGCAGGGTCTGCGGGTCGGGAAGAAAACGGCGGAAACGCTCGGGGATCATCGGATCGTGTCAGGCGGCGGAAGAGTGGCGGGATTCGTCCGGTGTGACAGTCCGGTCGGCGGAAAGGTTTAACGCCCGCAGCGTTGCCGCCGCCTTCAGCGCCTGTTCCATCAGCCGGCGCATCCGGCTCAGGCGGCGTAGGCACAACTCCATGTCGTGAATATCGAACTCGCCGCGCGCGCCCTCGGCCAGGACCTCCGCCTTGAGCGCGCGGTAGTGCCGCTGCATGTCGGCCTGGCGCGCGTCCGGCTCGACCGGCCCCTCGATGGCTTCGACACTGAGCAGCGCTTCAGTCTGCTGCATGAAATCGATGATGCGGCCGCGGATCTCGGGCGACCCCAGGGTCTGTGGGTAAGGCAAGGCCGCTAGTTCGCCCGCCAACTCGACCACCGTGTCGTAATAACGCGCCGCGCGCAGCACCTCGGGCAAACGCTGCGCGCTCTCTGCCGCCATGCTGATCCGGTTCAGTTGCGCGATGAAGCGGGCGATCTCCCCATTCAGCTGCGACACCACCGTCTGCTCCGGAACGCTCGCCGACGCGGCCACCTGCTGGATCGCCCACACCCGGCGCGCGCCGCGCAGCGCGATTTCCCCCATGCGACGCACTTCCTGGATCAGCGCGTCCAACGCCAGATCTGGCACGCTCAGCACGGTGCTGTCGAGATGACGCGGGCGCGCCTCATCTTCCTCCTCGGTGCGAAAGCGTCCAGCAAGGAATTTTGCCAGACGCGCACCCAGCGGCCACATCAACACCACGCCGAGGATATTGAATACAGAGTGAAACAACGCCAGCGTCACGGCAGGGGCGACGTCCATTTCGAGCAGCGCACGCAGCAACTCGATCGCGTCGATCAGCCAGGGCAGCAGCAACAGCGCCACCGCACCGGTCAGCAGATTGAACAGCACATGCGCCGCCGCCGCGCGACGCGCATTCGGCGTGGCGCCCAGCGCGGCCAGAAGCGCGGTAAAGGTTGTGCCGATATTGGCGCCGATGACCACCGCAGCAGCATCGTTGATATCCAGCAAGCCGCCCTGTGCCGCGGTCAGCGCCACCGCCAGCGCAGCACTGGATGACTGCATCAGCACCGTGAGCAAAACACCCACGCCGACGTGCGCCAGCACCCCGAGCATGCCGCTGCCACCCGGCAGCGCCATCTGTCCACCAAGATCAGTAAAGGTGCTCTTCAGAGTATCGATGCCAAGGAACAGCACCCCGAAGCCGGCCAGCGTCATCCCCAACGCGCCGCGCCGCCGTCCCTGACCCGTAAAGTGCAGCACCATGCCGATGCCGATCATCGGCAATGCCAATGCTTCGATCTTGAAATTGAGGCCGACCAGCGCCACCAGCCAGCCGGTCATGGTGGTGCCGACGTTGCTACCGAACAGCACCCACAGGGCCTGACCAAGCGTCAGCAAACCGGCATTGACAAAGCCGATGGTGGCGACCGTCACCGCGGAGGACGACTGAACCAGCGCGGTGATCAGCACACCGGAGGCGAGGCCGCGCAGTCGCGTGCCGGTCGAGCGCGCCAGAATGCGCTCGAGCGCCGGGCCAGCCGCGAGCTTCAAGCCTTCGGTCATCAACCACATGCCCAGCAAAAACAATCCGACGCCGCCGGCGAGCCCGCCCGCGACAGAAAATCCCGACATTGCGCATCCGTCTTTTTAATGTGTGCCAGAATTGTAGGGCGCGTTGACACGTATTTCACATTTGCGGATGACGTTTCAACAAGACTGCCCGCTGCCGCTGAGCTTACGCCTCGGCTTGAAGCAGTCACCATCGTGTCGCTGAACGACGTTAACGTTGATTCGTACGCTAACCCAACCGGAGACATCACTTGCAAACCAACGAACAGCCGCCCCATTGGCACCACCTGTCCGCCAGCGACACGCTGGCGAAACTGGATGCTGCGCGCGAAGGCCTGACCCCGAACGCCATCGATGAACGGCGCGCGCAATACGGTGCTAACCGCCTGCCGCCGGCGCAACGCCAGCCGGCCTGGCTGCGGCTGCTGCTGCAATTCCACAATGTGCTGATCTATGTGCTGCTGGCCGCCGGCGTCATCACCGCCGTGCTCGGCCACTGGCTCGATTCCGGCGTCATCTTCGGCGTGGTCATCATCAACTCAGTGATCGGTTTCATCCAGGAAGGCCGCGCCGAAGAGGCGCTCGACGCCATCCGCAACATGCTGTCGCCGCACGCCATCGTCACCCGCGCCGGCGAACGCCACGAAATTCCCGCCGAGGACCTGGTGCCGGGCGACATCGTGCACCTGGCCTCGGGCGATCGCGTACCGGGCGACCTCAGGCTGATCGACGTCAAGAGCCTGCGGGTGATGGAAGCCGCGCTGACCGGGGAATCGCTCGCGGTCGACAAACAGGTCGACCCGGTGGACGAAGCGGCCGCGCTCGGCGACCGCGCCAGCATGGCGTGGTCGGGCACGCTGGTCACCTACGGCCAGGCGACCGGCGTGGTGACGGCCACCGGCACCGCCACCGAACTGGGGCGCATCAGCACCCTGCTGTCGTCGGTCGAAAAGCTCACCACCCCGCTCCTCAAGCAGATGGCACTGTTCGGCCAGTGGCTGGCGGGCGCGATCCTGCTGCTGTCCGGCCTGATCTTTGCCTTCGGCGTGTGGGTGCGCGATTACCCCATGAGCGACATGTTCCTCGCCGCGGTGGGGCTGGCAGTGGCGGCAATCCCCGAAGGCCTGCCGGCGATCATGACCATCACCCTCGCCATCGGCGTCACCCGCATGGCACACCGCCACGCCATCATTCGCCGTCTGCCCGCGGTGGAAACGCTGGGCGCGGTCAGCGTCATCTGCTCGGACAAGACCGGCACCCTCACACGCAATGAAATGACCGTGCAGGCCGTCATCGACACTGACGCCAGCTTCGAGGTATCGGGCAGCGGCTATGCCCCTGAGGGGGGCTTCAGCCGCGCCGGCGAGCGGGTCGATCCAGAATCGCAGCCGCTGCTGCTGGAACTGGCGCAAGCCGCCCTGTTGTGCAACGACGCCGACCTGCGCATCACCGACGACGGCTGGCAACTGACCGGAGACCCGACCGAAGGCGCGCTCTTGACCCTGGCGCTGAAAGCCGGACTGGACCTGCGCCAGACCCGCGAGGCGCTGCCGCGCACCGACGTCATTCCGTTCGAGTCCGAGCATCGCTTCATGGCGACGCTCAACCATGACCACGCCGGCCACGGCTATCTCTACCTCAAGGGCGCACCGGAACGGGTGCTGGCGTTGTGCACAACCCAGCGCGGCGCAGACGGCGACAGCGCGTTCGACCCCGAGTGCTGGCACGCCCGCATGGAAGCCACTGCCGCCCAGGGCATGCGGCTGCTGGCGCTGGCGGTGCGGCGCAGCGACAGCGCGACGACGCTCAACTTCGACGACATCGAAGGCGGCGGCTTCACCCTGCTGGCGGTGCTGGGTCTGGCCGACCCGCCGCGCGAGGAAGCCATCAAGGCGGTCGCCACCTGCCGCGCCGCCGGCATCAAGGTCAAGATGATCACCGGCGACCACGCCGCCACCGCGCTGGCCATCGGCAAACAACTCGGGCTGGACGAATCAATCACCGCGATGACCGGTGCCGAGATCGAAACCTTCGACGACGCGCGCCTGCGCGAAGTGGTCAACGAAGTCGACGTGTTCGCGCGCGCCAGCCCGGAGCACAAGCTGCGCCTGGTCGAAGCCCTGCAAAGCCTGGGCGAGGTCACCGCGATGACCGGCGACGGCGTCAACGACGCGCCCGCGCTGCGGCGCGCCGACATCGGCGTGGCCATGGGCAAGAAAGGTACCGAGGCCGCCAAGGAAGCGGCGGAAATGGTGCTGGCCGACGACAATTTCGCCTCCATCGCGCACGCCGTCGAAGAAGGCCGCACCGTCTACGGCAACCTGAAGAAGGCCATCATCTTCATCCTGCCGACCAACGCGGCGCAGGCCGGCATGGTGCTGATCGCCATCCTGCTCGGCATCACCCTGCCGATCACCCCGGTGCAGATCCTGTGGGTCAACATGGTGTCGGCGGTGACGCTGGCGCTGGCGCTCGCCTTCGAGCAACCCGAACCCGAAGCCATGCGCCAGCCGCCGCGCAACCCGCGCGAACCGCTGCTGACGCGATTCATGCTGTGGCGCATCGTGTTCGTCACGGTGTTCCTGGTGGCCGGATCGCTCGGCCTGTTCCTGTGGGAGCTCGAGCGCGGCGTGCCGCTCGACGTGGCGCGTACCGCGGCGATCAATGCCCTGGTGATGGGCGAGATTTTCTACCTGTTCAACTGCCGCCGCCTCACCGCGCCGGTGGTCGGCTGGTCGGGACTGGTCGGCAACCGGGCGGTGCTGATCGCCATCGGCATCCTGGTCGTGCTGCAGGGCCTGTTCACCCACCTGCCCGTGATGCAGGCGCTGTTTGCCACCACCGCGCTCGACCTGGCCACCTGGGGACGCATCCTCGTATTCGGCGTCATCGTTTACAGCGTGGTGGAAATCGAAAAAGCGGTGATCCGCCGCCGCCATCGCGCCGCCTCGCGTTAAAGCCATGGACCGCATCGAACACGCGTTCGCCCTGCTGCGCCCCCATCGCCGGCGGCGCACCAGGCGTCGCCCGGGCTAGGCCGCATGGATTTATTCAATCAATTCGTCCTCGCCGGCGCGGTGCTGCTGTTGCTGGCCATCCTCGCCAGCGCGCTGTCGTACCGCATCGGCATGCCGCTGCTTCTGGTGTTCCTCGCGGTCGGCATGCTGGCCGGGGAAGACGGTCCGGGCGGCATCCTGTTCGACGACAGCGGCATCGCCTACACCATGGGCAGCGTCGCGCTCGCCGTCATCCTGCTCGACGGCGGCCTCAACACCCGTTCCGACAGCTTTCGCGCCGGCCTGCGCCCGGCGTCGGTGCTGGCCACTGTCGGCGTGCTCATCACCTGCGTGGTGACCGGCCTATTCGCCGCCTGGATGCTCGATTTCGGCCTACTCGAAGGCATGCTGGTCGGCGCCGTGGTGGGCTCCACCGACGCCGCCGCAGTGTTCGCGCTGCTGCACGCCAAGGGCCTGGCGCTGAAGCAGCGGGTGTCGGCCACGCTGGAAATCGAATCCGGCAGCAATGATCCGATGGCGGCGCTGCTCACCATCGCCCTCATCGAGCTGATTCTCTCCGGCCAAAGCACGCCCGGCTGGGAAACCCTCGGCCTGTTCATCCAGCAAATGGGCCTGGGCCTCATCGCCGGCCTCGGCGGCGGCTGGCTGCTGGTGCGGCTGGTCAACCGCCTGCCGCTGGAGCGCGGCATGTACCCCATGCTGGTCCTCGCCGGTGGCCTCGCGCTCTACAGCCTCACCACGGTGCTGGGCGGCAGCGGCTTCCTCGCCGCTTATCTGGCCGGCGTGGTGGTGGGCAACAGCGCGCCGCGCGAATCGACCAACATCCTGCAGGTGCACAACGGCCTGGTCTGGCTGGCGCAGATCGCCATGTTCCTCATGCTGGGCCTGCTCGCCACCCCCAGCAGCCTGCTCGAACATGCCCCCGCCGCCCTGGCGATCGCGCTGGTGCTGATGTTCGTCGCGCGGCCGCTGGCGGTGGCGCTGTGCCTGTTGCCGTTTCATTTTCCGTGGCGCGAGCAGGTGTTCATCGCGTGGGTCGGTTTGCGCGGCGCGGTGCCGATCATTCTGGCCTTGTTCCCGCTGCTGGCCGGCATCCCCGAGGCTGAACTGATTCTAGATGTCGCCTTCTTCGTGGTGCTGATCTCGCTGACCGTCCAGGGCTGGACCATCCCCGCCCTGGCCCGTCGCCTGCGGCTGCAGGTTCCGCCGGCGCCGACGCCGACCGAACGCTTCGACCTGGCGTCGGCACCGGCCGGCGGCCATGCCTTTTTTGGCTACCGGTTGAAAGCGGACGGCCCGTTCATCGGCCGCCCCGCCAGTGCGCTGCGCCTTCCCGGCGAGGCGCGCCTGCTGACCGTCTTGCGCGATGGCCTGGCGCTGGCACCTGAAGCGGCCGGCGAACTCGCCGCCGGGGATACGCTCTACGTCCTGGCGAATGAAGCGGACAGCGCCGCGCTGGGCGATCTGCTGGCAGCGCCCCGCGCGCCCGCTTATCTTGAGAAGCGTCAGTTCTACGGCGATTTTGTGCTGAACGGCGAAGCGATGATGGCGAATGTCGCCGCGCAGTACGGCCTGCCCTTGCCGGCGGAAATGTCAGACATGACGCTGGAGACGTTTATCGTCAGGAAGCTGCCGGGCGTACCCGTGGTCGGCGACCGCGTTCGGCTGGGAAAACTGGAGTTCGTGGTGCGCGCGATCGTCGACGGCCGCATCAGGCAGGTGGGCCTGAGAATCCCGACTCATCTGGTGGATGCGCCCTGAACTCGAACCCGCCCGGTCTTGTCCGGGGCCGCAAAGCCGGCCATCATGGGTTTCAGCCCGCCCGCCATGACAATCGACACAAAGCATCACGCACACAATAATGACGCAGCCTTTTGACGAATTCGCCCTGCTCCTGATCATCACCACCGTACTGGGTGCAATCGCGGTGCGGCTGCGCCAGCCGATCCTGATCGCCTACATCGCGGTGGGCATTTTGCTGGGCCCGGCGGGGTTCTCGCTGGTGTCGGCGCACGACCAGATCGACCTCCTGGCGCAGATCGGCATCACCGTGCTGCTGTTCGTGGTGGGGCTCAAGCTCGACCTGCGCCACATTCGCAATATCGGCCCGGTCGCGCTCGCCACCGGACTGGGGCAGCTCAGCTTCACTATCGTGTTCGGATTCTTCATCGTCCTCGCGCTCGGCAAGGGCTGGCTGGAGGCGCTGTACGTGGCGGTGGCGCTGACGTTTTCCAGCACCATCATCATCGTCAAGCTGCTGTCGGACAAGCGCGAACTCGACTCGCTGCACGGCCGCATCGCGGTTGGCTTCCTCATCGTGCAGGACCTCGCCGTGGTGATCGCCATGATGGTGATGAGCGGGCTCGGCGACATGGGCGAGGAAGGCGTCAGCGGCATGACCCTGGCGCTGACCCTGCTGGCGCGCCTGGGCGGCGCCGCGCTACTGCTGTTCATTCTGATGCGCTATGTGCTGCCGCGCATCGTCGATACCCTGGCACGCTCGCAGGAACTGCTGATGATCTTCGCCATCGCCTGGGGCACCGCGCTGGCGGCGCTCGGCGAATTCGCCGGCTTCAGCAAGGAGGCCGGCGCCTTCATCGCCGGCTTCTCGCTCGCCTCCACCGCGTACCGCGAGGCGATCAGCGCACGGCTCACCAGCATCCGCGATTTCCTGCTGCTGTTCTTCTTCATCGACCTCGGCGCCAAGCTCGATTTTTCCACCCTCGGCGACGAAATCACCTCCTCCATCGTGCTGTCGCTATTCGTGCTGATCGGCAACCCACTGATCGTGATGGCGATCATGGGCTACATGGGCTACCGAAAAAGAACCGGCTTTCTCGCCGGGCTGACGGTGGCTCAGATATCCGAGTTCTCGATCATTTTCGTCGCCATGGGCATCAGCCTCGGCCACGTCGGGCCCAACACGCTGGGGCTCACCACCCTGGTCGGCCTCATCACAATCGCGCTGTCGTCCTACATGATTTTGTACTCGCACCGTCTGTATGCCTGGTTGGCGCCCTCACTGGGACTGTTCGAGCGCAAGAACCCCTTCCGCGAACTGGCGGTCGAGCACACCCCACGCGACGGCGTGCGGCCCGACGTGGCCATTTTCGGCCTCGGCCGCTACGGCAGCCGGCTGGCGCATTCGCTGCTTAAGCAAGACATTCATGTGCTGGGCGTGGACTTCGATCCCGAAGTGGTGAGGACGCAGCAGCGCCTCGGGCTGGATGCCCGCTTCGGCGACGGCGAGGCGCCGGACTATGTTGAAAGCCTGCCGCTGGCAGATGTGCCCTGGGTGGTCAGCACCCTGCCCGACCGCGCTTCCAACCGCGCTCTGCTCAATGCACTGGCGGAACATCATTACAACGGCCAGATCGCCATCGTGGCGCGCGACGAAGCCGATGCAGCCAGCCTGCGCACCCTCGGCCGGGTCGAAATCATTCTGCCATTCAACCAGGCGGCCGATTTCGCCGCCCTTGATCTCGCCGCGCGCATCGCCGCATCCGAATTGAACACAGACAAGGAGACCCCATCGTGACTGCATCCCTATCGCTACTCGCCACCACGGACTTTTCCGCCCCGGCGCGCCATGCGCTGGAACGCGCGGCGCAGCTCGCGGCCGTCCATCCGGGGGCACAGCTCACCTTGGCCCACGTCGTCAGCACGTCGATGCTGGCTAGGCTGCGCGGCGTGATGCGCGACGAAGCGCCGGCGATGGAAGCGCGCGTCGCCGACGAAACACAGCAGGGCCTGACCAAACTGGCGGCCCGCCTCAGCACGGAGTACGCGTGCCCGGTCAACACCCGGATCGTCCAGGGGGTAGCGCTGGACGTGATCATCGACCTCGCCGACGAACTGCAGTCTGACCTGCTGGTGATGGGTGCGCGCGGCGCGCATTTCGTGCGCGAGTTCCTGCTCGGCTCGACCACCGAACGCGTGCTGCGCAAGACTCGCCGCCCCGTGCTTGCGGTCAAGCAGCGGCCGCAGGGCGCCTATCGGCGCGTGCTGGTGCCGGTCGACTTCTCGGTCCATGCCCTGGCGGCGGCGCAGACCGCGCACCGCTGGCTGCCCGACGCCGAAATCGTGCTGCTGCATGCGTACGAGCTCGACATCGAAAGCACCCTGCGCTTCGCCAGTATCGCCGAGGAACAGATTCATCAATATCGGGTGCGCGCGCGTGAGGACGCGGTCGACGCGATGGCGCAGTTCGTCGGCCAGCTGTCGATTCCGGCGGGCCAACTGACGCGTCTGATTATTCACGGCGCCCCCACCCTGCGCATCCTCGAGCACGAGCAGTCGCTCGACGCCGACCTCATCGTCATGGGCAAACACGGCCAGTCGACGCTGGAGGAACTGCTGCTCGGCAGCGTCACCAAACATGTGCTGGCTTATTGCAGCAGCGACGTCCTCGTCGCAGGCCAGCCTGCCTGAGATTTTCCGCCATGCCCAGCGAAGCCCCGTCCGCCCGCAACCCGCACCTGTTCCGCTACCTGCTGATCGGTTTCTTCACCGTCGCGCCGCTGTGGGTCACCTGGCTGGTGTTCGACTTTCTGTTCGGCCTGCTGGCCAGCACCGGCGCGCCCTTCATCAAGGGGCTGGCGCATCTGTTGCGCCCGCTATCCGACACGCTGGCTTCCTGGTTGCTGAATGCCGATGTGCAATACGCACTCGCCGCCTTGTTCACCCTCGTCCTGCTGTATCTGATCGGTCTGTTTACCTCATTCGTGCTGGGCAGGAAATTCATCGCCACCGTCGAATACTGGGTCAACCGCCTGCCGCTGGTGCATACCATCTACGGTGCCACCAAACGTTTCCTGCAAACCGTCAGCAAGCCGCCGGTGCAGGGCCAGCGGGTGGTGCTGATCAGCTTTCCCTCACCGGAGATGAGGGCGGTCGGCCTCATCACCAAAGTGATGACGGACGCCGACAGCGGGCAGGAACTGGCGGTGGTCTACGTCCCCACCTCGCCCAACCCGACCTCGGGCTACATTGAAATCCTGCCGCTGGCCGACGTGGTGATGACCGACTGGACCATGGAAGAGGCAATGAGCTTCGTCATGACCGGCGGCACCAACGCGCCCGACAGCGTGCGCTTCAACAATCCGCCGCACGCCGTGGTGGAGGCGCCGGTACGATGACCCTCTCGCTCGCCGGCGTCCGCGCCTTTCTCTGGCGCAGCGCCCTGTTCGCCGGACTATGGTGGGCGCTGACCGATGGCCGCGCCGACAGTTGGGGCGTGGGCGGTGTCAGCATCCTCGCCGCGGTGATGCTCAGCCTGCGCCTGCTGCCGCCGGTGCCGACCTATGTGTCGCGCATCGGCCTGCTGCGCTTTCTGCTCTTCTTTTTTTTCCAGTCGCTGCGCGGCGGCACCCAGGTCGCGTGGTTCGCGCTGCGCCCGCGCCCGGGACTGCGGCCCGGCATCCATGAAATTTCCCTGCGTTTGCCAGAAGGGATCGGCCGCGTGCTGCTGGTCAACACGCTGAGCCTGCTGCCGGGCACCCTGAGCGTGGGACTGCAAGGCAACCGCCTGTGCCTGCACGTGCTCGACGAGCAGGCGTCGACGGAAGCCGATGTGCGTCATGCCGAAATCCGCGTAGCCCACATGCTGGGACTGCAACTGGAGCAGCCATGAGCAATCTGACGCTGATCCTGTCCATTTTCCTGCTCGCCAACCTGCTGGTCGCCCTGCTGCGGGTGGCACGCGGGCCCACCCCGGCCGACCGCCTGCTGGCAGCGCTGCTGTTCGGCACCACCGGCGTTGCAATCCTGTTGCTGCTGAGTTTTGCGACAGGCAGCGCCGCCCTGCTCGATACCGCGCTGGTGTTCGCTCTGCTGGCAGCAATCAGCGGCGCCGCGTTTGCCCAGCGCGCCTGGCGCGAGGAAGCTGGCGAGGCGACGCATGACAACTGAATACGTGAGCACGCTTCTGCTGCTGGTCGGCGCGGTGTTCTTCTTCGCCGGCACCGTCGGCCTGCTGCGCTTTCCTGATATCTACACCCGCCTGCACGCGCTGGCCAAGGCCGACAATCTCGGGCTCGGCTTCATCGTGCTCGGCCTGCTGCTGCAAACGTCCAGCCCGGCAACGGCTTTGAAGCTGGTCCTGATCTGGCTGCTGGCGCTGGCGGCCAGCGCCACCGTCGGCTTCCTGATCGCCCGCCGCGCGCGCCAGAACGGCATCGTGCCGTGGCAGTCCGGAGACCGCGAATGACGCCGGCGCTGGCCTTCGACCTGCTGCTGATCGCGGCGCTCGTGTGGAGCGCGGCGCGCGCGCTCACCATCGCCGACGTGTTCCACGCGGTGGTGCTGTTCATCGTTTTCGGCCTGTTGATGGCGCTGGCCTGGGCCCGCCTCGGCGCCCCCGACATCGCGCTGGCCGAGGCCGCCATCGGCGCCGGACTCACCGGCGCGCTGCTGCTCGATGCGGTCGGCCACCTGCGCGCCAGACGGCGGGAGCCGGAGCCATGAAGCACGCGCTCAATGTGCTGATCATTCTGCTATGCACCGCACTGGCGCTGGCACTCGGCGCCGCCATGCTGGCGCTGCCCGAATTTTCGGTACGCCTGCCCGCGCAGGTGACGGCGAATCTCGACACCAGCGGCGTCGCCCACCCGGTCACCGCGGTGCTGCTCAACTTCCGCGGCTACGACACCCTGCTGGAAGTAGCGGTGCTGCTGCTGGCGCTGCTCGGGGTGTTCGCGCTCTCGCGCCATACCGATGAACACGCCCCTCGCGCCGCCCATCCCGTGCTGCAAACCCTCGCGCGGCTGCTGGCGCCGCTGATGGTGCTGGTGGCGGGCTATCTGTTGTGGGTCGGTGCGCATGCGCCGGGCGGCGCCTTCCAGGCCGGCGCAGTGCTGGCCGCCGCCGGCGTGCTGCTGCGCCTGGCGGGACTGCTGCCGAACTGGGCCTCGCCGGGCCGGCTGCTGCGTGGCGGGCTGGCGCTGGGTCTGCTGGTGTTTCTGGCAGTGGCCGTCGCCGGGCTGCCGCAGGGCAGCCTGCTGCACTACCCGATCAGCATGGCAGGCGCGCTGATCCTGCTGGTCGAAGCCGGCCTCACGCTGTCGATCGGCCTCACCCTCGCCGGGCTCTATCTCGCCAGCGCGGGTGCGAAGCAATGAGCGCCGCGCTGCTCTATGCGCTGGCGGGCGCAGCACTGTTCGCCATCGGACTGGCCGGTCTGCTGCTGCAGCCGCATCTGCTGCGCAAGATTCTCGCCTTCAACATTCTCGGCAGCGGGGCGTTCCTGATCCTGGTGGGGCTGGGCCAGCGCGACGGCACGACCGACCCGGTGCCGCAGGCCATGGTACTCACCGGCATCGTCGTCGCCATCGCCGCCACCGCACTGGCGCTGGCATTGGCGCGGCAACTGCTCGACCTCAGCGGCCAGATGCGCCTGCCGGAAGACCGCTCCGAGCCGGACCCGGCAGATGATTGAACGCGCTTACAAGCCGGACAGGGAATCGGCCTGGCGGCTGCTCACGATCACGGTGCCGAGACGCGCATTGAGCCCCATGACCGGACCCACCAGTAGCCGGCTGCCGTCAGCCTCGCGGCGCACCGTGATCTGCGGCAACAACAGCAACTCCGGCGCCACCAGCGTGGTGGCCTCGGCACCCAGGTGGAGGCGATCGGTCGACACCTGCACCTTGCCGTCGCTGCCCGCCAGCAGCACGCGCTCGGTATTCGGCAGCTTGACGATTTCGCCGAAGAACTGGTCGACCTGGTCGAGGTTGTTGCGGATCATCTCGCCGCGCACCGCCCATGCCAGTGCCATGCCGAGCTGCCGCTGCGCCTCGTCGGATTCATCCGCCACGCGCGTGCGCACCTGGCCGATCAAGGTGCCGCGATCGACCTCGAACTGCGAGGTCATGGCCTCGCGATCCTTCTCCAGCCGTGCCTCCGCACGCGACAGTGCGAGGCTGTGCCAGCCCAGGGTCAGCAGCCACAGCAGCAACAGTGCAAGGCTGATCCACAGCGGCAGACGGGTCTGGGTCAGACGCGACATCAGCGTCGCTGCCTGGGGTTGGCTGCCGGGAATATCGGTCGGTTCGGTCATTGCATGCTCCTGCTCGTCAAAAATGGGGGGTGAACGCATTATCTACAAAGTAGCATTACAGGGATTCGATGGCAGATTTTCTTGACCCGCTGCCCTGGCTGATCGTGCTGCCGCTGCTGTGGGGCACGCTGGCCTTCGTGCTCGGCCGCGGGCGTGGCGGCCGGCTTGCCATCGCGGCAACCGCATTGCAGGGGGTGCTGGCGTTGCAGCTTGCCGGCCAGTTGCTCGATGACGGCACGCGTGTCTACGCGGTCGGCGGCTGGGGTGCACCGCTCGGCATCGACCTCATGGCGGACGGCCTTGCCGCGGTGATGCTGCTGCTGACGCAGGCGGTCGCCCTGCCGCTGGCGGTGTACGCACGCGGTTATTTCGCCGCGCACCCGAAAGGGCACGCACTGTTCTGGCCGATGACGGGCTTTCTGCTGGCGGCGCTCAACGCGCTGTTTCTGGCGGCTGATTTGTTCAACATCTACGTCACGCTAGAACTGCTAGGGCTGGCGGCGGTGGGGCTGGTGGCGATCGCCGGCGGCAAGCAACCGGTCACCGCGGCGATGCGCTATCTGTTCGCCACGCTGCTCGGTTCCGCCGCTTACCTGCTCGGCGTCGCGCTGATTTACGGCAGCTACGGCAGTGTGTCGCTGGCGGTGCTCGCCCCGCTGCTCACGTCCGAAGCCCCGCTGGCCGTCACGCTGGCAGCGGCGCTGATGCTGACAGGCCTGCTGCTGAAAACCGCGCTGTTCCCGTTTCATTTCTGGTTGCCGCCGGCCCACGGCGGCTCACCGGCGCCGGTCTCCGCGCTGCTGTCGGCGCTGGTGATCAAGGCCACGTTCTATTTGGTGTTACGGCTGTGGCTGGAACTCTTCGCGCCGCTCACCACCGTCGCCGCCGCGCAGCTAATCGGTGCGCTGGGCGCGGCGGCGATCCTGTGGGGCTCGTGGCTGGCATTGACGCAAACGCGGCTGAAAATGCTGGTGGCCTATTCCACCGTGGCGCAGATCGGTTATCTCTTCCTGCTGTTCCCGCTTGCGACCCTGGTACCGCCGCTCGCCGCCGACAGCGCAGTCCAGGGCGGGGTGATGCAGGCAGTGGCGCCCGGTGGCGACGACATCGGTCGCGTGGGCGGCGTAGGCGCGCATCTACCGTTGTCCCTGTTTACCTTTGGACTCGCCGGGGTGACGCTGATGGGGCTGCCGCCCTCGGGCGGCTTCTCCGCCAAGTGGCTGCTGCTGATGGCAGCGCTGGAGAGCGGCCAGTGGTGGTGGGTTGCGGTGATGATCGCGGGCGGCCTGTTGACCGCAGCCTACGTATTCAAGGTGTTGCGCCGCGCCTTCCTGCCGGCGGCGGAAGGCGACAGCCTGACGCGGGTGCCGCGCACGCTGGAATTCAGCGCCTTCGCGCTGGCGCTGACATCCATTCTGCTGGGGCTGTTCGGCGCGCCGCTGATTGAACTGCTGATGGTCGGGAGGACGGCATGATCGACACCTGGCTGCCGCTGGGGGTGGTGTTGAGTTCCTTCCTGCCCGGCCTCGTCATTTTCTTCCTCGCCGAGGTACGCATCCGCCTGCGCACTGCGCTCAACCTGATCGGCGCGTTCGCCAAGATCGCGCTCATCGGCGTGATGTTGTGGGGCGTGCTCAACGACCACGAATACGTGTTCCGCCACACCGTGCTGCCGGGACTCGACCTGGTACTGAAAGCCGACGCACTGGCGCTGCTGTTCGTCACCCTGTCGGCGGTGCTGTGGCTGTTCACCACGCTCTATGCCATCGGCTATCTGGAAGGCGCGCCGCATCGCAGCCGCTTCTTCGGGTTTTTCAGCCTGTGCGTCACTGCCACCGTCGGCGTGGCGATGGCGGGCAACCTGTTCACCTTCTTCCTGTTCTACGAACTGCTGACGCTGGCGACCTACCCGCTGGTGGTGCATCGCGGCACCGAACAGGCGATGCGCGCGGGCCACGTCTATCTCGCCTATACCCTGGCGGGCGGCGCCCTACTGCTGATCGGCACGGTGTGGCTGTATGGGCTGGCCGGCCAGGTCGACTTCGTCCACGGCGGCTCGCTGGCGGCGTTGCCGCCGGAAACCGCCGGTGCTTTACAGATCATTTTCCTGCTGCTGATCGCCGGCCTCGGCGTCAAGGCCGCGCTGGTGCCGCTGCACGGCTGGCTGCCGATGGCGATGGTGGCGCCGGCGCCGGTGTCGGCGCTGCTGCACGCGGTGGCGGTAGTGAAAGCAGGCGCCTTCGGCATCGTGCGCGTTGTCTACGAAGTCTACGGCGTCGAATTCGCGCAATCGCTCACCCTGCTGCTGCCGCTGGCGATTGCCGCCTCGATCACCATCATCTGGGGCAGCCTGCGCGCGCTGTTCCAGGACGACCTGAAGAAGCGCCTGGCCTATTCCACCGTCAGCCAGGTGTCCTACATCGTGCTCGGCGTCGCCCTGTTCGGCCCGCTCGGCACCATCGGCGGCCTGGTGCATCTGGTGCACCAGGGCATCATGAAAATCACCCTGTTCTTCTGCGCTGGCAACTACGCCGAAACCCTCGGCATCCACAAGGTCAGCGAGATGGACGGGGTCGGCCGGCGCATGCCGTGGACCACGCTCGCCTTCAGCCTCGGCGCCTTCGGCATGATCGGGGTGCCGCCGCTGGCCGGCTTCATCAGCAAGTGGTATCTTGGCGTCGGCGCGCTTGAAGCGGGCATGCCGTGGGTGCTGGCGGTGCTGGCCGCGTCGAGCCTGTTGAACGCCGCCTATTTCCTGCCCATCCTGCATCGCGCCTGGTTCAAGCCGGCAAGCGGCTCGTGGCCGAACGAACAAATCCCGCAGCGCGGTCGCTGGGAAACCGCGCCGCTGCTGCTGATTCCGCCGCTGGTCACCGCCGCCGCCACGGTGGTGGTGGGACTCTTCGCCGCCGCGGCATTCAGCCCGCTGAGCTGGGCCGAGCTGATTGCCGTGCGGGAGTATCTGGCATGGATGCCCTGATCGGCCTGAGCCTGGCGGCGCCGCTGCTGGCCGCCGCGCTGCTGTGGCTGCCGGCCAGCCGCGCGCTCGGCCTGCGGTTAGCGCCGTGGGCACCGCTGCCCGCGCTGATCCTGGCGCTGGCCGCGCCGATCCGGTACGAACTCGACCTGTCCTGGCTGCTGCTCGGCACCCGCCTCGGCCTTGATGAAACCGGCCGCGTCTTCCTGCTGTTCACCGCGCTGATCTGGCTCGCCGCCGGCTGGTTTGCCCGCGCCTGGCTGACGCATGACGAACGCCGCCACACCTTTGCCGGGTTTTTCCTGCTGACCCAAGCCGGCAACCTGGGCTTCTGCCTGGCGCTCGACCCGGCCGCTTTCTACTGGTTTTTCGCCCTGATGAGCTTCGCCGCCTACGGTCTCATCGTGCATGACCGCAGCGCCGCATCCCGGCGCGCGGGGCGGGTCTACCTGGTGCTGGCGCTGGCGGGCGAAATGCTGATCCTGTCCGGCCTCTTGCTTGCCGTTGACGCCACGTATCTTCCCGCCGCCGTAGCCTGCCTGATCCTCGGTTTCGGCGTTAAGACCGGGCTGCCGCTGCTGCACGTTTCGCTGCCGCTGGCGTATGCCGCCATTCCCATCCCCGGCGCGGCGGTGCTGGCCGGAGCGATGATCAAGGCCGGCCTGCTCGGCTGGCTGCGCTTTCTGCCGCTGGGCGAGGCGACGCTGCCGGGGGCGGGCACAGCGATGTTGCTGGCCGGCCTGCTCGCTATCTTCTTCGGCAGCGTCATCGGCCTGACCCAGCGCCAGCCCGGCGCGCTGCTCGCCTACTCCAGCATCAGCCAGATGGGATTCATCAGCCTGGGTGTCGGCGCCGGCCTCTTGGCACCCGGCCTGTGGCCGCTGCTGCTGCCGGCGGTCATCCTCTACGCCGTGCACCACGCGCTGGCGAAAAGCGCGCTGTTCCTTGGCCTCGGCGTGCTGCAGCGACGCGGCGCCTCACCGGGCGTCCTGCTTGGAATGGCGCTGCCGGCACTGGCGCTGGCGGGCGCGCCCCTGACCAGCGGCATGCTCGCCAAGAGCGGCCTCAAGCAGGCATTGCAAACCTTGCCGGCCCCCTGGGCCGACACCCTACCGCTGCTGCTGACGCTGGGCGGGCTTGGCACCGCGCTGCTGATGCTGCGGCTGCTTTGGCTGGTGCTGCGCCAACCCGCGCAGCTGGATGCTTCAAGCCGCGGCTTGATAGCACCCTGGCTGCTGGCGCTGCTTGGCGTCGCCGGGCTGGCCGCCTGGCTGACGCCCGCCGCGAGTTGGCAGTCGGCGTTGACCGCGCCGGCCATGCTGGCCGCAATCTGGCCGTTATTCGCTGCGCTGGTGCTGGCTTTCGTGGCTCTGCGCTCAAGAGTGCGCGCACCCGCCGTTCCCCCCGGCGATCTGCTGCGGCCGCTCGAACGCCTGCTCGCTGCGCTGTGGCGTCAGCGCCGCCAGCTGCCGCGGCCGGCGACCCCGCCCGCGCTACCGCGTACCGCTGCGCACCCGCCGCGACTGGAAGCCCAGCTGCGCGCCTGGTCGCTGGCCGGGGGGCTGTGGCTCGCAGGCCTAGTCATCCTGTTCTCCCTCCTCGCACGCTAACCGATTCGGACATGGGCGCGGCCAGCCTCCTCCTTCCCATCCTGCTGCCGCTGCTGATCGTGCCGCTGGTGCTGTTTCCCGCCAGCCGCGCGATGGGCTTGCGCCTGGCGCCGTGGGCGCCACTGCCGGGGCTGATACTGGCGCTCACGGCACCGGCCGATCCGCATCTCGATCTGCCCGGCCTGCTGCTTGGCGCCACCTTCGGCCTCGACGACACCGGCCGGCTGTTCCTGATGTTCACCGCACTGGTGTGGCTGCTGGCCGGCGGGTTCGCGCACGGCTGGCTGCGCGATGACGCCGGCAAACACCGTTTTTGGGCCTTTTTCCTCGCCACCCAGGCGGGCAATATCGGGGTGTGCCTCGCCCTGGACGCGGCTAGTTTCTATCTGATGTTCGCCCTGATGAGCTTCGCCGCCTACGGCCTCGTTGTGCACAGCGGCACCGTCGAGGCGTTGTGGGCGGGCCGGGTGTATCTGGCGATGGCGGTGCTAGGCGAAGCGCTGCTGGTGGCGGGCATGCTGCTGGCCGTCGGCGCGGCGGATTCGCACCGCCTCGTCGATCTCGCCACAGCGCCGCTGTCCGGCCCGGCCGCGTCGCTGCTGATCGCCGGTTTCGGCATCAAGGTCGGCGTGCCGCTGCTGCACATGTGGCTGCCGCTGGCACACCCGGTGGCGCCGGTGCCGGCCAGCACGGTGCTGTCGGGGGTGATGCTGAAAGCCGGCCTGCTCGGCTGGCTGCGCTTTCTGCCGCTGGGCGCGCACGCCCTGCCGGAAGCCGGCACGGTGCTCATGGTCGCCGGACTGGCGGCAATGTTCCTCGGCGTCAGCGCCGGCCTCGCGCAGCGAGAGCCCAAGGTGCTGCTGGCCTATTCCAGCGTCAGCCAGATGGGATTCATGACGCTGGGCGTCGGCGCCGGCTTGGCAGCGCCGGCCTTATGGCCGCTGCTGCTGCCGGCGGTGGGGCTGTACGCGCTGCATCACGCGCTGGCGAAAAGCGCGCTGTTTCTCGGCGCGGGTCTGATTCGTGTGCGGGGCGCCCATTCCACCGATCTGGCCATACTCGCGCTGCCGGCGCTGGCGCTGGCCGGTGCGCCGCTAAGCAGCGGCATGCTGGCGAAAATCCAATTGAAGATCGCGCTGGCGAACCTGGCTGCGCCCTGGCCGGATTTGCTGGCCGGCCTGCTGCCACTGGCCGCGCTCGGCACGGCCCTGCTGATGGTCCGCCTGCTGTGGCTGATCCGGGACCAATACGCGGCGACCGCGCCGCCCGCCGGCTCAGCCGCCGCAAGCAGATTCGATATCCCCTGGCTGCTACTGGTGCTGGCATCGGCCGGACTGGTCTGGGCAATGCTGCCCCAGCCACCGCAGGCGCTGAGTCCCGGCACCTTGCTGGACGCGGCCTGGCCGCCGGTGGTCGCGGTCGCGCTCGGGTTTGCCGCGTTGCGCCTGCGCTGGCGCGCGCCAAAGCTGCCACCGGGAGACGTGCTGGTACCGCTGCTGCGGGGGCTGGCTGATCTCAGGCGGCACGCGACGGGGGCGTTGCCGCCATGGCGGATCTCGCTGCCGGGCGGTGCGCGCTCGACGGCTATGAAGCGCTCATCGCAACTGGAATCGCAACTGCTCGTACGGGGCGTCGCGGGCGCACTGTGGCTGATCCTGCTGGCAGCCATGATCGTGCTGCTGGTGGGCGGGTAAGCGATCCAGCCAGATCGCCCGGTTCGATGGCGCGCATCCCGGCGGCGCGCCAAGCTCGGCATATAATCCGCCGCACCCAAACCTTCAAAGCGTGCCATGGATTTCTTCCAGACCCTGATTCTCGCCCTGGTGCAGGGCATCACCGAATTCCTGCCGATTTCCAGTTCCGCCCACCTGATTCTGGTGCCGGTGCTGTTCGGCTGGGAGGATCAGGGACTGGCGTTCGACGTGGCGGTGCATGCGGGTACGTTGCTGGCGGTCATCCTGTATTTCCGCGTCCAACTGGCGCACATGGCTGTCGCCGGCGCGGGTTTGCTGGCCGGCCGCTGGACACCCGATGCCAAACTCGCCTGGGCGGTGGTGCTGGCCACCTTGCCGGTGGTGGTCGCCGGCCTGCTGTTCAAGGACCTGGTCGAGGGCCCCCTGCGCGGCCCGCTGGTCATCGCCACCACGACGATCACCTTTGGTCTGCTGCTGTGGTGGGCCGATTTCAGCGGCAGCAAAAGCCGCGACGAGTATTCGGTAAGCTGGCGCGATGCCTTGTTGGTGGGGCTGGCGCAGGCGATCGCCCTGATTCCGGGCACCTCGCGCGCCGGCATCACCATCACCGCCGCGCTACTGCTGGGGCTCAAGCGCGAAGCCGCCGCCCGTTTTTCCTTCCTGCTGTCGATCCCCACCCTGCTGGCGTCCGGCGTGCTGGTCACCCGTGATCTGCTGGAAAGCGCCGAGCCGGTCGACTGGGGCGTGCTCCTGCTCGGTTCTGCGCTCGCCGCCATCAGCGCCTACCTGTGTATCCACTTCTTCATCCGCCTGCTGGAACGCACCGGCATGCTGCCCTATGTGATCTACCGCCTGCTGCTGGGCGCGGTACTGCTGATTTTGTTTTGGTAAGCGCCCGGGTGCGCGGTCCAGTCTGGCCAGGCAGGTGCCAGACGACACCCGTCATCTTGCCCCGATCTGTTCAGGACTTGGCTTGCGCCGGCAAGGCCGGCTGCTGCTGCAACACGCGCAGTGGCGGCGCGCTGCCGTCCTTGTCCTCGCCGGCGTAGAGCGTGAGATGCGGATAGGGAATCTCGATGCCGGCTGCGTCGAAGGCTTTCTTCAGGCGATACAGAAAGGCGCGCCGGATCGTCCACTGCTCGAGCGGCCTGACCTTGAAGCGGCAGCGGATGACCACGGACGAATCCGCCCAGCTGTCGACGCCGGCGATTTCGAGGTCCTCCACGATCTTGTCGCCCAGTTCGGGGGCGGCGCGCATGCCGGCGGCCACCTCGCGCATCACTGCATACACCTCGTCGATGTCCTCGCGGTAGGCCACACCGATGTCGAGCAGCGCGAAGGCGAAGCCGCGGCTGCGGTTGGTGACGCTGTCGATGATGCCGTTGGGGATGTAATGCACGCTGCCCTCGTAGTCGCGCAGGCGGATGTAGCGTAGCGTCATCTCCTCGACCAGGCCGCTCTTGCCGGCTACCTCCACCACGTCGCCCTGGCGCACCTGATCTTCCAGCAGCAGGAAGAAACCGTTGAAGTAATCCTTGATCAGGCTTTGCGCACCGAAGCCGACGGCGATGCCGAGCACCCCGGCGGTGGCGAGGATGGGCGCGATGGAAATGCCGACCTCGGACAGCACCAGCATGCCGCCGACCAGCAGGATGATCACCGTGACGACATAGCGGAACACGCGTTCCAGCGTGTCCAGGCGCTTGATCCGTTCAAGGTCGCCGAGATCATTCTGCATGTGTAGCCGCAGCCGTGTTAGTGCCTTGCGTGACAGCCGCAATGCCAGCCAGGCCAGGCCCAGAATGATAACGACGTGCAGCGTGGTCACGGCCAGAACCTGCCAGTCGCCGATATAGGCTTGCAGGGAATTCAAATAGTCCAAGGTTTTTCCTTTCAGTGCCCGCTCACCGCGCGCGCGCCCATTGTCTCAAGTTGCCAGTCCTTGATGAAGGGATCGTAGAAATCCAGCGTGGCCGGTACTGCACCGCGGATCAGGCACAGCGCGCGGGCAAAGCTGTCGGCGCGTCCCAGCGTGTCGGCCAGCGGCCAGGCACGCAACATCCCGAGCATCAGCACGGCAGCAAAACCATCGCCCGCTCCCGCAGGGTCGACGACATGCGGCAGCGGATGTCCGCAAACCGAGTCGATGCGGCCTGCCGCATCGAGCGTCCAGGCACCCGCCTCGCCTTGGGTCACCACCAAGCGCTCCAGACCGAAGCGGGACACCAGCACACCGGCACGGGCTTGCGGGGTAGCCCCGTCCAGCGCATTCAGCGCGCTGATACGGTCCAATTCATCCTCATTGAGTTTGACCACGCTGGCCTGCCGCAACGAACAACGCAGCGTGTCGGGATCCACCCAGGGATCGCACAGATTCACGTCCAGAAAAACCCGCGCATCGACCGCACCGAGCAGTTCGCGCAATGCGCGGCGCGACTCGCCGCGCTGCGACAGGGTGCCGAAATACACCAGCGATGGATGCACCGACAGGCCCACCATGCGCGCCAGACTGGCATGAATATGGTCGTAGGCCTGGTCGGCCAGGATGTCGAACGCACGCCCAGCAGCGGTCTCGGTCACCCTGACCCGGCCGGTCGGCCGCGCGGGATCGCTCTGTACGCCACGCTGGTCCAGTCCACGCTCGCTCATCGTCTGCCGCAGTTGTCCACCCAAGCGGTCCTTGCCGGTCCGCGTCACCAGCACCGGGTGCGCCCCCAACGCGCCAAGATGGCACGCAACGTTAAAGGGTGCGCCCCCCAGCACATTGCGGTCGCGAAACTGGTCGGCCAGGGTTTCGCCAAAGGCAATCACCGTTTGACCTGTCGAACGGAAACCCCTGTCAGACGAACGCATCACAGGCGCTCCACGTGGTGGATTCATGATGGCAACTCCAAAAAATAGTTTGCACGCCAGCCACAACCGACATGTAGGGCATTCATCAGCTGTGTGGCGGCCGGTTTCAGAGCGCGTAATCCAGCTTGAAAATCAGTGTCGTGTCGGCTCATCAGGCGAAAGAAAATGCGCACTCACCCGGATCAACTCAGCGGAGACTAAATTGCAGGCGAAGTGCCTTTTTTATATTTGCACAATACTAATTTGTCATGCAAGTCCGGCCGGGCATGTGGGGTGGTTTGATCAGTCCAGCGAGGAGCGACGATGTGGCGGTGTGGGTTACCTGGGTACTGATTTCAACATAGGCCCCACCGCGGCAGTCTGGGCAGCGCGGGAGATAATGATGCAAATACTAGCGTTTAGCGACCTCGCGGTGCGATGGGCGACGGCGCCAAACGCAATAATCGGGACGGAATCGCCACGTGTGCGCGCAAAAAAGCCAGTCGGCAGACCCGGCTGGCTTTGCTCGCTGTGTGGCGAGACGGATTACTGGCTGCCTGCGGGAGCCTGCTGCTTCATCATCATTTGAAGCATCATTTGCATCATGTCCATGCGCTTTTCCAGCATGTCAAGACGCTGGTCGGCCATGCCTGCGCCGTCGCCCATCCGGCAGTTCTTGTGTTTGCCCTGCATGCACTTCTTGCCGTCGCCCATCTTCGCGCCCTGTTGCATGCGGCAGCCTTCACCATGCATGGCGCCATGCCGCATTCCCATGCCTGGCCCCATTCCCATTCCGGGCATGATTGCCGGCGCAGTCACTTCCGCGGGCGCAACGCTTGTTTCGGGTGTGGCTTCCTGGGCGCTGGCGAGGGTGGGCAATGCGAGCGCGGCGGCGAGGCCAAGTATTAGGGTGGTGTGGCGAATGGTCATCATGGACAGCTCCTTCGATAGGTAAGGCAAACGAAATGTTTACGTGATTGTTGCCGACCTGAACGGCCAACGGGAATTGGAACGCTTGTGTCGCAGCAAGTTCTCGCCGCGGCCGAAAAGAATGGACCGAACACGCCGTCCACGCAAGCCCCTGGTTCAGCACATCACCAAGTCACGTTAGAATGGCCGCGTCTTCCGGTCTCAATGCTGTCGTCTTCCGATTCCCTCCATGACGCTTTTCTTCGCGGTTTTGACCCCTTTTGTGGGCGCGCTCCTGGTTGCGCTGGCGTCCCGCCTCGGACGCTCGCATTCGGCCTGGGCGGCGGGCGCGGTCACGCTAGCCGCCATGCTGTGGCTGGCGCCGTCCGCGCATCTGCCCTTCGACGGCCTGACGCTGATCCAGCAACAGGATTGGATACCGGCGCTGGGGCTCAACCTTGCCTTCCGCCTCGACGGCCTGGCGCTGCTGTTCGCCGGGCTGATCCTCGGCATCGGCCTGCTGATCGTGCTGTATGCGCGCTACTACCTGTCGGAGCGCGACAGCATGGGCCGCTTCTACAGCTATTTGATGCTGTTCATGGGCTCGATGCTCGGCATCGTGCTGTCGGAAAACCTGATCCAGCTCTTGATCTTCTGGGAGCTGACCAGCCTGTCGTCCTTCCTCCTGATCAGCTACTGGCAGCACCGCGAAGAAGCCCGCCACGGCGCACGCATGGCGCTGGCGGTCACCGGCCTCGGCGGCTTCGCCATGCTGGGCGGCTTTCTGCTCCTGGGCCACATCGTCGGCAGCTACGAGTTGTCCGACGTCTTCGCCTCCGGCGACCTCATCCGCGAACATCCGCTGTACGTGCCGACGCTGCTGCTGATCCTGCTCGGCGTGTTCACCAAGTCGGCGTAGTTCCCCTTCCATTTCTGGCTGCCGCACGCGATGGCCGCGCCCACCCCGGTGTCGGCCTACCTGCATTCGGCGACCATGGTGAAGGCCGGCGTGTTTCTGCTGGCGCGCCTGTGGCCCGTGCTGTCGGGCACGCCGGAATGGTTCTGGCTAGTGTCCGGCGCGGGGCTCGCCACGCTCTTGCTCGGTGCCTACGTCGCATTGTTCAAGCATGACCTGAAGGGGCTGCTAGCCTATTCGACCATCAGCCATCTCGGCCTGATTACATTGCTATTTGGCCTATCGACCCCGCTTGCCGCGGTAGCCGGGGTGTTCCACATCATCAACCACGCCACCTTCAAGGCATCGCTCTTCATGGCGGCCGGCATCATCGACCACGAGGCCGGCACCCGCGACATGCGGCGGCTGAACGGCCTGTGGAAATACATGCCCTACACCGCGACGCTGGCGATGGTGGCCGCCGCAGCGATGGCTGGGGTGCCGCTGATGAACGGCTTCCTGTCGAAGGAAATGTTCTTCGCCGAGGCGGTGCATATTGCCGAAGGCCATATCGGCGGTTGGCTGTTTCCGGCGCTGGTCACCTTGGCCGGCGCCTTCGCGGTGGCCTATTCGATCCGCTTCATCCACGACGTGTTCTTCAACGGCGAGCCGGTGGACCTGCCGCGCACCCCGCACGAACCGCCACGCTGGATGAAGGTGCCGGTGGAAATCCTGGTGGTGCTGTGCCTGGTGGTGGGCATCGCGCCCGCGCTGACCGTCGCGCCGCTACTGGCGGTGGCCGCCGAAGGCACGCTGCAGGCGCCGCTGCCGGAATACCATCTGGCGCTGTGGCATGGCATCAACCCGGCGCTGCTCATGAGCCTGGTCGCGCTGGCCGGCGGCACGCTGATTTATCTGGCGCGCCAGCCGCTGTTCGCCTGGAACGAGCGCGGCCTTGGCCGACTCGACGCACGCATCGTCTTCAACGCTTTACAGAACGGGCTGTTCGCGCTGGCGCGCTCAATCACCCGTCTGATTGACACCGGCTCGCTACAACGCCAGGTGTTGTTCCTGCTGGCAGGCGCACTGGCGCTGGGTATCGCGCCGTGGTTCACCGGCGCCACGCCGCTGACCGGCGACCGTGAAGGGCTGCCGCTCGACGCCGTCAGCCTCACCGCCGCCGGCGCGTTGATCGTCGCCACCCTCGCCACCGTGTGGCTGCACCGCCAGCGCTTTGTCGCGGTGATCACCATCGGCGTGGTGGGGCTGGTGGTGTCGCTCGCCTTCGTCAAGTTTTCCGCGCCCGACCTCGCGCTGACCCAGCTGTCGGTCGAGATCGTCACCATTGTTTTGCTGCTGTTGGCGCTCTACTTCCTGCCGCAGCATGCTGCGCCGGAACAGGACCGCACGCGTGTCTGGCGCGACGGCGTGATCGCCGTGCTGGCGGGCGCGGGGACCGCCGCGCTGGCATGGGCGGTGCTGACCCGGCCCTACGACACCATCGCCGGTTACTTCCTGGCCAACAGCGTGCCGGGCGGCGGCGGCAGCAACGTGGTGAACGTGATCCTGGTCGACTTCCGCGGCTATGACACGCTGGGCGAAATTACCGTGCTGGCGCTGGCCGGACTCGGCATCGTGGCGATGCTGCAAAGCCTGTCGCTGAGCGCGCCGAGCCGCGACGACGCCGGCAGGCTATGGGACGCCGACGCCCACCCGGCGATCATGGCCACGTTGACACGCATCCTGCTGCCGCTGGCGCTGCTGGTCGCGGTGTTCATTCTGCTGCGCGGCCACAACCAGCCGGGCGGCGGCTTCATCGCCGGACTGGTCACGGCGGTGGCACTGATCGTGCAGTACCTCGCCAATGGCGCGACGTGGACACACCAGCGCATGGCATCCGACAGTCATCCGCTGATCGCCTGGGGGCTGGCGATTGCCACCTTCACCGGACTGGCAAGCTGGCTGTTCGGCTACCCCTTCCTCACCTCGACCTTCAGCCATTTGCACTGGCCGGTCATCGGCGAATTTGAACTCGCGTCCGCCATGGCGTTCGACCTCGGCGTCTTCCTCGTCGTCGTCGGCGCCACGCTGACGATCCTGGTCAATCTCGGCAGCCTGCATCACGCGCCGCCCAAAAAAGGGCGCGCCCACTGATGGAAGCCCTGATTGCCCTCGTCATCGGCGTGCTCACCGCGGGCGGCGTATTTCTCGCGCTGCGCGGCCAGACCTTTCCGGTGGTGCTCGGACTCACCCTGATGTCCTACGCGGTCAACCTGTTCCTGTTCGTCATGGGCCGGCTCGCTATCGGCGTGCCACCGGTGATCAGCGAGGCGGCCTATGGCTACACCGATCCGCTGCCGCAGGCGCTGGTGCTCACCGCCATCGTCATCAGTTTCGGCATGACCGCCTTCGTCATCGTGCTGGCGCTGAAGGCGCGCGCCGAACTGGGCAACGACCATGTCGACGGCCGCCACCCTCGTGAGGAAAAGCATTGATGAACGGACTCGATCATCTGCCCATCCTGCCGGTGGTATTGCCGCTGCTGGCCGGCATCGTGCTGCTGGCACTGCGCAACCGCGGCCTGGCCGTGCAGCGTGGCGTCAGTCTCGTCGCCGCCCTCGCGCTGATTCCGCTGGCGATCGCACTGGTGCAGACGGCCAGCGACGGCACCCAGCTGGTTTACCAGCTCGGCAACTGGGTCGCGCCCTATGGCATCGTGCTGGTGGTCGACCGGCTGGCGGCGTGGATGCTGCTGACGACGTCACTACTCGCGGTGTTTGCGCTGCTCTACGCGATGCGCGGTATCGATGTCGCAGGCCGGCACTTCCACGTACTGTTCCAGTTGCAACTGTTCGGCCTCAACGGCGCCTTCCTTACCGGCGACCTGTTCAACCTGTTCGTCTTTTTCGAGATCCTGCTGCTCGCCTCCTACGGCCTGCTGCTGCACGGTGGCGGCCGCCAGCGGGTGAAGGCGGGGCTGCATTTCGTCGTCATCAATCTGGCCGGCTCGACGCTGTTCCTGTTCGCCGTCGGCACGCTCTATGGCGTGAACGGCACGCTCAACATGGCTGACCTGGCAGTGAAGCTCGCGGCCACGCCGCCGGAAAACCTGGCGCTGGTGCAATCCGCCGGCCTGTTGCTGTTCGCCGTGTTCGCGTTGAAGGCCGCGCTGCTGCCGCTTTACCTGTGGCTGCCCGCCGCCTACGCCCACACCAGCGCGCCGGTGGCGGCGCTGTTCGCCATCATGACCAAGGTCGGCGCCTATAGCATCCTGCGCGTCTACACGCTGATGTTCGGCGACGACGCCGGGCCGGTCGCCAACCTGCTCGATCCCTGGCTCGCCCCGCTGGCGCTCGCCACCCTGACGCTCGGCATGCTGGGCGTGGTGGCCAGCACGACGCTGCGGCAGCAGGCGGCCTATCTGGTGGTGGCCTCGATCGGCAGCCTGCTGTTGGCCTTTGGCCTCGGCACCACGGATGCCATCGCCGCCGGTCTGTATTACCTGCCGCACGCCACTTTCGCTGCTGCGGCCCTATTTCTGCTGGCCGATTCAATCGGCCGGGCGCGCGGTGAATTCGCCGACCGTTTCGAGTCCGGCCCTGAAATGCCCGGTGCGCGCGTGCTGGGTGGGCTGTTTTTCGCCATCGCCGTGGCCATCGCCGGATTGCCGCCGCTGTCGGGCTTTCTCGGCAAGTTCATGCTGCTGAAAGCCGCGCTCGACTCGCCCCTGCTGCCTTGGGTGTGGGGCGTGGTGCTGGTCACCGGACTGGTGAGCGTGATCGCACTGGCGAGAAGCGGCAGCCTGCTGTTCTACCGCACCCATACGGCGCACCACCCGGCCGCGTTGACGCCGCCGACCTATGCCGCGCTAGCCCCTGTCGCCGGTCTGCTGCTGCTGCTGATCGTGGGGCTGGTGATCTGGGCGGGGCCGCTGTCCGATTACACCAGCGCCACCGCGGCGCAGTTGCTGGCGCCGCAACAGTACATCGATGCCGTACTGGGGACTGCGCCATGAGACGTTTCCTGCCGCATCCCCTGCTGACGCTCACGCTCGCCATCCTGTGGCTGCTGCTGGTCAACCAGCTTTCCGCCGGGCACATCGTGCTGGGCGCGCTGCTCGGCTGGCTAATTCCCTTTGCCACCTCGAGCTTCTGGCCGGAACGGATCCGCATCCGCCATCCGCTCACCCTGTTACGCTTCCTCGGCGTGTTCGTCATCGACATCGTGCGTGGCAGCTTCCATGTCGCCTGGCTGATTCTGAAAGGCCCGACCCGCCTGCGCCCGGTCTTTGTCGAAGTGCCGCTGGTGCTCAAAACCGATCTCGCCATCAGTTTGCTGGCCAACACGATCTCGCTGACACCGGGCACGGTGTCAGCGAGCCTGAGCATGGACAAGCGCACGCTGATCGTACACACGCTCGACACCGGCGACGCCGCCGCACTGGTCGCCGAAATCAAGCAACGCTACGAAACGCCGCTGCAGAAAATCTTCGAACAGGAGAACGCATGATGCTGGAGACCGTCATTCCGATTGCGTACGCGCTGGTCACCCTGGCTTTCCTGCTGAGCTTCTGGCGCCTGCTCCGGGGCCCCGATGCGCCCGACCGCATCCTCGCGCTCGACACCCTGTACGTGAACACCATCGCGCTCTTGGTGCTGCTCGGCATCCACCTCGGCAGCGCCATCTATTTCGAGGCGGCGCTCCTGATCGCGATGATGGGCTTCGTCGGCACAGTGGCGCTATGCAAGTACCTGCTTCGCGGCGACATCATCGAATGAGGACCGGGCAACCATGATCGACATCCTGCTTTCCCTGCTGATTCTGACCGGCGCGATCTTCACCTTCATCGGCTCGCTCGGGCTGGCCCGCCTGCGCGACTTCTACACCCGCCTGCACGGCCCCACCAAGGCCACCACGCTGGGCGTCGGCTGCCTGCTGATCGCCTCCGCCGTGTACTTCAGCGTGCGCGAGGAAGGCGTCAGCCTGCACGAGGTGCTGGTCACGCTGTTCTTGTTCATCACCGCGCCGGTCTCCGCGCACCTGCTCGCCAAGGCGGCGCTGCACCTGAAGGTCAGATCGCTCGCCGCCATGCCGCCGGACAACGACACCCCGGCAGATTGAACGAGCCCGTTATGTGCGCTATGCAACAGACGAAAGAAAGCAAACCACGTATCCTCACTTAAGCCAAAACGACTGCGGCGCATTCCGCTGCCGCACATCACCCAAAGGATTGACCCATGCGTACTCCCCTAATTGCACTCCCTCTGCTTGCCACTTTTCTGCTCTCCGCCTGTGCGACCAACGATCTGGGTGACTCGCGTGATCTATCCAAGACTCAGACGGGCGCCATTATCGGTACCGCAAGCGGCGCGGTGCTGGGCGCGCTGATCAACCGCAAGGATCGCAGCAAGGGCGCGTTGATCGGAGCGGTCGGCGGCGGTCTGGCCGGAACCGGTGTCGGCTATTACATGGACAAACAGGCCAAGGACCTGGAAGTGCAGTTGCAGCCGGAAATCCAGCGTGGCGAGATCAGCATTGAGAAACGCGCCAGCGACAATGCCCTGCTGGTCAGCATGACCTCGACCACCGGCTTCGATAACCTCTCCACCGTGCTGAAACCCGGCTACACCACCACGCTGAACAAAATTGCGCGCGTGCTCAATCAGTATGGAAAAACCGCCGTCACCGTGATTGGCCATACCGACAGCATCGGCACCCATGCCGACAACCAGGTGCTGTCCGAGCGGCGTGCGCAATCGGTGCTGGACTACTTCGCCAGCCAGAACGTCAACCCGCTGCGTCTGGAAGCCTATGGCCGGGGTGAGACCCAACCGCGCGCGGACAACAACACCGAGTCGGGGCGTGCGCTGAACCGCCGGGTCGAATTGTGGATTGAGCCGGTAGTCGCGAACTGAGCGATGCCATGCTGACCCGGCACAAGCCGGGTTTTTCCGTCTAAAGTGAATGCATGGTCAACCTGCTTCGCTTGCTTTCCAGCCTTATTCTGCCCGTCTGCCTGATTCTCGGGCTGACCGCGCCTGCGAGCGCAGCGATGGTGCGGGTGCTGACCGTGCAGGGCGCGATCAGCCCGGCCAGTGCCGATTACCTGCTGCGAGGCATCGACAAGGCGATCGAGCACCAGGCCCATCTGATCGTGATCGAGATGGACACGCCGGGCGGGCTCGACACTTCGATGCGCGACATCATCAAGGCCATCCTCGCTTCACCGGTGCCGGTCGCCACCTATGTCTCGCCCAAGGGCGCGCGCGCCGCCAGCGCCGGCACTTATATCCTGTACGCCAGCCACATCGCTGCGATGGCGCCGGCCACCAATCTGGGCGCGGCGACGCCGGTTGAACTGGTGCCCGTGGGCGGCGACAAGCCCGGCGCACGGGAGAAACCCGACGCAACCAAGCCTGCCGACGCCCCGCCGGGCGATGCCAAGATGCGCAAGGCGGTGCATGACGCCGCGGCCTACATCCGCGGGCTGGCCGAACTGCGCGAACGCAATGCCGAATGGGCCGAGCGGGCAGTGCGCGAAGCGGTGAGCCTGCCGGCCAGCGAAGCGCTGGAACTGAAGGTGATCGACCTGGTGGCGACCGACCTCGACGACCTGCTGAAGCAGGTCAATGGCCGCGTCATCAAGATGGACGGCCAGACGGTCACGCTCGACACCTCGAATGCCGCCATCGAGCAGGTCGAGCCCGACTGGCGCAGCCGCCTGCTCGCGGTAATCGGCGACCCCGGCATCGCCTACATCCTGATGCTGCTTGGCATCTACGGGCTGATCTACGAATTCTCCAATCCCGGCATGCTGTTCCCCGGCGTGGTCGGCGGCATCTGCCTGCTGTTGGCGCTGTTCGCGCTGCAGGTCATGCCGATCAGCCATGTCGGGCTGGCGCTGATGATTCTCGGCATCGTGCTGATGATTTCGGAGGCCTTTCTGCCCAGCTTTGGCGCGCTGGGGCTGGGGGGCATCATCGCCTTCGTCATCGGCTCGGTGATGCTGATCGACACCGACATTCCGGGCTACGGCATCCCGTGGATGCTGATCGTGCCAGTGGCGGTGGCGAGCGGCCTGTTCAGCTTCTTTGTCGTCGGCATGGCGATCAAGGCACGTGCGCGGCCGGTGGTGACGGGCGCCGAGGAAATGATCGGCGCCACCGGCGAAATCCTGGAAGACATGGAATTCGAAGGCTGGGCTCACATCCACGGCGAGCAGTGGCGGGTGCGCAGCAAAGTGCCGCTCAAACGCGGCAGCCGGGTGCGGGTGCGCGCCCGCCACGATCTGTTACTGGATATTGAACCCTCTGGCCCCCTCCCCAACTCTCTCCCGCTAGCGGGAGAGAGTACAAAGGCTGAGCCCAAAGCGACTTAAGGAGAATGAACATGTTTGAATTCGGCGGTATCACCATCGTCTTTGTAATCGCCGCGCTGCTGGTCGCCAGCATCCGCATCCTGCGCGAATACGAGCGTGGCGTGGTATTCATGCTCGGGCGCTTCTGGAAGGTGAAGGGGCCGGGGCTGGTCATCATCATTCCCGGCATCCAGCAGATGGTGCGGGTCGACCTGCGCACCGTGGTGTTCGACGTGCCGAGCCAGGACGTGATCTCGCGCGACAACGTCTCGGTCAGGGTCAACGCGGTGGTGTATTTCCGCGTCATGGATCCGGCCAAATCGATCCTGCAGGTGGAGGACTACATGAACGCTACCAGCCAGCTGGCGCAGACCACGCTGCGCGCGGTGCTGGGCAAGCACGAACTCGACGAAATGCTGGCTGAGCGCGAAACCCTCAACTCCGACATTCAGAAGGCGCTGGACGCGCAGACCGACGCCTGGGGCATCAAGGTCTCCAACGTCGAGATCAAACACGTCGACATCGACGAAACCATGGTGCGCGCCATTGCCAAGCAGGCCGAAGCCGAACGCGAACGGCGCGCCAAGATCATTCATGCCGAGGGCGAATTACAGGCCTCGGAAAAACTGCTGGCCGCGGCAGAGATTCTCTCCGCCAGGCCGCAGGCGATGCAACTGCGCTATCTGCAGACGCTGTCCAACATCGCCGGCGACAGGACCAACACCATCGTTTTCCCGATGCCGGGCGAACTGATGAACCTGATGATGGGCAACAAGAAACCTGGCGAATAAACACGGCCCCTGAACCAAAACCGCAACGCGGGCAAGGTTGCAGGTAGCAAGCCGGCCCGTATCCCGGTATCCTCATGTTCAATCCCGGATGCATTCGGGAACCTGTGCCGGTCGAATCGACTCTAGTACAGGCAAACTGTTTTGCCATTTAATTAAGAGGAGCTTAAATGAACCCGCAAGTCACCACCCTGGGCCGTAGTCAGTCCGCTGTGTCGTCGACCAACAAGGTCGTCAAGAACACCTACATGCTGCTGTCGATGACGCTGGCCTTTGCCGCGCTGACCGCTGGCGTGTCGATGTCGCTGAACCTGCCGCACCCCGGCCTCATCATCACCTTGGTCGGCTACTTCGGCCTGCTGTTCCTGACCACCAAGTTCCGCGACAGCGGCTTGGGCATCGGTTTCGTCTTCGCGCTGACCGGCTTCATGGGCTACACGCTCGGCCCCATCCTCAATGCCTACCTCTCTCTGCCCAACGGCAGCCAGGTGGTGATGATGGCGATGGGCGGCACCGCCGCGATCTTCCTCGCCCTGTCGGCCTATGTGATGACCACCCGCAAGGACTTCAGCTTCATGGGTGGTTTCCTCATGGTCGGCATCCTGGTTGCCTTCCTCGCCGGCCTCGGCGCCATCTTCTTCGAGATGCCCGGCCTATCGCTGGCAGTCTCGGCGATGTTTGTGCTCCTGATGTCCGGTCTCATCCTGTACCAGACCAGCGAAATCATTCACGGCGGCGAAACCAACTACATCATGGCGACCGTCACGCTGTTCGTGTCGATCTTCAACCTGTTCACCAGCCTGCTGCATCTGCTGGGTTTTGCCAACAACGATTAAACGGGTTGGGCCTAGCGTTTGCTCCCTCCCCCCCTTGAGGGGGAGGGTTGGGGAGAGGGGGAGCGAAGCACGTGCGCAACATGCATCCTGAAACGGCGCCCTTGAAGACGCCGTTTTTTATCGACTCCCACTGCCATCTCGATGCGGCCGAGTTCGATGCTGATCGCGATGCGGTTTATGCCGCGGCGATCGCCGGCGGCGTCGATACCCTGGTGATTCCCGCCGTCAGCCGCGACAACTTCGCCGCCGTGGCAGCCACCTGCGCACGCTATCGCGGCTGCCTGCCGGCGTGGGGCATGCATCCCATGCTGCTCGATGTACACCGCCCCGAGCACCTGGCCGACCTGCGTGCACAGATCGAGCGACTGCACCCGGTCGCCATCGGCGAAATCGGACTCGATCTGTTCGTCAAAGACCTCGACTACGCGACGCAGGAATTCTTCTACGTCGAGCAGCTGAAAATCGCGCGGGAATACGATTTGCCGGTGCTGCTGCACTGTCGTAAAGCCAACGACGAAGCGCTGAAACACCTGCGCAAAATCCGGGTGCGCGGCGGCATCGCCCATGCCTTCAACGGCAGTCCGCAGCAGGCGGACGAATTCATCAAACTGGGATTCAAGCTCGGCTTCGGCGGCGCCTTCACCTGGCCGCGCGCCAACAACCTGCGCCGGCTGGCGGTCGCCCTGCCGCTGGAGGCCATCGTGCTGGAGACCGACAGCCCGGATATCCCGCCGGTGTGGATCGGGCGCGGGCGCAATGCGCCAGGCGAGTTGCCGCGCATTGCACAGACGCTGGCTGAGATGCGCGGATGCGATCGCGATTTGATTGCGCGCCAAACCCGCATCAACGCCTGCGAATTGCTCAATTTGCCGCTTATGAGTTAGGGCGCGATGCGCCGGGTCTCGCCCACCCGCAGCACGAAAAACACCGACTCCTCCATGCCCGCTGCCAGGCGTGCCTTCGCCAGTTCGCGCGGCGGCTCATCGAGCGCTTCATCCGCCATTTCAAACGTGCCCCAATGCACACCCAGCGACTGGCGCGCCCGGATATCCTGGTGAATTTTTAGCGCCTCGACCGGATCGACGTGCTGCGCCCGCATGAACCACCGAGGTTCATAGGCGCCAATGGGTAGGGCAGCGAAATCGAAGGGGCCGAGGCGGCGGCCGATTTGTTTGAAATCAGGTGAATAACCGGTATCGCCGGAAAAGAAGAAGTTGAGATTGGGCGCGCGGATCGCCCAGCCGCCCCACAGGGTGCGGTTGCGATCGAACAGGCTGCGAGCGCTCCAATGCTGGACCGGGGTGAGGGTAAAGCGCACCCCTCCGAGCTCGGCATGCTCCCACCAGTCGAGCTCGGTCACCGTGTCGATGCCGAGATCGGCAAACCACGGCTTTAGCCCCAGCGGCACAAAGAAACGCAGCGTGCCGCCACTACGCTGGTGCAGCTGCCGCACGCTATCGACGTCAAGATGGTCGTAGTGGCTGTGCGAAATCACCACCGCATGAATCTGCGGCAGCTCCGCCAGCGCCACCCCCGGCGGCTGGTAGCGCCTGGGGCCGGCAAAGCCGACCGGCGAGGCGCGCTTGGAGAAATGCGGATCGGTCAGCACATTGAGTCCGCCCAGCCGCAGCAGCAGGGTGGCATGGCCGATCCAAGTGACGCTGGGGTTGCCGGCGGGCTCATGCAGCAGCGCCAGGTCGGGCGCCACACGCCAGTCGCGGTGCGCGGCGTCGGACTGCTTGGGCAGCCCGGTCAGGCGGCGTTCCCATTGCCAGCGCCAGAAGCCCTCGGCCTTCATACCACCGGGGTCGGGATTGCGAAAACCGGTCGGTGTATGGTGGGGCTTGGCGGGGTCGTAGTAGGGATTGTCCTGCAGGCCGGCGCAACCGCTCAGCAACGCTAGAGCACCCAGCGTCAGCCAGGCGAATCGGGCACACGTCACAGCCAGCGCCTCACCCGAGTTTTGTAATCCCGATAAGCTTCACCGAACTTTGCTTCCAGGTGGGCCTCCTCGTGGCGAATCACACCGTAGCGCAGCATCGCCCAGATCAGCGGCGCGAACAGCAGCGGCCACCAGGTCGCCAGCAGCAGCGAGACACCGACCAGGATGAACCAGTCGCCGACATAGATTGGATTGCGGCTTAAGCGGAAAGGCCCTTCGGTGCACAGGCTGGATGCCGCCTTGTAGGGATTGACCGTGGTGCGATGGCGCCAGAAAGTCAGCAGCGTCCAGGCGAACAGCGTCAAGCCGATGGCCACCCCCAGCCAGCCTAGCGGTCGTGTCAGCGTGCCCCAATCCCACATAAGGGAATGGACGTTGGCGTCCAGCCACCAACCGCCCAGCAACGCGGCCGCATAGGGTGCGGGTGGCAGGATCAGGGTGCGCGGACGATGGGTGGGATGAGCCATGGGATTCAGCGAATAAGAAAAGGATAAGGTAACGTAATCTTCGACATGTCAGGGTTTGGGTGAGACTCGTCGCGGTAAGATGCGTTCGCCGCGAGCGCGCGGGAACTCCGTTGCGTAAACCCAATCACTTGGCAGACCCGATCGAGGAAAAGCACATGAAAACCCTGTTGATGTTATTGGCTTTTATCGCCCTGCCTGCCGCAGCCCAGGACTGGACGATGGATCCCGGCAAGAGCCAGCTTGCTTTCGCCATCAAGCAGATGAACGTGCCCTCCGAGGGCGGGTTCAAGCGCTTCTCCGCCCGGGCCAGCTTCGATCCCGCCAAGCCGGAAGCCGGCAGTTTCCGGATCGAGGTCGATATCAACAGCATCGACACCGGGTCGGACGAAGGCGACAGCGAGGTCAAGCGCCCGGTCTGGTTCGACAGCGCGCGCCATCCGAAAGCGGCGTTCGTCTCGACCAGCGTGCGCAAGGAGGCAAACGGCAGTTATACCGCCCAAGGCAACATGACCATTAAGGGGCAGACGCGGCCCCTCGCGGCGCCCTTCTCGCTGCTGCGCCAACCCGGCGGTGGCTGGCTGGCACAGGGACGGTTTCCGCTGAAACGCTCGGATTTTGGCATCGGCGGCGGCGACTGGGATGATGTGGTCGCCAACGAAGCCGACATCCGCTTCAGGATCATTTTGCTGCCCGCGAGGAACCCCGCATGAACAAGCTTGCACTCATCCTGCTGATGCTCGTATCGCCCAGCCTGTGGGCAGCCGATCGTTATGTGCTCGATCCGGAACATACCTTCCCCAGCTTCGAGATTCGTCACCAGAAAGTTTCCATCCTGCGCGGCAAGTTCAACCGCAGCCGCGGCCAGGTGGTGCTGGACGCGCAAAATCCGGCCGCCAATCTGATCGAGGTGAGCGTGGATGCCGGTTCGGGCGATACCGGCCACGACGAACTGAACCGCAAGCTGCTGGGCAGCAATTTCTTCAACACCGCCCGCTTCCCCGAGATTCGCTTCGTCTCCCGCGACGTGACGTTCCAGGACGGCATTCCAGTCTTTGCTCAGGGTGAACTGACCATGCTCGGCGTCACCCGGCCGGTCATGTTGGAAATCCGCGAATTCGCCTGCGGCCGGCACTTTCCTAGCTTCCGGAATTTTTGTGGCGCGGATGTACACACCACAATACGCCGTTCGGATTTCGGCATGAACTACGGCATTCCCCTGATCGGCGATGAAGTGAAACTCGCCATCGAAGTGGAAGGTTTCCGCGAATAAACCGAGGCGACCAGCAAGCGCTACGCTGGCGGCATCGGGACAAGCAGGACCGGCATGGCCGAACGCCGCGCCTCACTGCCGCGATTTACGCGTGACACTTCGAGTCTAGATCACCCTCACGAAATCGTGCCGCGGTCTATTTCAGGTCGCTATGCGTCACCGCGCGCAGGAACTCGTTGCGCTTCTGATCGCTGTCGCGGAAGCAGCCGGTGAAAGCCTGCGTCACCACGCGTTCGTCGCCGCGCCGGTCTTCGCCCAGCAGCAAACACAATTGCTCGGCCTCGATGATGCACGCCGCGCCCTGCGCCATCCCGTGCTTCACCAGCGCCTCAGCGATGTCGCGCGTCATCCATTCCTGATAGGTGAAGCGGTGGCCGATGGCGTCGACCATGCGCGCGATGCGCCCGAAGCCGTGCAGCCGCCCGCCGGGGATGTAGGCCACGTGCGCGACGCCGCGAAACGGCACCAGATGATGCGGGCAGACGCCGTGTACCGCGATGCCGCGCACCACCACCATGTCGTCGCGGTCGTCGGCAAAGCCCTCGCCCAGCGCCTCGGCGGGTTCGATCGCGTAGCCGCCGAGCAGGCGCTTCTGCCACAACTCGCGTACCCGTTCGGCGGTACGCCCGGTGTGCACCGAATCCGGGGCCACGCCGCAGGCGACGAGCATGGCATTCACTGCCTGCTCGAACGCCACCGGGTCGAACGGCCCGGTTTGCGGAATGCCGAGGCTGCCGCCGCCGCGCGGCGTATGACAGTCGTGATCGCAGGCGTCGGCCATTAATTGAGCGTCGCCTTGAGAAACTCCAGCGTGCGCGTCCACGAATCGGTGTCGGCCTCATTGTCGTATTTGAGCGGCAGGCCGAACTGCGCAGCGTAGCTGTCGGCCTCGCGGTTGGTGAAGGTGTGTTTCACGCCGGGGTAAGCCACCAGCATGTAGTCGGCCTCGGCATTGGCCATTTCGGTCTTGAACGCGTCGACCTGCACGGGCGGCACGATGGGGTCGGCCTCGCCGTGGAAGACGCGGATCTTGGCCTTGATTTCACCCGGCTTGGGCGACAGATCGGAGGCCAGCACGCCGTGATAGCTGACCACCGATTTCAGCGGCATGCCGGCGCGCGCCATGTTGAGCACCACACCGCCGCCGAAGCAGTAACCCAGCGCGGCGGTCTGGCCCTTTTTCACATTAGGCTGCCTGTCGAGGAAGCTGCGCGCGGCGTCAACACGCGCATACGCCAGCGGCGGATTCTTGTTCACACTACCGGCCAGCGCACCGGCATCCTTCGGGTTATCGGCGATCTGGCCGTTGCCATACATATCGACCACCAGCGCGACATAGCCTTCGCTGGCCAGCATGCGCGCGCGCTTTTTCGCGTAATCGTTCGCGCCCCACCATTCGGGCACCACCAGCACGCCGGCGCGCTTGCCTTTAACCGCATCGTCATACGCCAGATAGCCTTTCATGGCCGTATCGCCCGCCTTGTACGTGACATCCTTGCCGACCACGGCGGCCAGGGCGGAAGTAGTGAAAAACAGTAATGACAGGGCAAGTGCGGTTTTCATGGGGTTCTCCGGAGTTGAACGGTCCAAAAGCATACCGCGCCCACAGGCGCGATAACAACCGCATTCGAGCGATGGCTATGCACACGCTGCTGTTTGCGCCGCTGGCCAAGCGGTAAACTCGCGTCTCACCCCGCAAATCCATGCCCATGACCGACCCCATCCGCCTTGCCAAACGTGTCGCCGAACTGCGCGCCTGCTCCCGCCGCGAAGCCGAGCAGCTCATCGCCGGCGGCTGGGTGAAAGTGGACGGCAGCGTCATCGAAGAACCACATTTTCGCGTCGCCGACCAGCACATCGAAATCGACCCTCAGGCCGACCCCAGCCAGGTCGAGCCGGTCACCCTGCTGCTGCACAAGCCGCCTGGCTACCACTCACTCCAGAATGGCGACCCGGGCGTTTCCCCCGCATCGCAGTTGCTCAGCCCCACCACCCTGTGGCCAGAAGATATCTCCGGCCTGCGTCCGCTGAAAAAACACTTCACCGAACTCAGCTTGTGCGCCCCGCTGGAAATCGATGCCAGCGGCCTCGTCGTGTTCACCCAGGACTGGCGCGTGGCACGCAAGCTGACCGAAGATGCCGCCACGCTGGAACACGAAGTCATCGTCGAAGTGGCGGGTGAACTGCCCCCCAACGGACTCAAGCGGCTGAACCGAGGCATCCCCTTCAATGGCCGCACTCCGCCGGCCATCAAGGTCAGCTGGCAAAATGAAACTCGTCTGCGGGTCGCGCTGAAAGGTGCCCAACTGGGGCAGATCGCGCACCTGTGCGAAGCCGTCGGCCTGCAGGTGCTGTCGATGAAACGCATCCGACTCGGCCGCGTTCCCCTGGGGAAACTGCCGGCAGGACAATGGCGGTACCTACTTGAGGATGAGCGATTTTGATGGGCGAGGAAAGGCATTGCATCCATCCGCCACTCGTTCCATCATGCTGAAAGACAATAGAAATACAGGAGCGGACCAGATGGATGCGAATACATTTCCAGACCAGAAGAAACGCCTGTTTACGCGCATTGCATTCGATGCGGAGGTCGTGCTCGACACGCTGTCGGGCAAGCATAATTGCACGCTGCTGGACATTTCACTGCAAGGTGCACTGGTCGAGCAGCCCCTGCCATGGCAGGCAAGCATGGGCGACCCTTGTACCCTCCATGTCAAGCTGGCTGAAGACGGAACATCCATCAACATGCCAGGCGAAGTCACCCATGTAGAACAGGGACGACTGGGCATGCATTGCACGAAAATCGACCTGGAAAGCATCACCAACCTGCGACGCCTGGTGGAGTTGAACCTTGGCGACGAAGCGGCCTTGGACCGCGAGATTTCGGCGATGGTGCACGTGGATAACAGTCTGCGTTGACGCCGGCGTTTGGCGCGTTCTAACCCGCCAAAAACAGTCCCAGCAGATCATTCAAAAACCGCTGCCCCTGTAGCGTCGGCATCAGGCGGGTCGCATCGCGCTCCAGCAGTCCCCGCTCACGCGCCTGTTCCAATGCGGATACACAGACAATCAGCGGCAGGCCGGTGCGTTCCTCGAACAAGGCGGCAGGCACGCCTTCCGTCAGCCGCAGCGCATTCATCATGAATTCGAACGGCAGGTCGGTGCGCGTGAGGGTGCGCGTGTCGGCGATGTGTGCGCCCGCTTTCACCGCATCCATGTACTGCTGCGGATGTTTGGTGCGCATTTGCCGCACGATGCGGTTGTGGAAAGACAGCTTGCTGTGCGCGCCAGCACCGATACCAAGGTAATCGCCGAACTGCCAGTAGTTGAGGTTGTGGCGGCTGGCGTGATGCGGCCGTGCATAGGCCGAGGTCTCGTAATGCTGCATGCCCGCCTCGGCGAGGCGCGCTTCGATCGCCAGATGCATGTCGGCGGCCAGGTCGTCGTCGGGCAGATTCGGCGGCGCCGTGTGGCCGAACGGCGTGTTGGGTTCGAGCGTGAGGTGATAGGCCGACAGGTGCGGCGGCCGGAAGCTCAGCGCCGTCTCGAGGTCCGCCAGCGCTTCGGCCAGCGTCTGCCCCGGCAGGGCAAACATCAGGTCGAGATTGAACGTGTCGAAATGGGTGGCGGCGAGTTCGGCGGCACGGCGCGCTTCGGCATCGTCATGAATGCGTCCCAATGCCTTGAGATGGCGCGGGTTGAAGCTCTGGATACCGAGCGAGACGCGCGTCACGCCAGCTTCGCGAAACCCTTTGAACTTGGCGGCTTCCACTGTGCCGGGATTGGCTTCGAGGGTGATTTCTGCGCCGGGCAGCAGTTGCGTCAGCGTGCGCACGCCGGTGAGGATGCGGTCGATGCCTTCGGCCGAAAACAGGCTGGGGGTGCCGCCGCCGAAGAACACGGTGTGGACTTTGCGCCCCCAGATGTCGGGTAGCGCGCGTTCGAGGTCGAGCAGCAGGGCGTCGATGTAGGCGGCTTCTGGCAATCCACCCTGGGTGGCGGCGTGCGAATTGAAGTCGCAATAGGGGCACTTCTTCACGCACCACGGCAGGTGGATGTAGAGCGACAGCGGCGGCGACACTTGCAGGCCACCACCGGCAAAACGAATGATCGTTTCAGCCAAGTTGCTTCAGCTTGTCGGCCAGTTCACGCAAGGCCTGGCCGCGGTGTGAAATGGCGTTCTTTTCGTCCTCGCCGAGTTCCGCACCGGTCTTGCCGAATTCGGGGACGAGGAAATACGGGTCGTAGCCAAAGCCACGCTCGCCGCGCGGCGTATCGATGATCTCGCCGAACCAGCGGCCCTCGGCGATCAGCGGCTCGGGGTCGTCGGCGTAGCGCACCAGCACCATCACGCAGTAGTAATGCGCGCGACGGTTGGATTGATCCTTAAGGGCTTCAATCAACTTCTGGTTGTTGCGCTGGTCGGATTTCGGCTCGCCGGCATAGCGTGCGGAGTACACGCCGGGTGCACCGTTCAGCGCCTCGACGCAGATGCCGGAATCGTCGGCCAGCGCGGGCAGGCCGGTATGCGCGCTGGCATGACGTGCCTTGGCGAGGCAGTTCTCGACGAAGGTGACGTGCGGCTCGGGGCATTCGGGCACACCGAAATCGGACTGCGGCGCGGCGGAAATTTCGAGCGGTTCGAGGATTCGCGCGATTTCGCGCAGCTTGCCGGCGTTACCGGAGGCGATGACCAGTTTTTTCATGATGCGAGCGCCTCGTGCTGGGCCGCGCTGATCTGCTCGATGCCTGCGGTGGCCAAGTCGAGCAGCGCTTCAAGGGTGACGCGGGAAAACGGCGTGCCCTCTGCGGTGCCCTGCACTTCGACGATGCCACCGCTGCCGGTCATCACCACGTTCATGTCGGTGTCGCAATCGGAGTCTTCGATGTAGTCGAGATCGAGCACCGGCTGGCTCTGATAGACGCCGACTGAGACGGCGGCGATGCTGTCGGTGAGCGGCGTTTCGGCCAGCTTGCCTTCTTTGAGCAAACCGGCAATGGCATCGGCCACCGCGACATAGGCGCCACAGATGCTGGCACAGCGGGTGCCGCCATCGGCCTGCAAGACGTCGCAGTCGATGTGCAGAGTGCGTTCGCCAAGTTTTTTCAGGTCGACCACGGCACGCAGGCTGCGTCCGATCAGGCGCTGGATTTCCTGGGTGCGCCCGGACTGCTTGCCGCGCGCGGCTTCGCGGTCGCTGCGGGTGTGGGTGGAGCGCGGCAGCATGCCGTATTCGGCGGTGACCCAGCCCTCGCCGCTGCCCTTTTTGTGCGGCGGGATTTTGTCGAGCACGCTGGCGGTGCACAGCACGCGGGTGTCGCCCATGCTGACCAGCACCGAACCTTCAGCGTGCTTGGTGAACTGGCGGGCAAACGATAGGGTGCGCAGCGCGTCAGGCGCGCGGCCGCTAGGACGGACAATCGGGTTGGACATGGTCGATGGGGTAAAACGGAAAGCGCGATTTTACCGCGCCGGGGGCGCCCCCACCCACAAAGTACGTGCGCCGCTTATTTGGTGGAGATTTTCTGGATGGCCTGCTGGATTTCGGCGATGGCGCGTTCGATTTCGTCGTCCGATACTGCCGGCGTGCCAGGTAGCGGGCGCATGGTGTTGATCTGAGTGGTAACGCCGCTGTCCGGCAGCGCCAGGGTGGAAATCGAATCCTTGCTCGGCATGCGCGCCTCGCCCCAGGTCATGGCGATCAGGCTGAGATTGTCGCCGTGTTCGCCACCGCGGAATTCGGCGTGATCCATCAGATGACGCACAGCATCTTCCAGCGTGTAGGCATGTAACAAGGCCGACACTTCGGGAATGCTGATCGTCCCCCAGATGCCGTCGGTACATAGCAGCAGGGTGTCGGCGTCGCTCAACGGGATCGGCGCATTGCACTCCACCTGGGGGGGCACGTAGCCGCCCAGGCAGTTGGACACCCGGTTGCGTTCCGGGTGATGGCCGGCCTCTTCCTCGGTGATAATGCCGTCGCGCACCAGTTTGGCCACCGCGGTGTGGTCTTCGGTGCGCGCAATCAGACTGCCGTCACTGAACAGGTACAGCCGAGAGTCACCCACATGTGACCAGTAGGCGGTATTGTCCTGCACCACCGCAGCAACGACGGTGGTGTGCGGGATTTCCATCAAGTCCTGCTCAACCGCGTAGTCGTTGATGGCGAAATGCGCACGCGTCGTGGTTTCGGCCAGAAACGTCATGGGGTCGTCCAGACGGGGCTTGGCCATTTTCTGAAACTGATCGGTCAATGTCTGTACTGCAATCTGTGCGGCAATCTCGCCGTGCATATGGCCGCCCATACCGTCCGCCACCACCATCAAGAGCGCTTCGCGGCTATAGGAATAGGCGACCCGGTCCTGATTGTTTTTTCGCCCGCCCTGACGCGAAGCCTGATAGATGGTGAATTTCATGACAATCCCTTAAAACAATTCGCGACGCAGTGAGCGTTTGATGCTGGTCAGCAGCGACGACCGTGACGGTTTCATCGAGCTGCCGTCCATCAGAACCTTTTGCAGGCTGAACACACTTTGCGGACGCTCCATATAATTGAGCTTGAGGCATTGATCGATGGTTTCCAGCAACTGGTCGGAGTAGATCCCGCGCCAGTTCACTTTCGCCGGCACCAGTTTATCGTTGAGCAGGCGCGCATCGGCTGCCTGCGGCGGATAACCCGCCAGGCAGGCATACAGGCTGGCACCCACACTGTAAACATCGGTCCAGGGCCCCAGCCGTTCGCGGTTATGGTACTGCTCCGGAGCGGCAAAACCGGGAGTGTACATGGGCTGCAGCTTGGTTTCCTCCTGGGTCAGCGTCTGCCGTGCCGCGCCAAAATCGATCAGCACCGGCGAGCCGTCCAGGCGGACATACAGGTTGGACGGCTTGATATCGAGATGCAGCAGCTTGTGCGTATGCACCTCGCGCAGGCCGTTCAGCAGCTGTGCAAACACCCGCCGGATGAAGCTTTCGCGGATACTGCCGCGGTTGGCCTGGATATGCTGTTGCAGTGTTTTACCGCGTTCGAAGCGCATCACCATATAGACGGTGTCGTTGGCGCGGAAGAAGTTGCTTACACGGATGACATTGGGATGGTCGATGCGCGCCAGCGCCCGGCCCTCCTCGAAAAAGCACTTCATGCCATGGCGGAAAATGTTGTTGTTCTCTGCCGAACTGGCCTGCACGATGACCGAGCCTTCAGTGCGCAACACCAGCGCGCCCGGCAGGTATTCCTTGATCGCCACCGACTGGTTGTTGTCGTCGCGCGCCAGATACACCATGCTGAAACCGCCGCCACCAATCTTGCGCACGATGGTGTATTCGTTCAGCCGGTATCCGTTGGGCAGCGCCTGATTGGGTTGAGTCGCCATAATCGAACGTCTATTATCTTTGCCTGTTACTCGGTGTGCCGAAAAAACTCGCCCCGGCTCCGCACCGGCAATCATTATTCACAACCCAAATCCAAGCACCCATGACAGCCAGCATGACCGGGTTTGCCGCCCACAGCATCAACCTCGACCATGCCAGTGTCAGCATCGATCTGCGCAGTGTCAATCAGCGCTTTCTCGAATTGCACTTCCGCCTGGCCGATGAGTTTCGCTCGCTGGAGCCGCAACTGCGTGAATTGTTCAATCAACGTCTCGCGCGCGGCAAGGTGGAATGTCGCATAAGCCTCACCACGCCTCCCCCTGCATCGTTGGATAACGGCCTGAATCCGGTCGTTCTTGAGCGCCTTTCAAGCTGGCAGGCGGACGTGCTGGAACGCCTACCCAACAGTTCACCCTTAAGCGTCAACGAAATACTGCGCTGGCCCGGGGCAATGCAGGCCGCCACGTTATCGCAGGAAGCGCTGAACGTGGCAACACTGGCAGGTACGCGCGAAACCCTGGACGAACTGGTCGAGAGCCGATTGCGCGAGGGCGCCAAGCTGAAACACCACATTCTCGACCGCCTCGCCGCCGCCGAAGCACAGGTGGCGAGTCTACAACCGCTACTGCCGACCCTGGTCGCCGCCCAGCGCGAAAAAATAGTGGAACGCCTGCGCGACGCACTGGGCGAAGCCGGGCATGAGCGACTGGCGCAGGAAATCGCGCTGGCCGCACAAAAGGCCGATATCGACGAAGAGCTTTCCCGCCTCACCACTCATTTCACAGAGGTACGCCACGTATTGAATCAAACCGGTGCTGTCGGCAAGCGGCTCGACTTTCTGATGCAGGAACTGCACCGCGAGGCCAACACTCTGGGCTCGAAATCGGTGGCGCTGGAAACCTCGCGCGTCTCGCTCGAACTCAAGGTTCTGATCGAGCAAATGCGCGAACAGGTGCAGAACATCGAGTGACGTATCAGGCGATTTCAGCCTGTCGCACAAACCCACTATAAGCCTCTATCCACGCGGCTTATTCATGTCACCACATTGCAAGCAGCCTCACTCAGTCTTATGATTCGCGTGTACCAAGACATGTACCAAATCGAAAATCATCGGAAAAGTCTTGGTACACATCAGGAGACGACATGGGCAAGCTGACAGACATTCAAATCAGGGGCTGGGTGAAGGCTGGTGAACGCTTCGAAGCCAAGGGCGACGGCGATGGTCTCTACCTGAGATACAGCAAAATCGACGCCACACCACTCTGGCGCTTCCGCTATCGCTTCGACGGCAAGCCACGCATCATGAACATCGGCAGCTATGGCACGCTGTCCTTATCCGAAGCTCGCAAGACCGCCAAGGAACTGCGCGCCCGCGTGTCCCTGGGCTATGACGTGGCCAGCGAGAAGCAGGAACGCAAGCGGGATGCCTCGGCCAAGATCGAAGCTGGGAAGCTGGCCTATACCGTTGCCCAATTGGCGGACGAATACTTCACCCGCAACATCATGGGCCGGTGGAAGCACCCCAATATCGTGCGCAGCCGGATCGAGCGCGACATCAAGCCCAATATCGGCAAGCTTGCCGTCGAGGACGTGAAGCCAACCCACATCGACGCCATGGTGCAAACAGTCGTCAAGCGCGGCGCCCCGACCGTAGCCAATGACGTTCTGCGCTGGACCCGGAGAATCTTCGACTTCGCCATCAAGCGGAACATGATCCAGTACAACCCGGCCGCCGCCTTCGACCTGTCTGACGCTGGCGGCAAGGAAGAGGCTAGGGAGCGCGCCCTTACACGGGATGAACTCGTGCTTCTGTTCGAGGCCATACGCAACGCCAAGGGGTTCAGCATCGAGAACCTGCTGGCGGTGAAGCTCCTGCTGCTATTGGCCGTGCGGAAACAGGAACTCACCGCTGCCCGCTGGGAAGAGTTCGACATGGACAAGGCTGTTTGGTATCTGCCGGCCGAACGCACCAAGACCGGGGTGGCAAGCGACATCCCGCTTCCTGCTTCAGCAGTTGCAGCGCTGCGCGAACTAAACCGGCTGGCGTGCGGGAGTGACTGGGTACTCCCGGCGCGCAAGA
>JBPPMF010000276.1:0-2641 GCA_051305915.1 Thiobacillus sp. | reverse complement strand
GCGCTGGTTCATCACGTCAGCTCCACGGTTGTGATGGACGCGGGCCGCTCGGCAAACTGCACTTTCGCCGCCATGCCGGGGGTGAGCTGCACCCGCCCCGCCTCGTCGACGATCATGACGTCGCTCACCCCGAGGCTGCGCGCGGCCTTGGGCCAGGCTTTGGCTCCGGCCACCACCAGCGCGGTCGCAGCGACGTCGGCGCGGGCGGCGTTGGGGTGCAGCACGGTTGCGGAGACCACGTGCGTCGCCGGCTGGCCGCTGCGCGGGTCGATGATGTGCGGGTAGCGGCGGTCGCCATCCTGACGGTAGCGCTCGTAGGTGCCGGAGGTCACCACTGCCATGCGGCCGCTGACTTCCACCGAGGCAATGGCGCCGTTTTGATTCAAACGGTCGCCTTGCGGGTGGCGCACGCCAATCCGCCAGGGGCGGTCGCCGCGCGTGCCGGAGACAGCGAGGTTGCCGCCGAGGTTGACCAGCGCGTTGCCGTAGCCGAGCGCGGCGAGGCGATCGAGTGCCTGGTTCAGCGCCACGCCCTTGGCATGGCCGCCGAGGTCGATTTGTACATCAGGATTGTGGCTGCCGACGCGGGTGCCGTCGAACACCAGGTCGTCCATGCTCGGCGCGGCGGCGACCAACCCGGCCACCGCCGCCGCATGCGGAGCGGCGCCGACCGGCAGCTCGTCGTTGTGGAAGCCCCACAGCCCGACAAGCTTGCCGATGGCCGGGTTGAACAGGCCGCCGCTGGCACGCGCGAGTTCACGCACCTCGTGCAGCAGCGGCAGCAGCGTCGGATCGACCTCGTGCGTGCGGCCGGCTGCGATGGCGCGGTTGAGGTCGCCCAGCGCGCCCGGCTTCCACGCATGCCAGTCGCGGTTCTGCCGGGTGAAGGCGTGCGACACCTCGGCGATGGCGGCGCGCGCGGCTTCGCTGTTGCGAGACAGCACGTCCACCCCGACCAGGGTGCCGAAGACGTACATCTCTTCGCTCACCACGGCTTCGGCGCGCGAGCAACCCACGGCCGGCAGCAGGCAGGCGCCGAGGCCGAGCTTCATGAAATCACGACGGTTGAGCGACATGGCTGGGCTCCTTAGAAAATTTGACGCGAAGGTGGTGAAAAAATCGTAGCGAGCGAGTCGCAGCAGGGTGCGGACGGCGCGCAGAAACCGGAATGTACTTTTGGGTACATGAGGATTTCGAGCACCGCCCAAGCCCTGATCCGGCTCGCGCAGTAGATTTGTTCGCCGCCTTTCATCCGAGCAGCACCTCGTAGGCCCTGCGCAGCAGATCCATCTCCACTGGCATGCCACCCGCGGCTTCGGTGATGGCGATGAACTTCCCCCCCAGCGCCGCGGCTTCGTCGAAGGGCGGGTCGATGGTGGTGAAGCTGGCGAGATGCACGGCGACCGGGCCGTCGGGTGTATCCACCGTGGCCTGAAATTCCGGCTCGTGCGCCAGGCTGCCGGCGGGCAGGCCCAGCTTCACCTCGGCGGCCTTGAGGAAGACTGCCGGGTGAGGCACCACCTGCGGCGACGCGGCGTTTTCCATCAGGTCGGACAGCGGCGGCAGCGGTGTAAACGCTACAGTGCCGTGCGGCAGGCGCAGGAAGCGCAGGCGGCCGCTGGTCTTTTGTTTATGGACCAGAATGAGGCGCAGATCGGCGGGCAGGTCCATGACGATCCCTCCGTTACACCGCCGCCAGCAGGCGCGGTTCCGCCTTCACGGTGCCGTTGCGCCCCCAGGCCGTGACGGCTTCGACAAACCAGTTCGGCTTGTCGGGATGCAGCGTCAGCACATCGTATTCGGCGTAATAGCTGCCATCGCTGTTGATGATGAGGCTGCCGCAGCGGCTGCCATGCGGGTTGCGCCAGGTGCCTTCATAGCCCGGCAGGTCGCTGGCGCGATCGACGATTTCACAGAACACTGCGTCCCGCAGCAGGATGGATGGCAGCGGCGCAGCGCCATAGCGCGCCGCTTCCTTGAGCAGCACCGCGCACAACTGCTCGGCGGTTTTCTGCCAGGCATCCGGCAGCGGCGTGCTTGCCATATTGCTGCTCACCATGTTGCTTCTCACCATATCTCGGCCGGCGCCTTGAGACTGTCCACCGGCTGGCCACCCAACAGGTGCTGGTCGAAGATGGTGTTCACGTCTGACACTTTGACGTTGCTGTACAGGATGCCTTCGGGATAGACCAGCACATTGGGGCCCATTCCGCACGGGCCGAGGCAACCGGTGAGGGTGACCGCGATCTTGTCGAAGCACTGGCGCTGCTGGTACTGGTAGAGGAATTCGTCCTGCACCTCGCGGCAGCCGCGCTCGGCGCACGAGCCGCGCGGGTGCCCGTCGGGCCGCGCCTGGCTGCAGATGAAGACGTGTTTTTCGGGTTTCGGCATGATGAATTCTCAGGCGTTCAATGGCAGGGATTGGTGGGTGTGGCACTGCTTGGGGCAGACCCGCGCGCAGGAGCCGCAGCCGATGCAGTCGAGCGCGTTGGCGATCGACATGACCATGGTGTTGTCCTCGTCGTCATCGTCATACGAGTCCTCGTCGGCTTCGCGCTCGATCAGGTCGAACACGCTGCGCGGGCAAACCTTGTAGCAGCGGCCGCAGCCGATGCAGGTCTTCTGGTTGAGTTCCACCAGG
>JBPPMF010000264.1:0-4500 GCA_051305915.1 Thiobacillus sp. | reverse complement strand
AGCGGCAAAGGTGTTTGAGCCCCGCCCACAAAAACCAAATTAAAAACAACAAGGCGGGGCGAGTTCTTTGCCGCCCACCCGACGCGCTTGATCTTCGGGAATTCGGGTATGTCGGGGTCGCCTTTTCTTTGGTTACTTTCTTTTGGCGAGACAAAAGAAAGTAACTTGCCGCCGGCAACCCCGGCCAACCGTCAGTCGTCCTGCGAAGGTTTAACCACTAAACGTGCTTCGCGTCTAACCCGCACTGGATTGCTTCGCTTCGCTCGCAACGACAGGCGAAGCCTCATGCGAAGCAAAAAACCGCTCCACCACCTCCAGCTTCCGTGTCCGCGTCATCGCCGGCAACGCATTCAACAATAACCGCCCATAAGGCTTGTCCGCCAGCCGCGTATCGCAAATCATCAGCACGCCACGGTCAGTCTCGGTGCGAATCAATCGCCCCGCCCCCTGCTTCAGGCTGATCGCCGCATGCGGTAACTGATAATCCATAAACGGCTTGCCGCCGTTCTTCTCGGCCTGGGCGATGCGCGCGGCAACCACCGGATCATCCGGCGGCTGGAACGGCAACTTGTCGATGATGACCACCGACAGCGCGTCACCGGGCATGTCGACGCCTTCCCAGAAGCTCTGGCTGCCCAGCAGCACGGCGTTGCCGGCTTTCTGGAAGCGCGCGAGGAGTTCGTTCTTCGGTGCGTCGCCCTGCACCAGCAGCGGATACTCCCAACCGCGAAACTTGAAGGCATCGATCAGCAGGCCGCGCGCCTTTTCCAGTGCGCGCAGGCTGGTGAACAGGATGAAGGCGCGGCCACGGCTGACTTCCAGCACCGGCAGGGCGGCATTGACCACGGCGTCGGTGAATTCGGGGGTGTTAGGTGCGGGCAGGCCCTGCGGCACGTAGAGCACGCCCTGGCGCGGGTAGTCGAAGGGGCTGTCGACGCACAGGGTTTCAGCTTCCTCGATGCCGAGCCGCGTTTTCAGGTGGGTGAAATCACCGCCGACCGACAGCGTGGCCGAGGTGAGAATCCATGCCTGCGCGCGCTCGGTGAGCTTGGCGCCGAACATGGCGCCGACGGACAAGGGGGTGGCGTGCAGCAGCAGCGAACTCAAGGTGGTTTCGAGCCAGCGCACGCGCGGGTTCTCCGGATCGTCGTCGCGCTGCCAGCTGGCCAGCGTGGCCTGGACGCCCTGCGCCCGCTCGAAACAATTCTTCAGATCGGCATCGCGCTCGGCCTGGGTTTCCAGCAGCTTCGCCGTTTCATCCAGCGCCGCGCTCAGGTTCTTCAGCGCATCCGGCCATTTGTCGTAGCGCGCCAGTTCAGCGATGGTCGACTTGATCGGATTCTGCGGGAAGGCCAGGCGCAGGTCGCGCGCGGCCTTGCTCAAGTCTTCGGCCGCGCGGCGCAGCGCGGGGAAATCGCCCGCCTTCACCGCCGCCAGCCGTTTGGTGTCGCCCGCCAGATCCAGCAACTGCGCGACGGACAGGGTTTCGCCAAAGAACTGCGCGGCGGTCTCTGCCAGTTGGTGCGCCTCGTCGAGGATCACGGTGTTGCACGCAGGCAGCAGTTCGGCAACGCCTTCGTCCTTCAGCCACAGGTCGGCAAAGAACAGATGCTGGTTGACCACTACCACCTCGGCCTCGAGCGCAGCCTTGCGGGCGGCCATCACAAAGCAGTCCTTAAAATGACTACACTCGCTGCCGAGCCAGGTGTCACGGCTGGAGATGGCGTAATGCCAGGCAGGGGCGTCCTCGGGGATGCCTTCCGCCTCTGCGCGGTCGCCGCTGCTGCTGGTTTCGGCGAAGCGGGCGATTTTTTGCAGCCACGCGGCATCGTCGCGATGCGCGAAACGGCCGTCAGCAAGGTTGCGCTGCAGGTGATGATGGCAGACGTAATTGGCGCGCCCTTTCAGCAGCGCCACTTTGACCGGCGATTTCAGCGCACGGCGTGCGGCCGGCAGGTCGCGATGAAACAACTGGTCCTGCAGCGCCTTGGTGCCGGTGGAAATCACCACCTTGCCGCCCGAGAGCAGGGCGGGAATCAGATAGGCCAGGGTCTTGCCGGTGCCGGTGCCAGCTTCGGCCAGCAACACGCTGTTGTCGGCCACCGCGCGCTCGACCGCCTCGGCCATGGCGAGTTGTTGCGGGCGCGCACGCCAGCCGGGCAGCTCCGCAGCGCACGTGCCTTCAGGGGAGAATATGCTTTTTAGATCAAACATTTTGGGACCAAATTTCGGAGCGAAGTGTAACATCCGGCATGCCCTGAATTGAGCGGATTCCCTTCAGTTCCCTTAGCCCCTGCCGTTAAATTGAAGGTTTTCTTCTGCCTGATCCTGCCATGCGCAACTATCTAGTCTGCTTGCTGATATCGGTATTCCCGGCTGTTGCTCACGCAGTGATTGCCCAGCAGGAGATGCGCCCCGGCATTTCTGCCAGCGCAGAATATTTGGTCGGCGCGCGCGACAAACCCGCCGTGATCGTGCTGCATGGTTTTTTGCAGACACGCGAATTTCCCACCGTGGCCACCTTGGCCCGGGGTCTGCAGGACGCCGGCTATACGGTCCTGTCGCCCACCCTCAGTCTGGGCGTTCCCAGCCGGGCGCAAAGCCTGGCGTGCGAAGCGGTGCATAGGCACAGCCTGGAGGAGGATGTGGCCGAAATCGGTCAGTGGGTGAAATGGCTGAAATCGCGCGGCCACCACAGCATTGTGCTGTTCGGTCACAGTTTTGGCAGTTTGCAATCGCTGGCCTATCTATCTGCCAAACCCGATGCAGCGGTAAAAGGCTATATCGGCGCTTCGCTGGTCGAGGCCCAGATCGGTGAAACTTCGCGTACCGATCTGATCGCGCAACTTGAAAACCGCGTACGCAGCAAGCAGCGGGCGCTGGTCAACCAGACCCTTTCCTACTGCAAAAAATATACGTCAACGCCTGAAGGCTTGTTGTCCTATGTACGCTGGGACCAGACGCGACTGCTGGCCGCAATCAAGCAAGCGCCGGTTGGCGTGAAACTCATCATGGGCGACTCCGACAAGATGATTGGCCCTGGCTGGCTCAAGGCATTGCAGCATATCCAGACACCGATGGTGGTTGTGGAAGGCGCCAATCACTTTATGGACGGCGAGCATGAGTTCGATCTGCTGGAGCACACGCTCAACCATCTTGAAAGCATCAGGCCAGCCCGCTCCAGATGAAATGGCCACACACCGTTTCCATCAGGCAAGTTGCGCTCGCCTTCATCACCGGGCTGCTGGTGCTGGTAATGCTGATCGGGAGCTTTGCGGCTTACCAAACAAGCCATGTCACACGCAATCTGGAGCAGCATAATCAGAATGCCGCGCAATCCGAACTGACTGCCGCCGTTCAGCGCCTGCTAAGCCAAACGGAAGAGCAGGCCAGCAACCTGGGGCGCTGGGATGAAACCCGCCAACAGTTGGTCCTGCCCGAGTATTACACCTACTGGCGGGATCAGCGGGCATATGAAGGCGGCATGCTAACCAACCGCTTTACCCGTGTGGCCTTGTACACACTCTCCGGCAAAGTGCTGGTTCCCAGCCCGGCGAAAAACGCGTTGCCCGATCAATTACCGGTCGGCGTCATGCCGCATGAATTCTCCAGTTGGTTCAGCTACGATGCGAAGACGCCGGTGCTATATCAGGCCTTCCCGGTTTACAGCGATGAACGGCGGCAGGCCCTGCTGGGTTACGGCCTGATCCGGCTGGATTTCATGCCGGCCCTGCTGGCTCAGGACGCATTCCATTTCATCGACACTGGCAGCATCCGTCTGACGCTCAAGCCGGGAGAAACACTGGCCGCGTCAGAATTGTTTTCCCGTCTGAGCTTCACCGCCCAGCCCGACCCTGACCAGCTCTTGTTCCGAACCATCCTGTCACGCACCCTGATCGCGCTATTTGTGCTGCTGGTGGGCACGGCACTGCTGGCTTCCGTGATGTATAACCGGCTGCTGGTGCGCCCATTGCGACGACTTTCGCAGGATATCGATGCCATGCAGCACAACCGCTTCAACCCCAGCCAGCCACGCGCCCAGCCCATGCGTATCAGCGAGTTGGAAAACATTCGCCGCTCGCTGTGCGACTACCAGTTGCAACTGCGTGAACTGCACGGTTCGCTGGAACACCAGAACCGCGAATTTCATTCGCAAGCACGTCAGGATGCATTGACCGGCTGCCATAACCGGCGCGCTTACGAGGAAGACTGGGAAAGCTTCCAGCTGGAATTGAAAACCTCGCCGCAAGGCGTGGCCTTCCTGTTGTTCGACTGCGATCGTTTCAAGGCCATCAACGACACCTATGGCCACGCCAAGGGCGATCGCGTACTGACCATGATTGCCGATGCGCTGGTGATGGCCCTGCGTGCCAACGACCGCCTGTACCGCCTGGGTGGCGATGAATTCGGCACCTTTCTATCGCGCACCACGCCGGCGCAGGCCAAGCAGATCGCGCAACGCTGCCAAAGCCTGATCGACGCGGCAGGCTTCAGCGATCT
>JBPPMF010000233.1:0-2014 GCA_051305915.1 Thiobacillus sp. | reverse complement strand
AACTCTACGGCCCAAGTGATTTCAGCCGCCGAGACGCGCAGTTCGCTCGTGTCGTGCCGGCCATTGTCCAGCTTTTCCCGCAGGAGATCGTTGAGACCGTAGCGACGCTCGCCAACCTGCATAGCCTCTCGGAGACGCTCGATAGCGAGATGGCGTCTCACTTGGAAACTGAATCAGTGACCTGGCCGCGCCAACGTTCGTACTGTGCGAGCAAGTCGGGCGTTTGCTGGCTGAATTGCCCTTCCCTGGGCCGTTTGCTGAGTTGCTGCGCGGCACTGCTGCATGTTGACGTCGCAGTTCGGGCTGCTGGCCGGGTCATTGCGACCCATTCGGGCGAGACTGGGCGTGTCGTCGCCTGGGGCGTACGACTTTGGCGGGGGTGGCTGCTGTATGAACTCTGTGGCGCGCTACGGCGCCGCCGCCAACTGCACGTGCATGCGCGTGAAGACGGTGCTGGCGCGGTCGTTGGCACCCAGCCCCAGGATCAGCTGCCGGCCGTGCTCGATGAGGCGGCCGGCGCGGTAGATCAACTCCTGCATCACGGTTTTGATGCGCCGGCGCCTGGCGGCGTGGCGCACTGGCGCATCCGGCCCGAGCAGGCCGTGCTGGCCCATCAGGCGCAGGATGTTCATTGCCAGCGCGGCCAGCTCGCACACCAGCGCGTTGGTGGCGAACTTGCCCGAGGGCAGCCTCGTCAGATCCAGATCGGTCTTGAACTCGGCGTGGAACTGCTCGTGCGTGCCATGGTCGGCGTACAGATCGATGATCTGCTGCGGGCTCATCCGCTTGGGCAACGTGGTCGTCCAGCCGTCGAGCTCGTACTCGGGCACGATCAGGTGCTGACCGGCCGCGCTGATGGTGCGCTCGATGAGCCGCAGCACGCGGCGCACCGGGCGGCTGACGCCGTCGAGCTGTACCGGCTGCTCCCACAGCGCCACACGCTTGCCGCGGCGGGGATGCTCCCAGCGCACGGCGGCCGTGTCGTGCTGGCCGGCATCGATCTGCGCGGCCAGCTCCGCACGCTCCGTGCTGCGCGGGTTCCACTTGATGAGCCAGTCCACCTGCGGCAGGCCGGCCATGTTCAGCGCCTCGATGCTGCTCATCAGCGCGGCGGCGTCGAACCCCGAGTCCAGCCTTGCCAGCAGCGGCGCCTTCGGCCCAGCCGCGCTCAGCCGCTGCGCCAGCGGGATCACGCGCTGCAGGTTGTCCTGCGTGTCCTTGGCGGAGTGCTGCGTGCCTGGACGCAGCGACAGCTCCAGGCAGAACCCGTGCGCGCCGATGTACGACGCCAGCGGGCAGTACCCGTCAACGCCGGCGTAGGTGCGACCCACCCCTTCCTTGGCCGTGCCACCGTTGTCCATCGCGAAGGTATCGATGTCCACCGGCAGCCACCCGCAGGGCAGCACGCCGTACTCCGGTGCACGGCGCGTCAACAGCGCCTCGATCATCGGCAGCACGTGCAGCGACAGCGCGCCAGCCTGCGCGTCCATGCGCTGACGCAGCGTCGGGCTCGAGGGCAGCAGCGAGATGCCCAGCGCGTGCTTGTAGAACTTGTCGCCCCGGTGGTTCTCGATGGCGTCGAAGTCGCTCTTGCCCTGCACCAGCAAGCCCAGGTAGCTGCGCACGATGTCGCTGGTGCTCACACCGCTGCGCACCGGCAGCGCCGCATCCACGCGCGCCAGCAGCGGCGTCAAGGTCTTGAGGTGGTCTCCTACCAGTGCCAACCCGGCTACCGGCGTGAGGTCGTACTTCAACTGCTTGACTTCGATCGTGCGCATGCCCGAATTGTCCGCAAAGCATGGCGCGTCGCCCATTCGGCTTCACCCTCAGGGTGATCGACTACCGAGGTGAGGCTACGGATTCAGGTTCAGGTGCCTGGGTGCGAATCTGATCAGCCGCTTTGCGGCAACGCAATCGGGACTGCGGATGTCTCTTCAGGGTCGGCTGCCGGTCCTCTCGGTTCCGATCGTCTCGCCTGAAACCTGACGTTCGCGGCGGCCAAGCAGACAACTGA
>JBPPMF010000207.1:0-2248 GCA_051305915.1 Thiobacillus sp. | reverse complement strand
CGCCAATGCCTTCTCGGCCTGGTCAACGTGGATCACCGAATGGGTATGCTCGCCCATGCCCGGGATGTCGCCGACCATGCCGGTCGCGCCGGTCGCGATCAGCAGATAGTCGTAGAACAGCGCGTCGCCGTATTCCAGATCGACTTGAATGACGTCGGGCTGGATACGCCTGACCCCGCTGTGGATGAACTTGATGCCGCGCGATTCGAGATAGGGGGCGATGGAAAAGGCGATATCGGACCGCTCTCGCCAGCCCATGGCGACCCAAGGGTTCGACGGCACGAAGTTGAAATACGGCTTGTCCGACACCACCGTCACTTCGTCGCGCGGACCCAACCTGGCTTTCAGTGCGTAGGCCGCAGACACGCCAGCAATGCCGGCCCCCAGGATGACAACATGAGTCATTTCAGTCTCCTAAATCGTAAATCGGTTTGGGCGGGCGAAGCGCTCGTTTGCCCCTTCACGCCCTTTAGGGTGCTCGCCCATCGAGGGATGCGACCTGCTCGCTTGCGGGCTTGTTTGCTTCAGCTCCGCGGACGCACCAGCTGCCACGCGCGCACCGCGTAGGTCGTCGCGGCAAAGCCGCTCCACACATGCACCAGCCGCGAGAACGGGAACAACAGGAACAGGGTCATGCCGAAAAACAGGTGAAGCTTGTAGATGGCAGGCACGTGGAGGATGAATTCCGCTGCGCCCGGGCGGAAGGTCACGATGTGCTGCGCCCAGGCACCGAGCGCCAGCATCACCTCGCCTTCCGGGTGCTGCAGCGAGAACAGGATAGAGATCAGGCCGAGCAGCAGGGTCACCAGAATCCACAGCATGATGAAGAGGTCCATCCGTTTGCTGGTGGCGCGAATGCGCTGGTCGGCCAGGCGCCGGTACAGCAGAATGGCGAGGCCCGCAAAGCAGGCCAGACCGGCAAGCCCGCCGGAAACGATCGCCAGCATCTGTTTGTCGGGGGTGGATAAGCCGAGCGATTCATACACCCCGTGCGGTGTCAGCAAGCCCACCACATGGCCGAAAAACAGGAACAGGATGCCGATGTGGAACAGATTGCTGCCAATGCGCAGCTGCCTGAGTCGCAGCAGTTGCGACGAATCGCTCTTCCAGGAGTATTGCTCCCGGTCGAAGCGAACCAGGCTGCCGAGCAGAAAAATCGACAGCGCGATGTACGGATAGATGCTAAACAAGAAATTATTCAGATTGGACATTTTCAGACCCTCCAGTAATCAAATCAGCCGCGTTCAGTGCATTGAGCCCGTGCCCGCCTGCCGGCGCGAAAAGGGCATCTGCATCACAACCCTAGAATCGGGACGCATGAGAGGTTCCACGCCGTCGACCGACGGGCCGAACATCTCCATCGCCTCGTCCATGTCGCGCACGGGCGGCTCGGCGAGTTCCTGCGCCGCCACCGGTGACAGGGCTTCCAGTAGCTGGAACGCGGTGGCATACGGGCTGCCGTTGGCGTCGAGCTTGCTGCCGATGGTGGCGAGCACATGCACGGCGTCGCCGAGCAAGGCCAGCGCTTCCTCAGTGGACAGCTGCGAGAGGAATTCTAGAAACAGTGGCACGTAGTCCGGCAGCTCCGTGGCGCTGGCGTCGAAGTCGTGCTTCCAGTATTCGTTCAACAGGTCGACCATCGCCGAGCCGCGGTCGCGCGATTCGCCGTGGATGTGCTCGAACAAATGCAGCGAATGCGAGGGGTTGCGGTCGAAGGTGGCGACGTAGTTTTCCTGCAGCGCGATGAGGCCAGACTCCCGCAGCTGCGCGAACAGCGGCGCCAATCGGGTGGGTGCATCGCCGTTGAAATCGGCCTCTGCCGCTAGCGCGTCCTCCAGTTCAGGCAAGGCTGCCAGCCAGTCGGATTCCGGATACATCAGCAGCAGGGATAGGACTTTGAAGGTTTTCATGGTGTGGTTTCCTTAATTAGCGCACCGGCAATCAGTCATTTGCGAGGCGCGCAGAGTCATGGCAATCCAAGGCCCGTCAATGCCCGGGATTTGAATTGCTTGGCGTTGCTCGCAATGACAGGGCAGAAAGATGAGCATCGCCTTAACCGGTCTTCTTTTTTGCACGCAGCTGCGACAGGTCGACCGCCACGGCATTCTTGCGGTTGCCGAACAGGCTCGGTGTGGAGACCCCATCCGAGCAGCCGTTACCGAAGGTGAAGCCGCAGTTCGACTTTTCTCCGAAGGTGTTGAGCGTCTCTTCACGATGCGCGGTGGGAATGACGAACCGATCCTCATAG
>JBPPMF010000119.1:0-6540 GCA_051305915.1 Thiobacillus sp. | reverse complement strand
CGCATGGGCTACGGCGGTCAGTTCTCGTCGCATGGCTTCCGTTCGACGGCGACGACGCTGCTCGGATTGTTGAGCTATCCCGAGAATCGGGTCGACCTGCAACTGGCGCACTCGAAGCGGAAGAAGGATTCCTCGCGCGCACCGTATGACCACACGAAGTACATCGCGTCGCGGGCGATCATCATGCAGGACTGGGCTGACATCCTGGATGCACTGGCCCGCGGCGATTCGATGAGCGAGGTCATGGAAACCTTCGGCCCGCTGTCCAAGCGGCGCAAGGCACTGCTGAGAGTCATCGAGCGCGAGTGATGCCCGCGGGGTGTGTTCAGGACAGCGAGCGCACGCGTCGAACGAATCTTGCCCGTGAGCCTGCCAGCGCGACATCAGGGCGAAGCAGATAGGCCATCACGATGGTCGGTGTACCCGCCAGTGGTCGCAACGCGATGCCTCTGCGCGTGTAACTGGACAGCCTGGTGGCAGGCGCAATGGCGATTCCGTACCCGGCGGCAACCAGCGTCATCGCCACGTCGAATGTTTCCACCGTTTGCTCTCGCTCGTGCAGCGCGTTCTCGAACACGCGCTGCACGGTCATGCGCCATGGTTCATCGGCCGTGGACTGCGAGCAGATCAAGCGCTGCTCGAGCACTTCCTGGCACGGCACTTCACGGTAGGCCAGCAGGTGGGAGCGCTTGGCCACGGCGACCGCCAGCGTGTCATGCCACAGTGGGTCGCATACCCAGCCAGGCCATTGCCGGGCAACCGCAGACAGGGCGAAGTCGAAGCCGTCGTCCGGCAGCTCCGCGCCTCGACCGGGATCTGTCCAGCCGGCCAGGATGGCATGGGTCTCCGGCTCTTCGGCACGCTGCAGGGCAAGCACGTCGGCGAGCTGGGGAGGCACCCATTCGTCGAGGACGGCCATGCGAATTTCGGCGGTGATATCACTCGATTCCATGTCCAGCTCCCCCCAGGCGGTGAATTCGTCGCAATTGAACTCGAAATCCGTTGTATGAGTTAAGTTTAACGTGGTTTAAATCGTGACCGTGTTCGACGCTCTTGGCAATGCCAAAGCGTTCGATCCAAAGGGGCCGCCCCACCGGCACCACCACTTACGAAGCGGAACCAGCCATCGCGTTTGGGGCGGCCGTGCGGGAAGAAAGAACCAGCCAGGGCATCGCTCAGGAAACGCTGGCCCACCTGGCTGGCATCGAACGGTCGCACATGGGCAAGATCGAGCGCGGCGAGCATGTCCCCACGCTTCCTCTCATCCTCAAGATCGCCCGTGCGCTGAAATGCAGTTCCGCCCACTTGATGACGTTGACCGAAGCCAAGCTGGCAGAGTCGGCCCCATCCGCGGATTGAAGCCGGCCTGCGCAGCGGCCGCATACCTACCCCTGATCGTCGTCGTCCTTGCCGCCAAGGGCTGAGTCTTCGTGTTTCAGGGCCTCGTCGAGGAGCCGCAGGTATGGGTTGTCTGGCGGCGTCTCCTGGAACAGCGCATCCGGGCTGGCGAGCAGATAGCCGTGCAGCCGGCGCGACTTGCGCGGCCCCGTGACTTCGCAGGTCCAGATGTTCAGCCCGCTCGGCTGCTTGCGGTGCTGCCCGAGCTTCTCGAAGCGCCTCTGTACCCACTGCCACTCCTCCAGCTTCTCCTGCTTGGCCAGCGCGGCGACTTGAAGGTACTCCTGCGCGTAGCGCTGGAACACGCCGGGGCTGACGAGGTAGGTCGTGCCGGCGACGGTATGCACCAGGGCCTTGGCGTCGTTGATGATGAGCTTGCGCGTCTGAATGCCCTGACGCAGCCAGGCCATGAAGTGCGCCCCGGAGGGCTCCGCGCGATCCTGGGCAGGCACGAGGCTCATCTGCGGCGGGGGCACGATCGAAGAGGCCAGCTCGGACTCGGCGACAGGGCAACTCGGGGTCTCCATTACCGTGGGTGGAGCGTCGTCGTCCAGCAGGTCGAGCAGCGCGGCCACGGCGGTGTCCGTGGCTGCGGATGCGATCGGCGCCGTGCTTGCGGGTACAGCGTCGATGCCTTCCACGCGCGGCCCATCGGCCACCGCCGGCGCTAGCGGCGTCGGCTCCGCCTGTTCCTCTTCGACCTGCACACGGCCTGCGAACGGCGCCGGCCGGTCGGCGGCATCCCATATCATCGCCGGCGAGAGTTTCAGGAAGGTGAAGGCATGCGACCAGCCGGCGTCGCTGGTGACGGTAGCCTTCCAGATCGCCTTGCCATCCGGCGTCGGTTGCACGATGCCGTGATCCTGCAGCACGTTGAACACCGCCGTGTTACTCGCCGGGATGCCGTCGATGCCCTGCGACAGCAGATGTGCGCGCAGCTTGTCGGAGACGGTCTTGCTCACCAGCCAGAGTGAGTCCTGCGTCAGCCATCCATCCGAGGCCTGGGGCTGGTTCAGCTTGAATTCCTCCCTGAGCAGATAGCGCAGGCCGTCCAGCAGCTTGCGCTGCAGCGTGTGCCTGGTCGCCGCCAGTGCCTTGCCGGGATCGCCGCCGAGTTCCCGGGCGACCGATGCCTGGTCGGCCTGCACGACCAGCTCGCCGAGCGTGCCGGCATGCTCGTACTGGCCGGCCAGCACGTACAGCAGCGCGGCCCAGAGGTCGGGATAGCCGCTGAGCCAGTCGAAGATGTCCCGATCGAGCAGGCGCGCATAGAGCAGCCCGGCAGCGGCGCTGTGCAGGCGGTACTCACGCTCCTTTCGGTAACGGAAGCGGTAGGGCTTTCGCAGCGGGCCGTGCCAGGGATGCCAGACGCTGCCGTCGACATGCTCGACGTCCAGATCGACCGCTATCTTGCCGATGTCGTGCAGCAGGGCGGCGTAGGCCGTGCCTGCGGTCCAGGCCTCGGCCTGGGCAGCCTGCGCTTCCGGCGTGACACCAGCGGGCAGCAGATGCGATTGCCGCAGCTTGAGGGCATAGGCCACGATCTCCAGGCCGTGGTCCAGCATACCGCCCGGATAGGCGTGGTGGTGGTTCTCGGAGGCCGGGAACTGCTGGACCAGCTCGGTGTAGCGCTCCAGTGGGGCGAGGTAGAGCGTGGCGAACTGTCGGCGCGAGAGCGACGTGCGTTGCCAGATGTGTTCCAGCAGTTTCTGCCGACGCGGTGTCGCCAGCAGCGACGCGGCCGGCTGCGGTCGCGTCATTCCTTGGGGCATCGCCATGGAGGTGGCGGGTGGTGCACCGGCGGTTGGAACCCTTTTGCGCTGGAACAACGAGAACATGACGACACCCGAGTGAGGGGGCTGGAGGGGGAGCCTTTTGGCCTTTTCGGGTAGGGCCTTTCCCCTTGGCCCCCTTCCCTTGCCCCTTCCCAGCCCTTTGGCATTTGGGTATAGAGCCGTTACTGCGCGGGCGCCACGATCAATGCGGTATAGGGCAATGCCGAAAAGCTGAAAACGTTGCCGGAGCCGCTCTAGAGTGCAGGTGATGACATCGAGCTGGTCGCTAAAGTCAACGCACTATAATTGGCTGATCGTTGTGCTGATCGCCCAAGTTCGGCTGCTGCCACCAAAAGCGGTCCATCGGCAACTGTGTTCAGAGCCCATTACTCACTGGTGTGTGTCCAACGGCAGGCCAGGGCCCAGATGCCGGTGCAGCTCCATGGCGGAGACGCCTTTCTTGGCCTGGGTGATCAGATAAATACCCCGAAACCACGTGGTAAGTGGCAATTTCGTGGCTTCAAAGATCGTCCCCGCCGTCAGCGAGGTCTGATGCCGGCAGCGGTTGCACTGGCGCAACTGCCGGAAGGCCAGCTGGCAGTGCTGGTCATGACCGCAGCCGGGGCAGCAGAACCCCTGTGGCCAACGCCACTGGGCCAGCGCCTCGCGGCACTGCGCTTCGGTGCCCGCCCAACGTTCACGGTGAGGGGCGCGCGCTGCTCTTGCGCGCGTCCCTCTCAACCGTGGGGTTAGCTGGCAGCCGCTTAACCATAAACGCCGAACTGGCAGGACATAAAGCTGAAAACTCCTGCGTCTGTCGGATGGCAAGGGGTGCGGCCTCACGAGCAAGCCGCGCATACCCCAGTCGTTCGAAGAATCGCTCTGCAGTTGTCGTGAGCAAGTAGATCTCTCTTACGCCCTGTGACTGAGCGAAGGCCTCAGCCCGCTCCACGAGCGCAGTGCCACCGCCTTGTCCACGGGAGTTGAGGCTAACGGCAAGTGAACGAAGCAATGCAACGGAGTCATACAGTTCGAGACCGACAATGCCGTCCGGAGCGCTATCAGACCCGCATCCGAAGAAGCGCTCCATATGCGCGTCAGTTAGATCCGACGAAGGCAATTGCGCTTCAGCAAGAAGGCGCCTGACGTACGATACCGGTGGCTTAGGAAAGACGTTCATTGCTGCCAGCTAACGCCGAAGCACAGCGGCGACCTTGGAGTGGCGACGAAGGAGCCACGGAAAGGGCGTCCGGCGGCCATCGGCCGCGAACTGCTGCGCCTTGTTAATTGGATACCTCAATGTACCACCTGGGCTTGATGCGCCCGAAATCGCGGCGGACGTTTGATTTCAGTGCCTTTTTGGAGTCCAGCACCTTTGCCTCGCCGTCCTCTCTGACAAACACAACCCAATGCCAGAATGGTTTGCCCTGTTCCATACGCCATTTAATGGCCATAAGAGCCTTATCTGGAAGGCGCTCCCAAGACTCGAATGGTGTTTCTTTGGGCGACACAAAGATACCGAATTCCCGCAGAAGCTTTCGGACGTGCGCAGTCTCCGACCAGAGTGATGTGTCTGCGGCGTAAATGCCCAAGGCGTTCGCCTTTCGCTTGGCCTCAGCATAGCTGACACCCGCGAGAGCAGCGCTTGCAGCAATACCGCAACCAGTTGTTTCTTCCTGAATGACTGGTTCCATGTCTCTACCAATTAACGCCGCGCTCTGCGGCAATTTTGGAGCGCAGCGGAAAAATTGTCCGACAGCAGCGCTTTGTTGGACGAAGCCGCTTCGCGGAGGACAACAGCCACGTCCGGTGAATTCTAAAATGTAGCCTCACCCCCTCCTGCAGGAGGGATCGTTCCGCCAAGAACCGTGAGGCTACACGCCCATGACATCAGCACTCGACCAAGACTTCAAGCGCAACTATGAGGCCCACCTCAAGCATCTGCGGCTCAAGGGCCTGCAGCCCAAGACCATCGAGGCCTACGCCCGGGCCATCCGCCGCATCGGCGGGTATTTCGACCATCGGATCGACGATCTCTCCGAGCAACAATCGATCCAAAACGTCCTCTCCACCTCACCCAGGGCCGTAAATGTCATCACTGCCACCAGCCCAAAGACAAAACACAGTTCAACAGCCGCTGCGCGCCGGTAAAACTCAGAAAGCTATTTTCATAACCAGCAGGACCCTCACCCAAGCCGGGCTTGTCCAACAAACGGTTCAGATCGTGGCTCGCTTCGCTCACACGATCTAACCTTATTCGTCAGCTCTGGCCCAGGCCGGCATCGAGCGCATCGGCTTGGGCTGCGAAGTCGTCGGGGCGGCGCTTGCGGAAGGCTTCCAGGTTGCTGAGCTTCCAGCGCAGGGCCGGCAGTTGCGCGGCGTGCGGGCATTGCAGCAAGGACCAGTCGGGCTGCGCGCGCGTCAATCCGCTCAGGAACTGCTTGTGCTGCGCGCTCAGCCGCCGCGGCAGTTCGTGCCGCAACCGGGCGCGGGCCTCCAGCAGCGTCTCCAGGGAGCAGTCCACTTCGGTCATGCCGACGAAGGCCCGCTCGTACTCGCCGGCGATGTCCTTGTCGTTGCCGAACACCACCTCGTGGGTCGGCCGGTTGTGCCCCGCCAAATAGACCACGAAGCATTCGACCATGCCGTCGCTGAGGTCGCCCGACTCAAAGAGCTGCCACACGTCGAACAGGTCGCGCGGATGCTGCCGATCCAGCGCGGCCACCAGCTTGCCGGCGTACAGCTCGTCCGGCGCCAGGATCGGCACGTCCAACTCGACGCCGAACAGATCGCTGGTCCTGGCGCTCGGCGGCCGCCGCTCGACGGGCAGCACGCTGCCTCGGAAGACGACGTTGACCTCGATCTTCACCTGGCTGCTCTCGTTCCCGACGATCAGCCTGGTGTCCCCCAGGTCCTCGGCGCGAACCCGGCGTGTCTGCACGCCCAGTGGCGCAACGCGCGTGGCGATGGCGGCCAGCTCCTGGTTGATGGCTTGCAGCGCTTCGTCGCGCGGCGTCTGCCATGGGAGATACACCACGTCGATGTCCACCGACAGGCGCGGCATGTCCCGCACGAAGAGGTTGATGGCCGTGCCGCCCTTCATGGCGAAGATGTCGTTGGCGAACACGTCGGGCGCGACGGCCAGCAGCAGGCGAACGGTGTCCGCGTAGGTCTTATCCATGAGGTCTCAGGCTCAGCAGGGTGCCGTCATCGAGCCGGCTCATCCAGCGCGTGTGGCTGCCGGTGCGAACCGGGTACTGCTCCAGCAGGGCATCGACATCCACGAGGCTGGTCTCGCGCGCCCAGGTGAGGAACAGGCGCACGGCCTTCACGCTGGTGCAGCAGGACAGCAGTTGCCCGAGCAAGT
>JBPPMF010000113.1:0-6499 GCA_051305915.1 Thiobacillus sp. | reverse complement strand
TGCTTGGACACATCGATGTCGTCGGTCTTCACCAGGCCATGCAGGCCTTCGTAAAACAACACGTCGGAGCCGCCGGGCACGTCTTCCCACGGGGTGAACTCGCCGGGGTTGAGGCTGGTGCTGAGGCGCTTGTTGTGCTCGGCGGCCTCTTCGTCGCTGTGAATGTAGTAGCGCTTCTTGCCGCTGCCAGTCTTGCCGTAGGTTTCGAACAGTTCGGCCAGCTTGTCGAAACGGTTGGCGGCCGGGCAGAAGTGGCTGAACGACATATTGCCTTCGGCTTCCGCCTTTTTAACGGCTTCCTTGAATTCAACCCGCGACAAACCATGGAAGCTGTCGCCCTCGATCACGGCGGCGTTGATTTTTTCGCGGAAGAAAATGTGCTCAAACGCGCGCTTGACAGTGGTGGTGCCGGCGCCGGATGAACCTGTGACCGCAATGACGGGATGCTTCTTGGACATGCTGGGACTCCCTGAAAGATAGGTAAAATTTGGCGAAAACGCGACATTTTACCCGCAAGGGGCAGGCCGTGGTAGTAGAGGCGCTAAAGCGCCAACAACCACGCACTACCCGCGCGGGGCGGGCTTGTCACCCGCGCGCGAAAGCCCCGCCTGGCCAGCCTTACATCGCAAACTCCAAGCGTTCTTCCATCTGTTTCAGCGCAACGGCGGCGCAGGCGGCGTCTTTTTCGCCTCCGGGCGCACCCGACACCCCGACGGCGCCGATCAGGCTGCCGGCGGCGCGGATCGGCAGCGCGCCGTCCATCACGATGAGCCCATCGATGTGATTGAGCTCGGGGCGGATATCGCCGCGTGCGGCACGAAATTCACCGGAGTTGCTGCCCGACATGATGGTCATGCCGGCTTTGCGTTCGGCGATTTCCAGGGTGTGGCGCGCTGCCAGGCTATCGCGCAAGGCAACCTGCACGTTGCCGGCACGGTCGAGCACCACGGCCGATACGTTGTAGCCGTCCTTGCGGCAGGCCTCGACCGAGGCCATGGCGATATCACGCGCCAGCTCCAGGCCGATCTGCTTGACCGGCAGCACGTCGGGCTGCGCCGCCATGGCTGGCAGGGAAACGGCAAGCAGGGTGATGGAAAAGAACGTTTTCATGGAATCTCCTTCGTTATTGTGGATGACGGGCCGGCTTGGCCTGCATGCCCGAGCTTAGAAAACCAGCGGCGCCGACGAAAGAGGACGATTGAACCATACGCTGGCGCGCAGCCGATGCGGCGGGGCAGGCGGGTATAATCAGCCGCCTTGATTTTGTGCGGTTTTTGCGATGCAAGAAAAATACCTTCCCTCGGAAATCGAACGCGCCGCGCAGGCGCAGTGGACGGCTGACCAGGTCTACCGCGCCAACGACGATTCCGACCGTCCCAAATACTATTGCCTGTCGATGTTCCCCTATCCGTCGGGCAAGCTGCACATGGGACACGTGCGCAACTACACCATCGGCGACGTGCTGGCGCGCTATCACGCCATGCGCGGCTTCAACGTAATGCAGCCGATGGGGTGGGACGCCTTCGGCCTGCCGGCGGAAAACGCCGCGATCGCCAACAACGTGCCGCCGGCCGCCTGGACCTACGCCAACATCGACCACATGCGCACCCAGTTGCAGGCGCTCGGTTTCGCCATCGACTGGTCGCGCGAGCTCGCCACCTGCAAGCCGGATTACTACCGCTGGGAGCAGTGGCTGTTCACCCGCCTGTTCGAAAAGGGCGTGATCTACAAGAAGATGGCCAGCGTCAACTGGGACCCGGTCGACCAGACCGTGCTGGCCAACGAGCAGGTGATCGAGGGGCGCGGCTGGCGCTCCGGCGCGCTGGTCGAAAAGCGCGACATCCCGATGTATTTCTTCCGCATCACCCAGTATGCCGACGAGCTCCTCTCCGGCCTCGACAACTTGCCGGGCTGGCCGGATCGGGTGAAGACCATGCAGGCCAACTGGATCGGCAAGAGTGTGGGCGTGCGGCTGGCGTTCAAGATACCTGCCGTGAGCGGGACGGCTTCACCCTCTGATGGAGCAACTAACCATTCGACTAAGCCCGCAGGCGGGCAAGTCGCTGGTTATCCCCAGCCCTCCCCCCTCGAGGGGGAGGGAGCAAACCTGCTGTGGGTGTTCACCACCCGCGCCGACACGCTCATGGGCGTGACCTTCGTCGCCGTGGCCGCCGAGCATCCGCTTGCCACCCGTGCGGCGCAGGACAACCCCGAACTCGCCGCCTTCATCGCCGAATGCAAGCAGGGCAGCGTCGCCGAAGCCGACATGGCGACGATGGAAAAGAAGGGCATGGACACCGGCCTCACCGTCACCCATCCGCTCACCAGCGAATCCGTCCCGGTGTGGATCGGCAACTATGTGCTGATGAGCTACGGCGAAGGCGCGGTGATGGCGGTGCCGGCGCACGACGAGCGCGATTTTGGCTTCGCTCAGAAATACGCGCTGCCGATCAAGCAGGTCATCGCCGTCGAAGGTGAAACCTTCTCGTTCGACGGCTGGCAGGAATGGTACGGCGACAAGTCGCGTGGCCGCTGTGTCAATTCGGGCAAGTACGACGGACTCGACTACACGGCTGCGGTCGACGCCATCGCCGCCGACCTCTCCGCGCTAAACCTCGGCGAGAAGAAGACCCAGTTCCGCCTGCGCGACTGGGGCATTTCGCGCCAGCGCTACTGGGGTTGCCCGATCCCGATCATTCATTGCGACGCCTGCGGCGACGCGCCGGTACCGGCCGAGCAGCTGCCGGTGGTGCTGCCGGAGGACGTGGTGCCGGACGGTTCCGGTAACCCGCTCAACAAGCGTGCCGACTTCGTCAATTGCACCTGCCCCAAGTGCGGCGGTGCAGCGCGGCGCGAGACCGACACCATGGACACCTTCGTCGAGTCGTCCTGGTACTACGCCCGTTACGCCTGCCCGGATTTCGACGGCGGCATGCTGGATGCGCGTGCGAACCAGTGGCTACCGGTCGACCAGTACATCGGCGGCATCGAGCACGCCATCCTGCACCTTTTATATGCGCGCTTCTTCCACAAGCTGATGCGCGACGAGGGCTTGGTGGCGAGCGACGAACCCTTCGTCAACCTGCTGACGCAGGGCATGGTGATCGCCGATACCTATTATCGCGAGGCGGCCGATGGCAAGAAAACCTGGTTCAACCCGGCCGATGTCGAACTGCGTGGCGGCGTCGCGACTTGCAAGACCGACGGCCAGCCGGTGACCGTCGGCGGCACCGAGAAGATGGCGAAATCGAAGAACAACGGCGTCGACCCGCAGGCGCTGATCGACCAGTATGGCGCCGACACGGCGCGCCTGTTCACCATGTTCGCCGCACCGCCGGAGCAGAGCCTGGAATGGTCGGATGCCGGCGTCGAGGGGGCGCACCGCTTCCTGAAAAGGCTTTGGAAGCTGGCTTACGAACACGTACAGTGCGGCGCGGTCGCGGCATTTTCCGGCGGTGAACTAAACGATGCGGCCAAAACCCTGCGCCGCCAGTTGCACCAGACCATCCAGAAAGTCAGCGACGACATCGAGCGCCGCAAGCAGTTCAACACCGCGATTGCGGCGGTGATGGAACTGATGAACGCACTGTCCAAGCTTGAAGGCGACGATGCCCTGACCCGCAGCGTGCGTCAGGAAACGCTCGAAGCCGCGGTCGCCCTGCTCGCGCCCATCGTGCCGCATATCGCCGAGGCGCTCTTCGCTGAGCTCAGGCCGGGTGCCACGATGACGTGGCCGGTGGTGGACGAGAGCGCTTTGGTGCAGGACGAAATCGAGCTGATGTTGCAGGTCAACGGCAAGCTGCGTGGGCAAATCCGCGTGGCCGCGACGGCCGACAAGGCGACGATCGAAGCGACTGCCCTGGCAAGCGAAGCGGCGCAGAAATACCTGGAAGGCCAGCCTCCGAAAAAAGTGGTGGTGGTGCCGGGACGTTTGGTTAATATCGTCGTATGAACCGCCGACTGTTTCTTGCTGCCTTGCCTGCTGTGCTCATCAGCGGCTGCGGATTCAAGCTGCGCCGCGTGGCGGAGATACCTTTTGCCAGCCTGTATGTCGACGCGCCGCACGGTGGCGCGGTGGCGCAGCGCATACGCAGCGCCCTGACCTCGAACAGGCACACCCGTCTGGCTGCGAGCGCCGCCGAAGCCGATGCCGTGCTGCAACTCGGCCAGGAAGCCCGCAGCAAAACCATCCTCTCGCTGTCCGGCGCCGGACGTGTAACCGAATACCGGTTGGGTTTGCGGCTGACCTACAGCGTCAGTGACAAGGGCGGGCGCAGCCTGGCGGCGCCTGAAACCATCGAACTGATCCGCGACATGACCTACGATGATGCGCAAGTGCTGGCCAAGTCGACCGAAGAGCAGTTGCTGTATCGCGACATGGAGGACAACGCCGCGCTGCGGATCATGCGCCGGTTGCAGAACCTTCCTCCCGGCGACAGCATCCAACTTGGAAACCGCGGTTGAACATCCACGCCGACCGGCTGCCGGACCAGCTTGCGCGTGGCCTCGCCGCGCTCTACGTGGTGGTGGGCGACGAGCCGCTGGCGGCACAGGAAGCGGCCGATGCCATCCGCGCGGCGGCGCGTGCTGGCGGGCACAGTGAGCGCACCGTTTATACCGTGCAGGGCCGCTACAACTGGCAGGGCATTTTCGCCAGCGGCGACAACCTATCGCTATTCGCCGAACGTCGCCTGACCGAAATTCGTATTCCCTCCGGCAAACCCGGCGTCGACGGCGCCAAGGCGCTGGAGACCTATGCCGCGAAGCTGCCGGCCGACACGCTCACCCTCATCAGCCTGCCGGGGCTGGAGTGGAAAACCATGCAAAGCCGCTGGTTTGCCGCGCTCGCGAAAACCGGCGTGGTGGTCGAAGCTAAACCCATCGATCGCACCGCGCTGCCCGGCTGGATCGACCGCCGCCTGGCCAAACAGGACTTGCACGCCGACCGCGCCGCGCTGGAGTTTCTGGCCGACCAGGTCGAGGGCAACCTGCTGGCGGCGCAGCAGGAAATCGACAAGCTCGGGCTGCTGCTGCCGCCAGGGATGGTGACGCTGGCCAATGTCGAACATGCCGTGGTCGATGTCAGCCGACTCGAAGCCGACGCCTTGCAGGATGCGCTGTATGCGGGCGATGGTGCCCGCTTTGCTCAAATCGTGACCGATCTCAAGGATGCGGGCGAAGCCGTGCCGGCCATCCTGTGGCAGGTGTCGTCGTCGGTGCAGTTGCTGCTCAGGCTAAAATTGACAGTGGCACAAGGCGACAGCCTGTCCGCTGTAATGCGGACACTGTGGGGACGCGACAAGCAGCGCGCGCCGCAGATCGAGCGGGCACTTAAGCGCCTAAGCCTGGCGCAGCTCGAGACCGCACTGGCCGATCTGGCGCTGATCGACCGCCAGGCCAAGGGGCTGGAGCGCGTCGGCGACCCTTGGGACACGCTGCTGCGTATGGGCATGAACCTGGCTCAACCGGGAAGCAATGGAAAAAGATGATGGACGTTAAAAGCGATGGATATTAAAAACTACATGCAAACCGTGGGCAAGCAGGCGCGCGAAGCCTCGCGCGCGATTGCCCGCGCCGACACCAATCAGAAAAACCGCGCGCTCTTGGCGATGGCCGCGGCAATCCGGCGCGATGCTGCCAAGTTGCTGGCAGCGAACGCGCGCGACATGGAGCACGCACGCGCCAGCGGGCTCGATGCGGCCCTGCTCGACCGCCTGCAGATCAATGAAAAAGCGGTAGCCGGCATGGCCGAAGGGCTGGAGCAGATTGCTGCATTGCCCGATCCGGTCGGTGAAATCACCGATCTCAAGTACCGCCCCTCCGGCATCCAGGTCGGCAAGATGCGGGTGCCACTCGGCGTCATCGGAATCATTTACGAAGCGCGTCCCAACGTGACGGCGGACGCCGCCGGGCTGTGCCTGAAATCCGGCAACGCGGCGATCCTGCGCGGCGGTTCAGAAGCCCTGCACTCGAACCAGGCCATCGCTGCCTGCGTGCGCGAAGGGCTGGAAGCCGCCGGGTTGCCGGCAACCGTGGTGCAGGTGATCGAGACCACCGACCGCGCCGCGGTGGGCGAACTCATCACCATGAAGGACTACGTCGACGTCATCGTGCCGCGCGGCGGCAAGGGCCTGATCGAGCGCATCACCGGCGAGGCGCGGGTGCCGGTGATCAAGCACCTGCACGGCAACTGCCACGTCTACGTCGACGACCGCGCCGACCTCGCCAAGGCGGTGAAGATCGTCGAGAACGCCAAGACCCAGCGCTACGGTACCTGCAACACCACCGAATCGCTGCTGGTGGCGCGCGGCATTGCCACCGCAGCCTTGCCGGAAATCGGCAGAATGCTCGCCGGCAAGGGCGTGGAAATGCGCTGCTGCCCGGAGACGCTGGCGATCCTGCAGGGCGCCGGCATCGCGGCCGACAAATTGAAGGCCGCGGTGGAAGCCGACTGGTACGAGGAATATCTCGGCCCCATCATCGCGGTGAAAGTGGTCGA
>JBPPMF010000059.1:0-5790 GCA_051305915.1 Thiobacillus sp. | reverse complement strand
CTGAATCTCAACCTTGGCGTTCGCTATCACGGAATCTAAAACAACATGGCAAGCATTACCTTCCGCGAAGTAGAAGGCAGCAGCATGAAGTACTGGCTGCTGTTCGGGGGCTTGGGCCTCTTCGTCCTGTTTGGCGCACTGGCCTGGAATACCATGCACCACTACGGTCACGTCGTGACCGGGATGGACAACCAGATCGTCTGGGGCCTGCCGCACGTGTTCGCGGTGTTCCTCATCGTGGCGGCCTCCGGCGCACTAAACGTCGCGTCGATCGCGTCGGTATTCAACAAGCCGATGTACAAGCCGCTGGCGCCGCTGTCGGCGATTCTGGCGCTGGCGCTGATGCTGGGCGGCCTCCTGGTGCTGGTGCTCGATCTGGGCCGTTCCGATCGCCTGATCGTGGCGATGACGCACTTCAACTTCAAGTCGATGTTTACCTGGAACGTGTTCCTGTATTCCGGCTTCTTCGGGCTGGTCGGCATCTACCTGTGGACGATGCTCGACCGCAGCGTCAAGACCTACTCGAAGACGGCGGGCACCGCGGCCTTCATCTGGCGCCTGGTGCTGACGACCGGTACCGGTTCGCTGTTCGGCTTTCTGATCGCGCGTGAGTTGTACGGCACCGCCATGCTGGCGCCGATGTTCATCATCATGTCGTTTGCCTATGGCCTGGCGATCTACCTGATGGTGCTGGCCGCAGCCTATGCCTGGACCGGCCGAACCTTGGGCGATGCCGTGATGATGCGGCTGAAGACGTTGCTCGTGGTGTTTGTGGCGGCGGTGCTGTACTTTGTCGTCGTCCACCACCTGACCAACCTTTACTTCGCCAAGTATCACGGGGTCGAAGCTTTCATCCTGCGTGACGGCGGCATCTTTACCACCCTGTTCTGGGTGGGGCAGATCGTCATCGGCTGCGTGCTGCCGCTGGTGATTCTGCTGAGCGCGCTCGGCAAACAGCGTACCTGGATCATGATTGCGTGTGCCCTCGTCGTTGTCGGTGGGGTCGCGCAGATGTACGTCACCATCATTGGCGCCCAGGCGTATCCGCTCGACCTGTTCCCGGGTCTGATCGAGAAGAGCAGCTTCTTTGATGGCGAAGTACACAGCTACACGCCCAGCATGCCTGAACTCTTCCTCGGCCTCGGCGGCGTGGCGATTGCCCTGCTGGCGACCACGTTCGCGGTCAAGGTGCTGCGTCTGTTGCCGGTCAGCCTGGACGACGCGACCGTCGCCAAGCTGGAGCACTGATTCGCAGGAACCTGCCGGGCGCCAGCCTGGCAGGGGATGGCTCAGGATGAACCAGCAAACCAACATGAACGAATCTGCGAAGCGCGGGGCTCCAATGCCCCGCGTCTTCATTTCTGCTGCGCATAAATCGTCCGGCAAGACCACGCTCACGCTCGGCCTCTGTGTCGCGCTGCACGCGCGCGGCCATGCGGTGCAGCCGTTCAAGAAAGGCCCGGATTACATCGATCCGCTGTGGTTGGGGATGGCGGCGCAACAACCCTGCTACAACCTCGATTTCCACATGATGCGGCACGATGAAATCGAGCAGCAGTTCGCCAGTGCCGCGGCGAATGCACGCATCAGCCTGATCGAAGGCAACAAGGGTCTGTACGACGGACTCGATCTCGACGGCAGCAACAGCAACGCGGCGCTCGCCAAGTTGCTGGGCGCGCCGGTGGTGCTGGTGATCGACGCGCGCGGCATGACGCGCGGGGTGGCGCCGCTGATTCTGGGCTATCAGGCATTCGACCGCGACATCCGCATTGCCGGCGTCATTCTCAACAACCTCGGCGGCAGCCGCCACGAATCGAAACTGCGCGCAGTGATCGAGCACTACACCGACGTCGAGGTAATCGGTGCGGTGCAGCACGACGCCAGCATGCAGATTGCGGAACGCCACCTTGGGCTGGTGCCGGCCAACGAACAGGATGCGGCGCGCGCGCGGATCCGGCATGTGGGCGAGCGGGTGGCGGCGCAGGTGGATCTGGATCGCCTGCTGGCGATTGCCGACAGCGCGCCAGCGTTGAATTTCCCGACGCCGGCTGAAGCGGCGGCGCCCGCTGAGCGGGTACGCGTCGGCATCGCGCACGACCAGGCCTTCGGCTTTTACTACAGCGAAGACCTTGACAGCCTGCGTGCCGCCAACGTCGAACTGGTCGAACTCGACACCCTGCACGCGCAGACGCTGCCGGACGTGGACGGCCTCATCATCGGCGGCGGCTTCCCTGAGATGTTCATGGCGCAGCTTGAAGCCAACACGTCGCTGCGCAAGCAGATACACAGCGCTATCGAAGCCGGGTTGCCCACTTATGCCGAATGCGGCGGCCTCATGTATCTGTCGAAAAGTCTCAGCTGGCAGGGGCAGACGCGCGAAATGGTGGGGGCTGTGCCGGGCGATACCATGATGCATGAACGCCCGGTAGGCCGCGGCTATGCGCGGCTGCAGCCGACCGGCGACGACCGCTGGCAGGAAACCGCGCCCATCCCGGCGCATGAATTTCACTATTCGAGCTTGGAAAACCTGCCGGCCGACTCCATATACGCTTACTGGGTGATGCGCGGCCATGGCATCGATGGTCAGCACGATGGCTATCAGCAGCACAATCTGCTGGCCGGCTACGTGCATCGCCGCGGCACCGGCGCACTGGGCTGGATCGCGCCGTTTTTGAACCAGGTTCGCGCGCACAAGGCGCGTGGTGCCACTTAATTTTTGAAGGACACGCCATGATCAAGATCACCGATGCTGCAGCAGCGCAAATTCGCGTCGCCAACAACAACCCCGACGTGTTCGAAATGATCCTGCGCGTTGCCGCTTACCAGGAAGACGATGGCGACGTGAATTTCGGCATGGGCTTCGACATCGAGCGCGAGGCCGACGAGCATCTCGTCATCAATGGCATCGAGATCCTGATCGCCGCGTCCAGCACCCCGTACCTGCAGGGCGTCACGCTCGATTTCGTTGAAATGAGTCCGGGTGACCTGCGCTTCATTTTCATTCCGCCCTATTCAGCAGAAGACGGACCAGCCGAATCGGGCGACGAAGCTGCGGCCACCGAGTAAATTCCATGAATTACCTGCCCATTTTCCTCGATCTGCGCGACCGTCACTGTTTGGTGGTGGGCGGCAGCGAAACCGCTGCCCGCAAGGCTGAACTGCTGTTGCGCGCCGGTGCGCGTGTCGATGTCGCTGCGCCTGCCCTGCACGCGGGCTTCGAACGTCTGCCGCATGCCGAGCATTTGAATCGTGTGGCCGATGCGTTCACGCCGGGTCTGCTCGACGGCAAGGATCTGGTGATCGTGGTCGAGGACGATGCCGCCGCTGCCAAGCTCATCGCCGATGCGGCGCGCGCGCGCCACATTCCGGTGAACGTGGCGGACACGCCCGCGCTGTGCAGCTTCATCCTGCCGTCGATCATCGATCGCTCGCCGATCATGGTGGCGGTCTCCAGCGGTGGTGAATCGCCGGTACTGGCGCGCATGCTGCGTGCGCGGCTGGAAACCCTGATCCCTGCCGCCTATGGCCGGCTCAGTGCGCTGGCTGCGCGCTACAAGGACCGTGTGCGCGAAGCAATCAAGCCGGAACAGCGCCGTGCCTTCTGGGAAAAAGTGTTCCTCTCGCCGGTTGCCGAAATGGTGTTCTCCGGGCGCGACGTCGAAGCCGAGGCACAACTCGACACCATGATCAAGGATGGGGCTGAACACGACATCAGCCGTGGCGAGGTGTATCTGGTCGGTGCCGGTCCCGGCAACCCAGATCTGCTCACCTTCCGCGCGCTGCGCCTGATGCAGCAGGCCGACGTGCTGGTGTACGACCGTCTCGTCTCGCAGCCGATTCTTGACATGTGCCGACGCGATGCCGACCGCGTCTACGTCGGCAAGGAGCGCGACGACCACGCGGTGCCGCAGGAGGAGATCAACCTCATGCTGGTGCGCCTGGCCAAGGAAGGCAAGCGTGTACTGCGACTGAAGGGCGGCGACCCCTTCATCTTCGGCCGCGGCGGCGAGGAGATCGAAACCCTGGTCGAGCACGGTGTGCCGTTCCAAGTGGTGCCCGGCATCACCGCCGCCGCCGGCGTCGCGTCGTATGCGGGCATTCCACTCACCCACCGCGACTACGCGCAGTCGGTCGCTTTCGTCACCGGGCATCTGAAGGAAAACACCTTCAACATGAACTGGGAAGGCATCGCGCGCCAGGATCAGACCATCGTCATCTACATGGGGCTGAAAGGCCTGCCGCTGCTGTGCGAGGCGCTGATCAAGCACGGCCTGAAGTCCGACACCCCGGCGGCCATCATTCAGCACGGCACCCTGCCGACGCAGCGCGTCATCACCGGCAACCTCACCACGCTGCCGGCACTGGCGGAGGAAGCCAAGCTCAAGGCGCCCACCCTCATCATCGTCGGCAACGTCGTCAAACTGCGCGAAAAACTCGGCTGGTATCAGCCCGAACTGCACAGCGAGCAAGCGCACCGCACCCCGCTGGAAGCAGCCGACCATCTTCGCTGACAGACCGGGCCGCATGTGTTGCGGCTTTCCTCGCCTTGTCTTGATCCGCTTAAGCTGCTGTTGCCCGGATTGATGTCGCTGCTGGTACGGGTATGGCCACCTGGAATTAACAGCCACGTCGAGCGCTGGGCCGGGCTAGAATAAAGGACAGTTTTGTCCTGGAAGCGCCTGCCATGACCAGCACACTCCACCCGCAAGGAGTAGGCCGTGTTTCTAAAGACGCTAAAGCGTCAAGAACCACGCTCACCATCGACGGCAACGAAGCCGTTGCCCGCATCGCCTACCTCTGCAGCGAGGTGATCGCCATTTATCCCATCACCCCCGCCTCCAGCATGGGCGAGTGGGCCGACGAATGGGCCTCGCAGGGGCGGGTCAACCTGTGGGGCGCAGTCCCTAAAATCATCGAGATGCAGTCGGAAGGCGGCGCCGCGGGAACGCTGCACGGCGCGCTTACGTCTGGCGCGCTGGCGACCAGTTTCACCGCCAGCCAGGGCCTGCTGCTGATGATCCCCAACCTCTACAAGATTGCCGGCGAACTGACGCCGTGCGTGCTGCATGTAGCGGCACGCGCAGTGGCTACCCATGCGCTGTCGATCTTCGGTGATCAGTCGGATGTCATGGCCTGCCGTGCCACCGGCAGCGCCATGCTGGCGGCCAATTCGCCGCAGGAGGCGCAGGATTTCGCGCTGATCGCGCAGGCGGTCACGCTGGCCGGGCGCATTCCCGTGATCCACTATTTCGACGGCTTTCGAACCTCGCACGAAGTCGCGAAGATCGATGTGGTGGACCCAGACACCGTACGCGCCATGCTCGATGCCGACCTGATCGCCGCGCACCGGGCCCGGGCACTGTCGCCGGAGCATCCGGTGCTACGCGGCACCTCGCAGAATCCGGACGTGTTTTTCCAGTCGCGCGAACGCGCCAATCCCTATTACGACGCGTTTCCGGGGATCGTGCAGGATGCGATGGATCGCTTTGGCGAATTGACCGGACGGCATTACAAGTTGTTCGATTATGTCGGCGCGATGGACGCCGAGCGGGTGATTGTTCTGATGGGGTCCGGTGCCGAAACCGTGCACGAGACGGTGGATCATCTGCTGGCCCGCGATGAGAAAGTCGGCGTGCTGAAGGTGCGGCTGTATCGCCCGTTTTCGCCGGACGCGCTGCTGGCTGCGCTGCCTCCCACGGCGCAGTCCATTGCCGTGCTCGACCGCTGCAAGGAACCGGGCGCCGATGGCGAGCCGCTCTACAAGGACGTGGTGACCGCGCTCGCGCAGGC
>JBPPMF010000050.1:0-11540 GCA_051305915.1 Thiobacillus sp. | reverse complement strand
TTTTGAGCACGCGCCGGCAGGCAATGGCGACTTTCTGGTTGCGTCAGCAAAACTCCGGGCGTGGCGGGCAGGGAGGCTGGATCGACGCCCAGCGTGTCGAGATGCAGTGTGCCGGCGCAATCCGGGCCGTCCGCGGTGAACAAGCCCGGCTTGAGTCCGAGAAAGGTCAGCGTGTGGTCGGCGTGCAGGGCACAGCCGCGAATCCTTCCGCTGTCGCTGTCGAGGCCGCTCGGCACGTCAAGCGCCAGTTTTGGGCAACGCATGCCATTGACCGCAACGATCCAGCACGCGGCTTCGCCCGTGATGTCGCGCTGCAGCCCAGCGCCGAACAGGCCGTCGATGACAAGGCTGTAGCGCTGCGATGGCGGGATGTCCGCCAGGAGCGTGCCGCCGCTTTCGCGCCAGGCGGCCCAGGCCTGCGCGGCGTCCGGCGGCAAGTGGGCGGGGTCGGCGCGGCTGACGGCATCGACGCGAAATCCCAGCATGGTGAGCCGGCGCGCAACGACCAGCGCATCGCCCCCATTGTTGCCGGGGCCGGCCAGGACCAGAACCGGCTCGCCGGATTCGCTGGCCAGCGTGCCGGCCAGTTCTGCGGCGGCTGTTCCCGCCCGTTCCATCAGAGAAATATCGGGGTGTACGGCCGCCCAGTGCCGGTCAAGGGTCCGGATGTCGGCGGCCGTGAACAACGGAGGCGAGACGAGCGAGAAGGGATCAGTCGGCATGGCGTTTCCAGGATGACGGCTGATGGCATCTTAATCCGAGCGGAGGGCCAATGCCGATTGTGAAGCATTCGGCTTGCAAGTCAGGCCCCGCGGCCTACACTGCGTAGCATTAAGGTGTATTGAGGAATTTCGTATGGATACCCGTCACCGCACACCTGCGGGCGCATTGGTGGCGCGTTGCGCGGACGAAGACAGCTGCACGGTTTTTAGCTGCGCAACCTGCCTCAAGGAAATACCCGCCGATGCTGCCAAAGTCACCGATGCACAGGATTACGTGCATCATTTTTGTGGCCTCGATTGCCTGGAGAGATGGCAGAAACAGGCTGCGAAGAGCAGCAGGCAGTCCGGCTAGCCCCGCTCCGTTCGGCTAAAATAGCGCCTTTGCCCGTTCGCAAAGACGCACATGTCTGTCATCGTCCCCCTTGCCGGCGCCGCCGCGCTGTCCCCCTTCCGTCTCGATAAAATCCGTCGCGAAGCCGCGCAGCAGGGCCTGAGCCTCGGGACGCTGGCGGCACGTCATTGGCATTTTCTGGAAGTGGAGGCTGCGCTCGACGTCGCGCAGATGCGACTGGTCGAGCAGGCGCTCGATTACGGCACGCCGACCGACGCGCCGACTGCGGACGACCCGCTGATCCTGGTCACGCCGCGTCCCGGCACGATCTCGCCGTGGTCGTCGAAGGCCACCGATATCCTGAAAAACTGCGGCCTGTCCAGTTTCCGCCGCATCGAGCGCGGGGTGGCTTTTCATGTGCTGGATGCTTCCGGCCAGCTGCTGTCGGCCGAGGCGAAATCGCGCTTACTGCCGCTGCTGCACGACCGCATGACCGAATCCGTGATGGAGCTGGACGATGCCGAACAATTGTTCCGTCACGTGCCGCCGCGCGAACTGGCCCGTGTCGATGTGCTGGGCGGCGGGCGGCGGGCGCTGGAGACGGCCAACAAGAGCCTGGGATTGGCGCTGTCGGACGACGAACTCGATTACCTGGTGGAGAACTTCGTTCGCATCGGGCGCAACCCGACCGATGTCGAACTGATGATGTTCGCGCAGGCCAATTCAGAACACTGCCGCCACAAGATCTTCAACGCCTCGTGGGTGATCGACGGCGCGGCGCAGGCGAAGTCGCTGTTCGGCATGATCCGCGATACCCACGCCGCCCATCCGGAAGGCACGGTGGTCGCGTATTCGGACAACTCCTCGGTCATCGAAGGGGCGACTATCGATCGCTTTTATCCGCGCGCCGACGGCAGCTATGCCTACAGCAGCGAATTGACCCACGTGCTGATGAAGGTGGAAACGCACAACCACCCGACGGCGATTTCGCCCTTCGCCGGTGCGGCCACCGGCAGCGGCGGCGAAATCCGCGACGAGGGCGCGACCGGTATCGGCTCCAAGCCCAAGGCCGGCTTGTGCGGCTTCTCGGTATCCAACCTGAATATTCCCGGCTTCGACCAGCCGTGGGAGGCGGGCGCCTACGGCAAGCCGGCGCGCATTGTGACGCCGCTTGCGATCATGCTCGAAGGCCCGCTCGGCGCCGCGGCGTTCAACAACGAATTTGGCCGCCCCAACCTGGCCGGCTATTTCCGTACCTTCGAAGAAACGGTCGCCGGCCAGCGGCGCGGCTACCACAAGCCCATCATGCTGGCGGGCGGTGTCGGCAGCATCCGCGCCGACCATGTGGACAAGCACATGCTGCCGGTCGGCACCCTGCTGATCCAGTTGGGCGGTCCCGGCATGCTGATCGGGCTGGGCGGCGGCGCCGCTTCGTCGATGGACACCGGCGCCAACGCGGCCGATCTCGACTTCGATTCGGTGCAGCGCGGCAACCCGGAAATGGAACGGCGCGCGCAGGAAGTCATCGACCGCTGCTGGCAACTGGGCGACAACAACCCCATTCTGTCGATTCACGATGTCGGTGCCGGCGGCCTCTCCAACGCGCTGCCCGAACTGGTGCATGGCGGCGGCCGCGGCGGCCATTTCGAGCTACGCGCCGCGCCCTCGGAAGAGTCCGGCATGTCGCCGCGCGAAATCTGGTGCAACGAGGCGCAGGAGCGATATGTGCTGGCGATCCCGCCGCAGCGTCTTGACGAATTCCGCGCCCTCTGCGAGCGCGAGCGCTGTCCGTTTGCGGTGCTGGGCGAGGCCACTGAAGACAACCACCTGCTGGTGACCGACAGCCATTTCCAGAATGCGCCGGTTGACGTTAGCCTGGATGTGATCCTCGGCAAGCCGCCGAAAATGACGCGCGATGTCGCGCATCTGGCCAGCGTGCCCGCGCCGCTGGTGCTCGACGGCATCGATCTGAAGGATGCGGTTTACCGCGTGCTGGCGTTGCCCGGCGTGGCGTCGAAGATGTTCCTGATTTCTATCGGCGACCGCAGTGTCGGCGGTCTGACCGCACGCGACCAGTGCGTGGGACCGTGGCAGATTCCGGTCGCCGATTGCGCGATCACGCTGGCGGGTTACCAGACCACGCAGGGCGAGGTGTTTTCCATCGGCGAGAAAGCCCCGCTGGCCTTGATTGACGCGCCCGCATCCGGACGCATGGCGATTGTCGAGGCGGTCACCAACCTGGCGGCTGCACGCGTGGCGGGCCTCACCGAGGTCAAACTGTCGGCCAACTGGATGGCACCGGCCGGCCACCCCGGCGAGGATGCCGCACTGTTCGACACCGTGGCGGCGGTCTCGAATTATTGCCAGGCGCTGGGTGTCTCCATCCCGGTCGGCAAGGATTCGATGAGCATGAAAACCGTGTGGCAGGACGGTGCCGAGAAGAAGGCGGTGACCTCGCCGATCTCGCTGGTGATTTCGGCCTTTGCCAACACGCCCGATGCGACGCAGCATCTGACCCCGCAGTTGCGCACCGACGCCGGCGACACCGACCTTGTCCTGATCGATTTGGGCCTGGGCCGAAACCGCCTCGGCGCATCGAGCTTTGCCCAGGCTTACAAGCAGGTGGGCGACCGCTGCCCGGATGCGCCGTCGTCCACTGCGCTCATCGCATTCTTCGATACGGTGCAGGCGCTGAACGCAGCCGGCAAGCTGTTGGCGTATCACGACCGTTCCGACGGCGGCCTGTTCGCCGCGCTCGCCGAAATGGCGTTTGCCGGCCACTGCGGGCTGGATCTGGAATTGGACGAGTTGTGCCTCGATCTGATTCGTTACGAAGTCGAGGACCAGGGTCTGCCCGAGCCCGAACTGCTGAATGAAGCCGATTATTACGCACGCATATTCAATGTGCTGTTCAACGAGGAGGCGGGTGCGGTGCTGCAAATCCGCCGCGCCGACACGCCGGCAGTGATGCAGGCCTTCATCGATGCCGACCTGCGTGGCGAGTTTCATGTCATTGGCCAGCCCAATGCGCTCGATCGCGTGCGGGTGTTGCGCGAAGACAAGCTGATTCTGGACGAGGCGCGCACCGACCTGCAAAGTGCATGGGCGCGCACCAGCTACGAAATGGCGAAGCTGCGCGACAACCCGGCGTGCGCCGAACAGGAGTTCGCGATCCATGCCGATGCCGGCGACCCCGGCCTGCACTACGCGCTGAGTTTCGATGCGAACGATGATATCGCCGCACCCTTCATTGCGACCAGTCAGCGCCCGCGCGTCGCGGTGCTGCGCGAGCAGGGCGTCAACGGCCAGGTCGAGATGGCTGCGGCGTTCGACGCCGCCGGCTTTGCCGCGGTCGATGTCCACATGAGCGACATCCTGTCCGGGCGCGTACGCCTTGACGACTTCACCGGGTTGGCTGCGTGTGGCGGTTTCAGCTACGGCGATGTGCTGGGCGCGGGCGGCGGCTGGGCCAAGTCGATCCTGTTTAATCCACGTGCGCGCGATCAGTTCGCAGCCTTCTTCGAACGTGCCGACACCTTTGCGCTGGGCGTCTGCAACGGCTGCCAGATGATGAGCCAGCTGCATGATCTGATTCCAGGCGCTGCCGCCTGGCCACGTTTCGAGCGCAACCTGTCGGAACAGTTCGAGGCGCGTTTCGCGCTGGTCGAAGTGCTCGCCTCACCGTCGATCTTCTTCGCCGACATGGCCGGCTCGGTGATGCCGATCGCGGTGTCGCACGGCGAAGGCCGGGTTGTTTTCCGCGACCCCGCGCACGCCACGCAGGCCCGTTCGACCCTGCGTTATGTCGATCACCACGGCGTGCCGACCGAAACCTATCCGCTGAATCCCAACGGTTCGCCGGGTGGGCTGACGGGTTTCACCACGGACGATGGTCGCTTCAGCATCCTGATGCCGCACCCCGAGCGCGTGTTCCGTGCCGCGCAGCTGTCGTGGAAACCGGATGGCATGACCGCCCCGTGGCTGCGGATGTTCCGCAATGCGCGGCGCACGGTTGGATAAGTCTCGCGCGGCGACACGATGGTCGCCCCGCTCCCGCAAGCAGGCGCGGGGCGTTGGGCGATGCGCGCCGACTATGCGAAAATAGCCAGCTTTGCCGCTTGAATCCCGCTGTGCCGGGTCTTAATTCTTTAGCCATGAATGCACACGAAAACCTTCTGACGGACGATCACTTGCGCGCGCAGGTCAAACTGCTGGGCACGCTGCTGGGCCAGGTGTTGTTGCAATTTGCCGGCGAGGATGTGTTCGAGGCAGTGGAAACCCTGCGGCGCGGCTTTGCCGAGTTGCAGCAGCAGGAAGACCAGCAGCGTCGTACCGAATTGATGGCGATGATCGACACCATGCCGGCCGGCAAGGTGGAACTGGTGGTGCGCGCTTTCTCCAGCTATTTCATGCTGGTCAACGTGGCGGAAGAAAGCTTTGCGCACCGCAATCGGCGTCGTTTGTTGTCGCATGGCATGGCGCTGTGGGAGGGCTCGTTCGATCGCACCCTGGCCGACCTCAAGTCGCAGGACATTTCGGTGAGTGTCTTGCAGGGCATGCTGAACCGGCTGCACTACGCGCCGGTGTTTACCGCGCACCCGACCGAGGCGCGTCGCCGCGCGGTGATGGAGGGGATGCGCCGGGTCTTCCTGATTTGCGACCAGATGTACAGCCCAACCCTGGGGGCGAACGACCAGCGCGAATTGGAAACCCAGTTGGCTGCCGAGATCCAGGTGATGTGGCGTACCGACGAACTGCGCACCGCCAAGCTGGAAGTGCGCGATGAAGTGCGCAACGGCCTGTATTACGTGCGGGAAAGCCTGTTCGAGGCAGTACCGAAAGCGTATCAATATTTCGAGAAAGCGGTCCGCAAGCATTACGGCATGAATGCCGATGGCGTCGGTGTGGTGGCGGTGCCGAGCTTTATCCGCTTCGGTTCGTGGATCGGCGGCGATCGCGACGGCAACCCGTTCGTGACCGCGGATGTCACCGAATGGACGGTACACCGCCAGATGCAGGAAGCGCTCGACGAATACCGTGCGCGGGTGCTGGAACTGCGGCAGATGCTCACCCATAGCAGCAACTGGTGTACGCCATCGGCGTCCTTCATGGCGCGTCTATCGGAGTACGAAAACGAGTTCGGCGAGCAGGTGTTCCGCGGGACCGCGGTGCAGATTTACAGTCGCGAACCCTACCGCCGCATGGCGGCCATGATGATGGCGCGTCTGGAGGCCAACCTGTCCTATGTTCACCAGTGCCTGGCCGATGTGCCGAGCTTTACTTCGAATCTGGCTTACGAAAACGCAGCCGCCTTCCTCGACGATCTCTATTTGTTGCGCGATTCGCTGATCAGCCATGGCGACCGCATCGTCGCCATGCAGGATCTGCAAGCGCTGATCCGGCTGGTCGAAAGCTTCGGCTTTCATTTGTTGCAGCTCGACATCCGTCAGGAATCGACCGTGCATACGCGCACCGTCACCGCGGTGCTGCAGCAGATCGATCCCGATTTCGATTACATCGCCGCCCCGGAAGCCGAGCGGCTGCAGCGGTTGGCTGCGTGGATAGGCCACATCGACCCGATCGAGATCAACGATGGGGTGCTCGAAGACGAGGCGCGCGAGGCGCTCGCGGTGTTCCGCCGCATGGCCAAATTGCAGGCCGAGGTCGGTGATGAAGTTTTCGGTGCCTATGTGATTTCAATGACGCACAGCGCCTCCCATGTGATGGAAGTGATGCTGCTGGCGCGACTGGTCGGCCTGTGCGGCCACAATAGCCGCAACTGGTTTTGCCGCATCGTGGTGGCGCCGCTGTTCGAGACGGTGGACGACCTGCAGCGCAGTCAGGCCATCCTCGAGCAGTTGCTGACGAACAAGGTTTATCGTGCGCTGATCGCGGTCGATGGCAATCGCCAGGAAGTCATGCTCGGCTATTCCGATTCGTGCAAGGACGGCGGCATTCTGGCGTCGAACTGGAATCTCTACCAGGCACAGCTTTCCATCATCGCATTGACCCAGCGCCATGGCGTCGAATGCCGGCTGTTCCATGGGCGCGGCGGCACGGTCGGGCGCGGCGGCGGCCCCACTTATGAAGCAATCCTGTCGCAGCCGCCCGGCACCGTGAACGGCGAGATCAAGTTCACCGAGCAGGGCGAGATGCTGTATTACAAGTACAGCAATCCCGAAACTGCCAACTACGAAATCGGCATGGGCGTGACCGGCCTGCTCAAGGCCAGTGCCACCGCGCTGGCGCACTGCGAAGTGCATTACCCGCAGGACTATCTCGACTGGATGCGCGACATCGCGGCGGCAGGCGAGACGGCCTACCGCGCGCTGATCGGCACGCCGGGCTTCATCGATTATTTCTACGAGAGCACACCGGTCACCGAAATCGGTCTGCTCAACATCGGCAGCCGGCCGTCGCACCGCAAGAAAGCCGACCGCTCGCTGGGGTCGATTCGCGCGATTCCGTGGGTGTTCGGTTGGGCGCAGTCGCGCCATACGCTGCCCGCCTGGTACGGCATCGGCAGCGCGCTGAAAGGCTTCATCGACAGCCAGCCGGACGGCCTTGCGCACCTGCAGGCAATGTGTCGCGACTGGCCGTTTTTCCGTGGCCTGCTCTCCAACGTGCAGATGGCGCTGACCAAGGCTGATCTGGAAATCGCCGAGGAATACGCGCGCCTGTGCGATCACCCCGAGACCATGGCGATTTACCGTGCGATTGCGGATGAATATGCGCTCACCGTGGCTGGGGTCATGCAGGTCGCGCAGATCAGCAGCCTGCTGGAAGACAACCAGACTTTGGCGCTGTCGATATCACGCCGTCGTCCCTACATCGATCCGATCAACCACATCCAGGTGCGGATGCTCAAACGCTATCGCACCGGCAGCGTGTGGGAGTCCGAGCAGGACACCTGGCTGACGCCGCTGAAGCGGTCGATCAATGCCATCGCCGCCGGGATGCGCAACACCGGCTGAACGTACGGCATGGCGGTCACTGCATCCACTCCGAAACGGCGCGGGCTGATGGTTTCCATCGGCCTGAATATTGTGCTGGCCGTGCTGGCATGCGGCTTGGTGCTGTATGCCTTCATGCTCAATGTCGATCTCGGCGATGTGAAGCGGCGTCTGTCGAAAGAAGTCGAAACCCGCCAGCAAACCGAGCAGTATCTGATCGAAACGCGCAACCAGTTGACCGAAAGCCTGCGCGAAATCGAGCAGCTGAAAGCCCAGCTAAGCTACAAGGAAACCGATTTTCAGGCGGCGGTGGCAGCCCGACCTACCTTGCCGGTCGTGGTCGGTTTTCGCTCGTCGATACTGGGCAAAGGGATGGTCGCCATCATTGAAAACACCAGCGATCGCTTCCTCACCGTGGTGCTCAGCGTGCGCAATCCCACCCTGTCGACCGTCAAGCGTTTCAAACTTGAACTGGATCCAAAATCCAGCACCAATTTTGGCCACCTGCAAGGCTGGCAGTTCGCCTCGGGCGACGAAGTGGCGTTTTTCAATGACGAGTTTGGCGCGTTTAAGTTGAGAGTGCCGTAAGCACGGTTGCGGCTAGAAACAGTTGGTGCTTTTATTGCTCGTCCGCCCGCAAGACTGGGCGCGTGCTCTTGGCGTAGTGCCGCGCTGGATTTCAGCGCCGCGCTGTGATAAAAAGACGTGGTTATCTGTTATGAGAGTGCGGAAATGACGTCGACCACCCTGGAATTGCTCCAGAAGTACAGTGTACCTGGCCCGCGTTATACCTCGTACCCCACCGCGCCGTATTTTCACACCGGTTTCGGCGAGGCCGACTGGGCCGAGGCGCTGGGCGCGTCAGCGCCGGGTCGCGAATTGTCGCTGTATGCCCACATCCCGTTTTGCGATTCACTTTGCTATTACTGCGGCTGCAACATGGTGGCGACGCAGGATTACAGCAAGACCCGACCCTACCTCGAGGCGCTCGAGCATGAAATGGCACGCACCGCAGCGTTAGTCGATCCCCAGCGCGTAGCGCGCCAGTTGCACTGGGGCGGTGGCACGCCAACCTATCTGAATCCCGATGACATCCGTCGCTTGATGGCGATGATGCGCAAATATTTCACCCTCACCCCAGACGCTGAAATCAGCTGCGAGGTCGATCCGCGCGAACTGACACGCGAGCATCTGGTGGCCTTGCGTGAATCCGGTTTCAACCGCGTCTCATTCGGTGTGCAGGACATGGATCCGGACGTGCAGCAGGCCGTCAACCGCATCCAGTCGGAGTTTCTCATCCAGCAGGTGCTCGACTGGTCACGCGAACTGGGTTTTTCCAGCATCAACCTGGATCTGATCGTGGGTTTGCCGAAACAGACTGTCGAGAGTTTCAGCCGTACCCTGGAACGGGTGGCGGTGTGGGCACCTGACCGGCTGGCCGTGTTTGGCTATGCTCACGTGCCGTGGATGAAAAAACACCAGAAACTGATTAACGAAGCCGATCTGCCGGATTCCGTGACACGCCTGGGCTTGCAGCAGGCGGTGAACGAGGCGCTGGGTGCAGCGGGCTACGTCAATATTGGACTCGACCACTTTGCGCGTCCCGAGGATGAACTGGTGCGTGCGCAGCAGAACAAGACGCTGTGGCGGAATTTTCAGGGCTACACCACGCACAAGGACTGTGACATCCTCGCTTTTGGCGCCTCCAGCATCAGCCAGACGGCAGATGTTTATATGCAGAATGAAAAAAGTCTCAAGCGCTATCAGGCGGGCGTCGCCGCCACCGGCTTCGCGGTCGAGCGCGGCATCAAACTCACCCGCGACGACCAGATTCGGCGTGATGCCATTACCCGCGTGATGTGTGATCTGGAACTCGATTTCGCGGCCTTCGGCAAGGAATGGAACGTCGCATTCACCGATTATTTTGCCGACGCGCTGACCAGCCTGCGCCCCTTGGCCGACGATGGCTTGGTTGAAATCGCGCCGGACAAAATCAGCGTCACCCCTAGCGGCCGCTTGTTCCTGCGCAACATCGGCATGTGTTTCGACCGCCATCTGAAGGAAGCCGCGGCCAGCGAGCAGCCGCGTTATTCGCGTACAGCCTGATCGGACACTTCAAATACAGGGTGCAGCGCTATAAGCGCTGCACTTTAAGCTTTCCCGCCGTGCCTTAGTTACAGCTGCTGCCGTCGGAGCCCCGCTGGAAGTAGCAGGTCAGCGCGCTGGAGGCGATTCCCAGCAGCCAGAAGATAAAGAAAGCGCCGGTGTAGGCGCCGATGCGATGCTCGATCAGCTGCTCGCCGTGGTACATGATTTCCAGTGGGTCGAACAAGGTGGCGAAGATGATATTGGCCACCCCTGCAACGAGGAAAGACGGCCACAGAATGTGGATCAGGCGCTGCATCATGGCGGGCTCCTCGTTGAAGGTTGCGGATTATTCTTCCGGGTTGTTCATCTTGCGCTTGTACAAGCGCACCAGATAGACGGCCATGCCCACCATGAACAAGATGGTAAACAGGCTCAACAGGCCAATGGGGTTGGTAAACAACAAATTAAGTACGGCGTCCATTTTCAGTCTCCCTGGGGTTGAACGGTTGATTCAGCATCCGTCTTGAGTGTGACGGGCTGGCTGAATGGGGTGTGCAGCACGCCGGCAAGCCGCCAGGTGGAGGCGCTGTCGGCGAGCTGGACGAGCCATTTTCCGTCCTGCAGGACGGGCATGCTCGTGCGATAGTGTCCGTCCCCGGCATGGCTGAGGGCGAGCGTCTGGTCCATGCCCTGGCGGGTGGGGTGCGCCAGCGTGAGACTGAGTAGATCCGGATAGGCCTGCAGGCGTCCCGTAAGTGTCAGTGCCAGTGTGTCATGGTCGGGCTGCAGGGTGGCGGTCAGCGCCAGCGCGCGTGCGGTGTCGTCACGCGCCAGCGTCTGGTTGATGGCGAGACCGGCTTTGTAGTAGTCGCCAACGACCAGGCCGTCGGCACTCTGAAAGGCAAGCCACGCTGTCGTCAAGCCGGCGATGACCGCGGTGGCGGGTAGGCTGATGAGGAACCAGGGCCAGAATTCTCGATACCAGGGCTTGCTTGCGGGGGCGCTGAGTGTGTTCATGGGCGGGGTTACCGGTTGAAAAACTTGGTGGCGACGTCTTCCTTGATGCGCGGGTCGTCGATGGCCTGAATGATGAACCGCACTTCGATCGAGCGACCTTTCAGTTCGACCGGGTCGGCAATCAGGCTTACCGGAATGTCGATCGTCTGCAAGGGCGTGGCTGCAATTTCACCGCCGGGGACCACGACCTGCAGGCCCTCGATCCCCAGTGCCTGGATGTTGTAGCGATGAGGCTGGTTGTCCTTGTTGATGAGTTGCAGCCGGTAAACGTTTTCGATCAAGCCTTCATCGGTTTCCTTCGATAGCGCTACGCGGTCGCGCACCACGTCGACGCGCAACGGCACCCGCGTGGCAAGGCTGTAAACGAAGGCGCCGGCGATCAGGGTCAGCAACACAGTGTAGATCAAGGTGCGCGGACGCAGGATGTGT
>JBPPMF010000299.1:0-3061 GCA_051305915.1 Thiobacillus sp. | reverse complement strand
CCGATGAAGAGTGGAATCGACGAGCACGAACAGAACGGCGTCACCGCGCCCAGCCCCACTGCCATCAGGCGTGCGCCCGGGCCGGAGCGGCCACGCATCATCGCGCGCACCCGCTCCGGCGTGAGCAGCGCGCGCAGCCAGCCCATCAGGTAGATCACCGTGGTTAGCAGGACGAGGATCTTCGCCACGTCCATGACGAAGAAGTGCAGCGCCGCGCCCAGCGGGGTGTCCGGCGCCAGACCGGCGAGATCGAACACCAGCAGGCGGGCGAAGGCGTCGAACATTACTGCGACTCGAATTCGGTGAACGCGCGACTCATGTTGGCGCGGTGCAAGCCTTCGTAATTGTCCAGATGCCGGAACGCCGGCAGGTCGGCATAGCGATCGAGGGTTTCCGTCAGCGGTTCCATCTCGCGCGCCGCAGCGCCCACCTTGTCAGCGAGAAAGTCATAGTAGTCACCGGTTTCGCGCTGCGCCTGCACCAGATCGCATACCCGGCCGTGGCCCGGGACGATGCGGGCAGGCTTCAACGCGGCCAGCGCCTTGAAGGCCTGCTGGCCGTTCTTCACGCTCGACCAGGGCAGCACGCCGAGCAGGCGGTCGACGTAGATCAGATCGCCGCTGAACACCACGCGCTGCTTCGGCATCCAGACCCAGGCATCGCCCGGAAAGTGGGCATTGGTATACATCAACTCAAGCGTCTCGCCGCCCCGTTCCAGCGTAGCCGACTCACCGTTCAAGGTGTTGGCAGCCGGCAACGGCTGGGTGCCCTGCATGCGTTCGCCGAGAAAGCGCTTCATCCCGTCCATGTGCTGCGCCGCATACTCAGCCTGGGTAGCGGCGGTGCGACTCATTGCGATGACTTCGGCGCCCTTGCCGGCAAAGTAATCGTTGCCGAGCCAGCGGTGATCCTGGCTACCCGTGTTGACGACCCAGCGCACTGGCTGCTTCGTTACCCTGGCGATGGCAGCCTCGATCTTTTTGGCCCCCAACAGGCTGGCCCCGGAATCGATCAGGATCACCCCCTTGGGCGTGACGACGAAGCCGAAATTGGCATTGAGGCCGTCATTGTCGACGCTGCGCTGGCCCAACGGGCCGACGATAGCGTAGACATTGTCGACAACCTGTTCAGCCTTGGGCTGATAGTCGGCATGCGCGCCCAGTGCGAACAGGCCCGTCACGGCGGCGAGCAGAATCAATGCGGTGTGTTTCAAGATGTTGTTTCCTTTATCTGACGGGCAGGCCGCTTTCGTACCACCCTTTACTACGATTGACGATCTTCACCACCAGCAGCATCACCGGTACCTCGATCAGCACGCCCACCACAGTGGCGAGCGCCGCACCCGACTGGAAACCGAACAGCGCGATCGCCGCTGCCACCGCCAGTTCGAAAAAGTTGGAGGCGCCGATCAGCGCCGACGGGCAGGCGACACTGTGCTTCTCGCCGACTTTCCGGTTCAGCCAGTAGGCCAGACCCGAATTGAAAAACACCTGGATCAGGATCGGCACAGCCAGCAGCGCGATGATCAGCGGCTGCGCGATGATCTGCTCGCCCTGGAAAGCAAACAGCAGCACCAGCGTGGCCAGCAGCGCGATGATCGAAGCGTGGCCGAGTTGCGCCATCGTCGCATCGAACGCCGCTTGCCCGCGCTTCAGCAGCAGCTTGCGCCACACCTGCGCCAGGATCACCGGGATGACGATGTACAGCACCACCGAGGTGAACAGCGTGTCCCACGGCACCACAATCGCCGACAGCCCGAGCAGCAGACCGACAATAGGCGCGAAGGCGAAGATCATAATGGTGTCGTTGAGCGCCACCTGCGACAGCGTGAAATACGGATCGCCGCCGGTGAGCCGGCTCCACACGAACACCATCGCGGTGCACGGTGCGGCGGCCAGCAGAATGAGGCCGGCGACGTAGCTGTCGAGCTGTTCCGCCGGCAGGTAGGGCGCGAACCAGTGGCGGATGAAAATCCACGCCAGCAGCGCCATCGAAAACGGCTTCACCGCCCAGTTGACGAACAGCGTGACGCCGATGCCTTTCCAGTGCGATTTCACCTGGTGCAACGCGCCGAAGTCGATCTTCATCAGCATCGGGATGATCATGATCCAGATCAAAATGCCGACCGGGATGTTCACCTGCGCGACTTCCATCCGCCCGAGCGCCTGGAACGGCGCCGGGAACACCTGGCCGAGCAGCACGCCGGCAACGATGCACAGCGCCACCCACAGCGTGAGCCAGCGCTCGAACACGCTCATCGTCGCGCCAGCCGCGCGCTTTCCGGTCACTTCGCACTGTGCGCTCATCAAGCGAACTCCATTAAAGTTGGCGCGCTCATCGAGCGAACTCCATCAAAGTTAGCGCACTCATGCCGTCCTGCCCGATCTCGCGCACCGCTTGTTGCAGCTTGATGCCGTCGAGCTTGGCAAACGGCAGGCTGGTAAACACGGAAATACGGCGCTGCAACTGGTTCATGGCGTCGACAAAGGCATGACGCTTCGCCTCGTCGCTGCCTGCCACCGCAGCCGGATCAGGAACCCCCAGTGCGCGGTGATCGGCTGTCCCGGCCATGCAGGACACACTTCACCCGCGGCGTTGTCGCACACCGTGATGACGAAATCGAGGCGCGGCGCACCGGGCTGCGCAAACTCCTCCCATGACTTGCTGCGCAGCTCGCCCGTGTGAAAATGGTTCTTTTCCAGCAATTCCAATGCGAACTGATTGACCTGCCCGGCAGGCTGGCTGCCCGCACTGAACGTCCGAAAACGCCCCTTGCCGAGATTGTTCTGCAACGACTCGGCCAGAATCGAGCGCGCCGAATTGCCGGTGCACAGGAACAGCACGTTAAAGACCGATTCGGCCATGGCAGCGTCTCCGTTGGTTCAGGCAGCAGGCAGGTCGAGCTTATCGCGCACCGCCGCCACCAGCCGGGTGCGGATGTCGTCGCGCACCGCGAGGAAGCTCTCCAGCGGCTCGTCGTGCGGGTCGTGGAACGGCAGGTGGATGGCCGGAATCGGCTTGGGAAAAATCGGGCAGGCTTCTTTCGCGTTGTCGCACACCG
>JBPPMF010000344.1:0-6236 GCA_051305915.1 Thiobacillus sp. | reverse complement strand
TTCATACCCCATGGACTTTTGGGTGGGCTTTTGGGTTGTTGCGGGTTCGGCGATTGCCAGATAGGGCGTCAAGCTCAGGCAGGCCGCGAGAATTATTGGGTTTTTCATTCGATTAACCTCGTTTACAGGGGGTGGAAAATCAGGGTTCAGGATGATTCGGGTCGGCAGCGGGAGGAAGCCGCGGCGCTTGACTGGGCCGGGATTCAGGCCAGGTAGGCTTTGGCTTCTTCACCCGGATTGGGCAGCCCCGCGATACGCCATGCCTGGCGCGGCGAACGGAACAGCTGATGCAGACAATCCGCGTCTAGACCGTTGAGGTGACAGATATGGCTCAAGGCTGTGACCGCGCCAAATTTCTGGAATTCATCGCGCAAGGTCAGTAACAACTCCTGCTGTAAGTCATCCATTTCTCCCATGTCCTCGGAATGTGCGATGCGCTGCGCCAGCGCGATATCCCATGGCTCGGGATTGATAAAGAAACCATCCGTATCAAAAAGGAAACTCAGGTCTTCCACGGCGGTCGGGTTCATGTTCTAGTCCTGTGTGCAGGGTTCTGATGTCAGCTCAACCCTGTCAATCAATGCCGGTTACGCGGCAATATGGCTAATCGAAAACGACAGCTGAATGATGCGCATAACGGCGGTGATTGGCAGCGGGGGGTCGTCCGACTTCCGTGTCAGACATGTCTGAAATGCCGAAACCAGGTTTTGTCCTAGGACGGATATGGGGTAGCGGATATGAGGTCGGACCGCTACCCCCGCTTTTGACCGCCTCGAGTCGAAAGTACGCGTTCGCGTTCGCCGGATTTTGAAAGCAGCCATTCGGCGTGAATTCCTGATCAGTGGCTGTTTAGGACTGCATAGCGGACCATGTTGGCTCGAAACCCGCCAGCCACCCTAGCCGAATAAGATACGGCGGTGCCTCTCATAAACAATCGTTGGGGAAGCACAGAATGCTCAAACCAGAAATGGAGGTTGATATGTATACAGGCGGTTGCCTTTGCGGATCCGTCCGCTTCGAAATCAAGGGATCGATTCGCAACATCGTGTACTGCCATTGCTCTCAATGCCGCAAGGCGCAAGGCAGCGCTTTCGCCACCAATGGCGTTGTCAGCACCGCCGACTTCGACATCGTTTCCGGCGCCGATTCGTTGACCGGCTATGAGTCGACACCGGGGCAGACGAAATTTTTCTGCAAGACCTGCGGATCCCCAATCCTGAGCAAGACGGAATCGAAACCCGAGCAGGTGCGCGTGCGGCTGGGAACTATCGACTCCGACATCGTGGAACGGCCGATGGCGCATATTTTTGCAACGTCGAAGGCCAATTGGGAGGAGATCGCTGATGGCTTGCCGCAATATGAGGGCTATGAGCCAGGCCGAAGCGCACGCTGACGGTGGAGGCGATGCACCCGATGCCATGGGTGTCAGACACCATTTCCGCCCCTGCGGAGAAGTAAGCGGGCTTGGATTTCAAGGGTGTTTGAGATCCGTGCATAAATAGATCATGACACGACAGGTCCGGCTGGACGCTGGAGATAAGCGACGCTGCGCTGGCCGAACTGCCCCCCGGCTTCGCCCGATCTACGGCGCGCGGCCACTCAAGCGCGCGATCCAGAGCGAACTCGAAAACCAGCTGGCGAAGGAAACTCTGTCAGGACGCTTCGCGCCCAATGACACGATCCGCATCGATGCGCAAGGCGGGAAATTTGTGTTCGCTAAGGATGAGACGGTTGCAGTCGCCTAATCACTCGGCGCAAGAAAAAGGCCTGCGAGACTGAACGTCTCGCAGGCCTTTTTCTTGCGCCGATCTGTGCCTACTCAGAGCAGGCTGCGCAATGATGATCCGCCAATATCCTGCAGTGGCCCCAATGGGTTCTTGGAATGCTCCAGTTCATGGATCAGGGGTTGGCCGCCAATCAGTTTGTACACCACGATATTGTCCTTGATTAGAAGCATGCCACTGAAGCGCCAGCCCGTCACGTCCACCTTGCGTTTGAAATTCAGAAAATCGGCCCAGAAACCTCCGGAACGGATGCGCTTGATGGATGCTTGGTCAATCTCTAAGCCCGTGCAGGCCATTTTTCCCTTGATGCAATCTCTTACCCCGTCATCAAGTTCTTCTGGATTGGTCAACGGACTCGGGATAAAACGGCGCACGACATCCGAATAGTTCAGGATGGTGATATTCGGCCTTGAACTGGGAGCCATTCCAATCGCTTTGAGATCTTCGACCGTGGTTTTATAAGGGATGATCTTGTCGAAGGCTAGCTGCGCATCGTGATAACTCTGCCATGGACCCTCAACAACAGCGTCGCTGCGCGGCAGCAGAGAGCCGCATCCGGCCAGGCAGAAACACACTAAAATTGCTGTCTTTTTCAAGATTCTGGCGTCCGTTTTTAGATGGGTTGTCTAGTCTGTTTGTCATTCCGTCACTGCAATATTCCCTGCTGCGACTTGGGCAAGATTACCCGAAGGTTTCCTACCGCTGCAAGCTTGAGCAAGCATACAAAAAAGGAGCGCTTGAAAAATAACTCCACTCGGTTGCGACGCACAATGCGAATTGCCCAATCCTCTGCTAGTTCGCTGCCGTGAGCGCCAGCTGGATGGACGGGCACAAACGGGCGGTGCAACGGCGTCAACGCCAGAATGCATCAGCGGTTATCGAGAACGGACCGCGACTTTTTTTGGCAGGTACTCTGCGACACCCTAGAATGAGGACATTCGCATATTTTGTGAGCTGTCTTGCCTGCAATATCCCTGTTGTCCCGGCTATTCCTCTGTGCCGCTTTATACGTGGGGTCGGCGCACGCGCTGACGGTGGAGGTGGATGCGCCCGATGAGCTGAAGGCGCTGCTGATGCAGCATCTTGAAGCGGCGCGCGCGGCGCGGCTGGGCGAGCCGCTGGATGAGGCGGAGCTGGCGCGGTTGCGCAGTCTGAGTGAGGAAACCGCGCGTGAATTGCTGGCGACGGAGGGCTATTTTTCGCCGCAGGTCGACAGCACATTGGCACGGGTGGCGGATGACTGGGTGATGCGCTATGCGGTGACGTCGGGGCCGCGCACTCGGGTTCGCACGCTGAAGATCGACTTTTCCGGGGCGTTGGCCGAGGCGGGCGAGTCGCGCTTGCGCACACGCGCCGAGCGCGGTTTTTCGCTACAGCCGGAAATGCCGTTTCGCCAGGCCGAGTGGGATGTGGCCAAGGCCGCGGTGTTGCGGCCGCTGCTAACGGTGCGGTATCCGGCGGCGCGAATTGCGGCGAGCGAGGCGCGCATCGACCCTGCGACGAGGTCGGCGGATTTGACGCTGACGTTGGATAGCGGGCCGGCGTTTTTCTATGGCCAGCCGGTCATCAGTGGCACTCAGCGCTACCCGGCATCGATTGTCCGCAACCTGAGCCCGCTGAAACCTGGGCAGCCGTATCGCCAGCAGGATTTGCTGGATTACCAGATGGCGCTGGATATGAGCGGCTATTACGCGCAGGCAACGGTGCGCATCGAGCCCGATCCGGCGCTGGCGGCGGCGGTGCCGATCCGGGTGGATGTGGTGGAACGGCCGGAAAAACTGTTCAGCGTGGGCGCCGGCGTGAGCACCGACACTGGGGCGCGGGTGTCGACGTCGTGGGTGCACCGCAATATTTCGGGGCGTGGCCTGCGCCTCAAGCTGGACGCGCGTCTGGAATCTGCGCGGCAGACCGGGGCGGCGGAACTGGCATGGCCGCGCACCTCCAAGGGCTACGAGAACAGCCTGGGGCTGCAGGTCAAGGAGGAAGACATCGAAGGCCAGGAGACGCGCGCTACGGTGCTGGCTGGCAAGCGCACCCGTACGCGCGGGCAGATCGAGACGACGCTGTCGCTGCAATACCAGACCGAGCAGCAGGAAATCGGCGATGTGGTGAGTTCACGCAATCAGGCCTTGTCTGCCAACTATGCGTGGACCCGGCGTACGGAGGTACGCGCGTTCTATCCGCGGCGCGGCCATGTGTTGACCCTGCAGGCTGGCGGCGCGGCCGAAGCCTTGCTGTCGGACACTTCTTTTGTGCGCCTGTATGGCCGCCACACCCAGTATTTCCGCGCGGGAGACAACGGCCGCCTGATTCTGCGCGGCGAATGGGGCAGCGTGCTGGCGGATACGCGCGACGGCATCCCCACCGATTTCCTGTTCCGCGCCGGCGGCGACAATTCGGTGCGCGGCTACGCCTACCAGAGCCTGGGGCGCACGCTGGATGGCGGCGGGGTGGCGTCGGTACGCTATCTGGCCACCGCCAGCGCCGAATACAACCATTTCTTCAAAGGCAACTGGGGCATGGCGCTGTTTGTCGATGCGGGCGATGCCGCCGATAGCGCCGGCGCCCTGTCACCAGTGTTCGGTTATGGCGTGGGTGCGCGCTACCGTTCGCCGGTGGGGCCGATCAACTTCGATCTGGCATATGGCGAAGCCACTGAAGAATTCCGCCTGCATTTTTCGCTCGGGGTATCGTTTTGAAGCGACTGGCCTGGGGACTGGCGCTGTTGTTTGCCTTGCTGGCGGTGCTGGTTGCGGCCGGCGCTTACCTGGCAACCACCCCCAGCGGGTTTCGCTGGCTGACTTCGGCCGTGACGGCGCTGAGCGGCGAGCGGCTCAAGTTCGAAGGTGTCGACGGCCACCTGGGTGCGCCGCTCGGCATTCAAAAATTCACGATCGCCACCGCTACCCAGCGCATCGAGATCGACGGTCTGCACCTGGAATGGCAGCCGCGCGCGTTGTGGCAACGGCGGCTCGAGGTCGATCTGCTGGCGGCGCAGACGATGCGGGTGAACATCCTGAAAAAGGAGCCGACACCGCCCAAGCTTCCCGCTAGCCTGCGCCTGCCGCTTGACGTGCTGGTGCATCGGCTCGACCTGGCCCGGCTCGATATCGTCGAGGCGGGCAAGACGCTGACGTTTCGCAATCTGCAAGCACGCCTCGATGGCACGGGCGAACGCTACCGGTTGAGCGGGGCGATGCTGGAATCGCCCTGGGCCGATTTGCAGGGTGAACTCGAACTCGGCAAGGACGCGCCGTTTGCATTGCAGGGCCGGATCGATGCGATCCACCGCGAGCCGGTGCCGGTGACGGCACAACTCGAACTGACGGGGGATCTGGCGGCGCTGGCATTCCAGCTGGATGCCGCCGCCGAGGGCATGAGTTTCCTCGCCAGCGGCGAGGCGGCGCCGTTTGCGCGGGTGCGCCTGCCCCGTCTGCTGGTGGTCGGTGAGGGCATCGATCCGCGTCTGTTTGTAACGGATGCGCCCAGCGCCGATCTGGCGTTTTCCGGTATATTCGAAGGACAGCCGGGCGAACGTCTGCTGGGCACTTTCAGCCTTACCAACCGGCTGGCCGGGCGGTTCGACCAGCAGCGCCTGCCGCTGGCCAACCTGACGGGCGCCGTACTGGGCGACAGCACGCACGCCGACTTCAGTTCGTTGAGCATTGATCTTGGGGCGGCCGGGCACTTCAGCGGTGACGGCCAGTGGCGCGACGGCCGTTTTAGCGTAAACCTCGCCAGCCCGCGACTGAATCTGGCTGGGCTGCACCGCGACCTCAACGCCACCCGTTTCAAGACGAGCTTGCAACTGGCGGGCGATGCGACCCGCCAGACGCTCGATGCCGAGGTGGTGGAAACCTGGGGCCAGGGCCGTTTCACACTGAGCCATGCCGACGCCGCCTTGCGGCTGGAATCGGCGAACTTCACTGGACAGGCAGGCCGCCTGAGCGCGCAGGGTGCATTGCAGCTCGACGCCAGCCGTGCGTTCTCGGTCGAGTTCGATGCCACGCAAATCAACCCGGCGCGCTTTGGCCAGTTTCCGCGCGGGCGGTTGAATGCGCGCGGCCAGGCGAGCGGCGAGCTGGCGCCCGAGTTGCGTCTGCAAACCCAGTTCACCCTGCCACCGGGTCAACTCGAAGGCCGCCCGGTGACAGGGCAGGGCCGGCTGCGCTATGAAAACCGGCATCTCACCGGCGCCGATGTCGATCTCAATCTGGCCGGTAATCGGGCAAAGTTGAAGGGCGCGTATGGTCACGCCGGCGACCGCCTAACCTGGGATATCGATGCGCCGGCGCTGGCGCGGCTCCAGCTGGGGCTGGCCGGCCGCCTGAGCAGCCGTGGCAGCGTCAGCGGTGAGCCAGGCCAGCCGCAGATCGAAGGCGTGCTTACCGCCAGCGGGCTGCGCCTGCCGGGCGACCTCGCTGACGATACGGTGAACCTGCAACTCGATCT
>JBPPMF010000295.1:0-2599 GCA_051305915.1 Thiobacillus sp. | reverse complement strand
AGGTGTGCGCTCGGCTCGGCCGGCGCGTCGTCGGGAAAATGCGAAAGAACGAGATCGTCGACCGTCATGCGGCCTTCGGCTATGGCCATGCCCACGGCGGTTGAAGTGAAACTCTTACTCAGCGAATAAAGCATGTGCGGAATCTCAGGCGCGTAAGGTGCCCACCAACCTTCCGCCACGACGTGCCCATGCCGCACCAGCATGATGCTGTGCAAGGCATCCACCTCCTTCTCCGCGTTCTCAATGAAAGCCAGGATTTCTTCTGACGCCATGCCCTGCGCCTCCGGACTGCTCCGCGGCAGACTGAGGTCATCCCCCACCACTGCCCGTCCGACTCCTCCATACCCGAGGCACACCACCACCACGGCCAGCCCAATGGAATGTTTCATGAATGACCGATCAAATAACCAACCACGCCCCCGCCTTGCGAGCAAAATTCACCCTCCCAAGGGGTCAGTCCTGAATGGCGCTTAGATAACGCCTAAAACTTTCTTGGAAAGCCGTTTGCGTCGAGAGGTGTCGGGGGTCGAGGCGAAGATGATCCGGCGCGAGATACGTTCCATCTGCTGGATGGTTTTCCATAGCATTCGTTCATTTGCCACCGCCTGCTTCATCGCTTCATACTGCGCGCGGCTCAAGGAAACGCTCACCGTCTTGCCCGCCACTTTCCGCGTCCATTGGCAACCGCTGCGCCCGCTGGCTTGGGCCGTCCGCTCCAGGACCGATCCCCCGCTGATGTAGCCGATTTGGGCCAGACGGCGTCGCAGCCGATCGTATTCGGCCTGCAACGCACGCACATCCGCGGAAGGTGGGTTCACGGGCGTCATTTTAGCTTGCCTGTCAAGTGGCACAGTATATATACTGTGTCTCATGATAACCCCTTTCTTCCCGGCCTGGCGCCCACGCCTGGCCGCCCTGGGCCGCCGCGTCCAGCGCCTGCGTCATCACAGCCTGCACCATCTCGAAGAACTCTTCGGGCGTTTCCTGCCGGCGGGGCTCCTGGCCCAGGCCGACGAGGGTCCCAACAGCCGTGAGCGCATCTATTCGGTGCAGCGGGTCTTCTGGGGCTTCCTCTACCAAGTCCTCAATCCCCAATGCCCCTGTCGGGAAGTGGTCCGCCAGATTCAGGCCTTCTTCCGCCTCCACAACCTGGGGACGGTCAAGGCAGGCACCGGCGGCTACTGCGCCGCCCGCCTGCGCTTTGCCCTCGACACCCTCCAACGCCTGCGCCACGCCGTCGCCGCGCACGCCGAAAAGGTCTTGGCGCCGGCCGAACAACTCTGGCACGGCCTGAGGCTCAAAGTCATCGACGGCACCACCGTCACACTGCCCGACACCCCCAAGAACCAGCGGGCCTACCCTCAGTCACGCTCCCAGAAGCCCGGCTGCGGGTTCCCTTTGATGAAGTTGGTCGGCATTTTCAGCCTGGCCAGCGGCGCGCTGCTGGACTACGCCAAAGGCAACAAACACCAGCATGAACTGAACTTGCTGCACACCCTGCTGGACCACTTCAAGCCTCGGGACCTGGCCCTCGCCGACCGCGGCTTCAGCAGCTACGTGCTGATAGCCTTGCTGCAGTTGCGCCAGGTCCAGAGTCTGTTTCGGCTGCATCAGGCCCGACGCTCGGACCTGCGCAAGGGAAAACGCCTGGGACCCAACGACCGGCTCTTGACCTGGCGCAAGCCGCAGCTCAAACCCCGCTATTTGCCCAACACCCTCTGGAAGCGTATTCCCAGTGAACTGACGGTGCGCGTGCTGCGCTTCCAACTTCAAGTGCCGGGCTATCGGCCCAAGTCGGTGACCCTGGTCACGACCCTGCTCGATCCCGTGGCTTATCCGGCCCAGGAACTGGCTCACCTCTATGCGCGCCGGTGGCGGATTGAACTATGGTTTCGCGATATAAAAACCAGCATGGGCATGGAACAGTTGCGCTGCCTGACCCCCAAGATGGTCCACAAGGAGTTGGAAATGTTTCTGATCGCCTACAATCTGATTCGCGCCCTGGTGAGCCACGCCAGCGCCGGACATCAAGTCCCGGTGGACCGCATCAGTTTTAAAGGCACGGTGGACGCCAGCCGACAATACAGCGTGGCCATCGCCCAAGCCCGATCCAAAAAGAAACGGCAGGAACTGGTGGCCGACCTGCTCCGGGTGATCGCCGCCGATCAGGTACCGGATCGGCCGGGACGTCGCGAACCCCGCGCCCTCAAGCGCCGCCCCAAACCGTATCCGTTTCTCAATAAACCCAGGCGCCAGTTCAAGGACACTCCCCATCGCAGCCGCTACCGGAAAAACAATACACGAAAAACAAGGGCCTAAACTAAGCGCCATTCAGGACTGACCCCTTTTCGATCTGAGGTTCAGGCCAGGAATCGAACTCTGAGACCACTCACCTTATGCAGGGGCTTGCCGGGTTTTTCGCCGGTGACAAGTTCGTCCGCTTTTAACCTTCTTGCGGCGGCCACATGGATCGCATCCACCGCGCTGAGGGGCACCTTGGCCGCTTCCTGCAAGGCCTCCGCCAACAGCACGGAGCTATCCAGATAGGTGCGCATCATCTCTGGCCTCTTCGACGGGCCACTTCCTCCCGCACCTCAGC
>JBPPMF010000321.1:0-2177 GCA_051305915.1 Thiobacillus sp. | reverse complement strand
GTGCTCGAAGCCGGGCTTGAGGCGATGCGGGGTGAGTCGATAGTCGACGAAATTGGCAACGGTGGCGAACGCCGAGGCCCGCAGCAACTCGGCAGGAGGCGATAGTGGGCGCTTCGACCGCACCCAGCGTTCGTAGATCACGCCCCAGAAGACGGCGGACGCATGATGAATTGCGTAGCCGAGCACCGTGTGCCGCACGCTCAGTTCATGCTGGTGCTTGGCTTCTTCGCCCCATATCCAGTGGCTGACGGCGTTCTGCGCGCTAAGCGCACTTTTTGCTTCCTTTTTGCTTTGTATCACCAGCACGACGGTCGACGCGACCGCGGCGATCGAGCCCGAGACCAGCCCCCGGCCAAGGGCACTCGGTTTTTTCTTCGGCATAGGATAAGTCTGCATGGGAACCTCCACTCAAGTTGGACATCGACTGGCGCTGTATCCGCTGCGCCGCTTGTCATGCTGATCCTGTTGACCGGGGCAACCGGTTTCCTCGGTCGCCACCTACTTGCCGCCCTTGTCTCGGCCGGTCACACCGTGCGTGCGGTGGGCCGCTCGACGCCGCCTGCAGCCACGCGCGACGTTCACTGGGTGCAGGCCGATTTCAACAACGACCAGACGCCGGAAGCCTGGCTGCCCCATCTCAGCGGCGTCGAGGCCGTGATCAACGCGGCAGGAATCCTGCGCGAAACGGCGACGCAAAAGTTCGATGCTTTGCACGAGCGCGGGCCGGTCGCCCTGTTTCGCGCGGGGGCGCAGGCAGGCGTTTCGCGGTTTGTCCAGATATCCGCGCTCGGGGCCGATGCGCAGGCAACCACCCACTACCACCTTAGCAAGAAGCACGCGGATGACGTGTTGTTGAGCCTGCCGGTAACGGCAACGCTGATCCAGCCATCGCTCGTCTACGGGCCCGGTGGCGCCAGCGCCGCGATGCTGCAGCAATGGGCGGCATTGCCGTTGATTCCGCTGCCCGGCGCCGGCATGCAGCAGATCCAGCCGGTCTTCATCGACGACCTGACGGATGCGGTGTGCACCTTGCTCACCCTGGCGCACCCGCCTCAGCGGGTCGAAGCGGTCGGCCCGCAGGCGGTGTCGCTGCGCGCGTATCTCGCCCTGCTGCGTCGACAAATGGGGCTGGGCGAGGCGCGTTTTCTCGCCTTCCCGATGCCGCTAGTTGAGGGCGCGGTTCGCCTGGCGGCGCATCTGCCCGGCAGCCTCGCCGACCCCGACAGCCTATCGATGCTGGAACGCGGCAACACGGCCGCCGCCGCCCCGTTTGCCGCCCTGCTGGGGCGCACGCCGCGCAGCCCGGCGCAGTTCATCGAGCGGGACGCCGCACCCGCCGCACGCACCCAGGCGCTGCTGGCCAGCCTGCTGCCCTTGCTGCGGGTTTCGATTGCGCTGGTGTGGCTGATCACCGGCATCGTTTCGGTATGGGTCTATCCGGTTGCGGGCAGCCTCGAACTGCTGCATCGCGTCGGCGTGCCGGCTGCACTTGGGACGACCATGCTCTACGGCGCCGCAGGCCTCAATTTCGCTTTCGGCGTGGCGACGCTGGCGTTGCGCAAGCGCCGGCTGCTGTGGCTGATGCAGATGGCGCTCATCATCTTCTACAGCGTGCTCATTACCCTTTATCTGCCCGAATTCTGGGCGCACCCCTACGGGCCTATTCTTAAGAATCTGCCGATGCTCGCCGCGATCTGGCTGCTTTACCAACTCGAGGAATAAACCGTGGAATACCTGATCGTGAAATGGATGCATATCCTGGCATCCACGCTGTTGTTCGGCACTGGCATTGGCTCGGCTTTTTACATGCTGTTCGCGAACCTCAACCGGGAGCCGCATGTCATCGCATTCGTGACCCGCCAGGTCGTCATCGCAGACTGGCTGTTCACCGCGACGACGATTGTCTTCCAGCCGGTCAGCGGCTTATACCTTGCGCATCTTGCCGGGTTTCCGCTCGACAGCGGCTGGATCAAGTGGTCCATCGTGCTATACGCCGTCGGGCTGGCTTGCTGGCTGCCGGTGGTCTGGCTGCAAATCAGGATGCGTGACGTATCCGGTCACGCCGCAGCGCACGGCAACGATATGCCGCCCGAGTACTGGCGCTACTTTCGCGCCTGGGTCGCACTCGGTTTCCCTGCGTTATTCGCCTTTGTCGCGGTGTTCTATTTGATGGTCGC
>JBPPMF010000296.1:0-2815 GCA_051305915.1 Thiobacillus sp. | reverse complement strand
CTCGATCTACGGCAACGAAGCGGCTCATGCGGTGGCGGTGTGCTCAGACCGGATCAATTGTCCGAGGTCGCGCTGGCTCAAGGTAGATGGGAAAGCCCGACAGGCTCCTAGTCTTACTGTGTTAGAAGTGTGAGCTAGTTTTTTCGCGGCGCCTCGGCATCGAATAGCCGTTCTGTCTCGTCTTCCCAGTCCTGCATGAGCCTCTTTGCTTTGCGATGGTTGGCGAGGGCCAATTCCACGATGGCGGCCTGTTCGGGGGTGACCATTCGGTGAACGAGCTTGCCGCCCTTCATGTGGCCCCATTCGAAGTACGGACCGTGTCGGGCTTCAGGGTCCTGCGCGCACCGACAGCCTGGCCTGCCGCACATCTTTGTACGCTTTAGCAGCGTCCCTGAGCACAGATAGTCGATTTCGCCGAGGGCATCTCGAATGCGCGCGATGCGCTCGCGAGCCTGTTTGATGATGGTTTCGGGTCGACGTGCCATGGGTCTTTACTTTCCCTTTTATGTCGTTAATATTAACGACAATGAAGTTGTGATGCAACCTCGTGCTCGTGTGCCAGCTGTGGGCATCGACGCCTCACGAGCCCTATCCTCCTGAGCCTTGAAGGGTGAACGTCGATGGACGACTTGATTGAGTTCGAGCGGTACATGGCACATCTGAGCGAAGGCCTGGGCCACGCTGACCGCAATGCCGGACTGCATGGCTACTGCACCGGACTGCTGTCTGCGCTGGCGCGCAAGAGCGTGGAGCCCATGGCCGCGCACGTGGATCCGCTCAGGGTGAGTTCACGCCATCAGTCGTTGCACCACTTCGTGGCCGACGCGAACTGGTCGGACGAGCAGATGCTGCTGCGGGTGTGCCAATGGGTCGTGCCGCAAATGGACTTCAGCGATGGCGGCTGGTGGATCATCGATGACACCGGATTCCCCAAGCAGGGTCGGCATTCGGTGGGCGTGGCTCGCCAATACTGTGGAATGCTGGGCAAGCAGGACAACTGCCAAGTAGCCGTGAGCGTGTCGCTGGCCAGCCTGGCGGCCAGCCTGCCCGTTGCGTGGCAGTTGTACCTGCCGCGCGAGTGGGCCGACGACCCGGCGCGACGCGACAAGGCCGGCGTGCCACAGGCGATGGAGTTCACGACTAAGCCGGCCATGGCACTGCAGCAGATCGAGCACCTGATCAATCAGGGAGCACCCCAGCACTGCGTCCTGGCCGATGCCGGCTACGGCGTTGACACCGCATTTCGCGATCGGCTCACTGAGTTGGGACTGCGCTATGCGGTCGGCGTCACCGGCAGCGTAACGGTGTGGCCACCCGGGCGCGAGCCGCTGCCACCAAGGGCCTCGGTACCTCGCGGGCATGTGGGCACCCGACTGCGCCGGGGTGGGCCGCAGTCACCGCAACACAACCCGCTGTCAGTCAAGACTCTTGCCTTGTCGCTCGAACCCAAGCAATGGCAAACCGTCACCTGGCGCGAGGGCACCAATGCTGATCTGCAGTCACGCTTTGCGCGAGTACGCGTGCGAGCAGCGCACCGCGATAACTTGCGCGATGAACTTCGCCCACCCGAGTGGCTGCTCATCGAGTGGCCTGAAGGCGACGCCGAACCGCTCAAATATTGGCTGTCAACGCTACCCGAAGAAGTGTCACTGCAGCGAATGGTGTTTGAAACAAAAATGCGCTGGCGTATCGAGCGCGACTACCAAGACCTCAAGCAGGACCTGGGCTTGGGCCACTACGAGGGCCGAGGCTGGCGGGGATTTCATCACCACGCCAGCCTGAGCATTGCGGCCTATGGCTTCCTGCTCGCACAGCGACTCCACCACCCCGACGAGATCGGGGGTAAAAAAAACTCCGCACAACGCCAAGCGTTTGCCCTACCCACGCATTACCGACCTCGGGGAAGTCCTCCGGGCGCAGCGCCACGTCCCATCCTCCATCACGAGCTTGCGGATCCGCATCGGCGCGCTTCTGGCTCGAAATCTCCCACGCTGCCCCTGCTGCTGCCGTCCTTGGGAGAGGCAAAATAAATAACACAGTAAGACTAGGAGGCTGTCGGGCTTTCCCACCTACCCCGAGCAAGAGCCAGCTCGGACAATTACGTCAGTCCGAACATAGCCCCAACGCATGAGCCGATTCGTTGCCGTAGATCGAGACACCGCCTACCTGCTGCCGCCATCGGTCGATGAGTGGTTGCCGCAGGATCACTTGGCGCGCTTTGTCGTGGAAGTCATCGACCAGCTGGACCTGGGCGAGCTAATCCGGCAGTACGCGGGACGCGGCAGCGCGGCCTACCACCCGGCGATGCTGCTGGGCTTGCTGGTGTATGGCTACGCCACGGGCGTGCATTCCAGCCGCAAGATCGAGCGCGCCTGCCACGACTTGGTGGCGTTTCGCTTCATTGCCGCCAACACGCACCCCGACCACGACAGCATTGCCACGTTCCGGCGGCGATTCCTGCCGCAGATCGAGGCGCTGTTCGTACAGGTGTTGATGCTGGCGCGCGAGATGAAGTGCCTGAAGCTGGGCAACATTTCGCTGGACGGCACGAAGATCGCGGCCAATGCGAGCAAGCACCGGGCACTGTCCTGGGAGCATGCCAACAAGATCGAGGCGCAGCTGCGCACTGAGGTTCAGCAGTTGTTGAAGCTGGCCGAGCAAAGCGACAGTCGTCCGGTCAATGATGGGCTGGACGTGCCGGCGGAGATCGCACGGCGCGAGAAGCGCCTGACGGCCATCGCGCAGGCCAAGGCCAAGATTGAAGAGCGTGCGCGGGAGCGGCACGGCGTGGAGCAGCAGGAGTTCGAGGCCAAGA
>JBPPMF010000249.1:0-2020 GCA_051305915.1 Thiobacillus sp. | reverse complement strand
GTTCACCAAACCCGGAAGCATCGCAAATGTGCGAATTGAAATTCAAATCGTGGACACCCATGAATCTCTTGAAACCCGCTTCAATATTGGCTTTTAGGCCATCATGTCTCAATTTAACCGGACACTACTGGTCACTAGATGGGGTATAGCCTTGCGCGTCATTCTGTTTCTCACAAACGAGGTGGTTATGTCCTGAATGAAAAACGCCTGTGATTTCTTTGTGCGGCACGTTCTGCGCAGTCGCCGCATGGAGAAGAACAAGGAGAGGGGCGCTGACTGTAACGACAGCGATGAATCGTCCACTGTCACCCTTCGGACGTACACAGAGGGGGGCGATCCATTTCATGACCGTATCGAATTTCACCTGACCAATCGTTCCGGTGTTCCGCAAGGGTTCAGGGAACCCAAGTGACTTGTTACGCAGCGGCAACCTTTGGTCTTGGCGGGGAAGTGGCATTATAGGCTGAGTCTGTATAGCTCTCTGAGGGATAGATGGGAATCACCAAAGCCCCTGGCATTATTCAGGGGACAAACCTGAAAACTGTTCCCGGAATTGTTCCCATGTTTCAAGCCCGCATTTCACCAATCAAGCAACGGCGCGGCTTTGCGCCTGTTTGCTAGCTTCTGCATCGGAGTTGGTACCCATGTTGACCTGGCGCGGCATCGCCGACGAACTCAAGACCCATCGCAGGCGCCTGCTGCTGGCCAATTGCATTGCCGTGCTGGCGGTGGTGGCGTCGGTGCCGATCCCGCTCTTGCTGCCGCTGATGGTCGACGAAGTGCTGCTGCACCATCCGGGCAAAATGGTCGCGGCCATCGGCGCCTGGTTTCCCGAGGCGTGGCACGGCCCGGTGCTGTTCATCGGCGCGGCCCTGCTGTTGTCGGCGGTGCTGCGGCTGGCGGCCATTCTGCTCAACGTGTGGCAGGGGCGCAGCTTCTCGCTGCTTGCAAAAGAGGTGGTGTTCCGCATCCGGGCACGCATGTTGTCGCGGCTTTCAAGAATTGCCCTGTCGCAATTCGAGACGGTGGGCGCGGGGCGGGTGACCTCGCATTTCGTGACGGATCTGAATGCCATCGACAGCTTCCTCGGCGCATCGATTTCCGGTTTTGTGGTATCGGTGCTGACCCTGGTTGGCGTCGCGGGCGTGCTGTTCTGGATGCACTGGCAGTTGGCGCTGTTCATCCTGCTGCTGAACCCCATTGTGATCCTGTTTTCGACCAGGCTGGGCAAGCGGGTGAAGGACCTGAAAAAGTTCGAGAACAGCGCCTTTGAAGTGTTCCAGGATACGCTTTCCGAAACGCTGGATGCCCTAACCCAGATTCGCGCGATGAACCGCGAGAAGCATTATCTGGCGCGGGTGACCGAGAAAGCCGCCGACATCCGCCAGCATGCGGCGGCGTTTGCCTGGAAGTCCGACGCGATGAGCCGGTTTTCCTTCTTTGTGTTTCTGGCCGGCTTCGATGCCTTCCGCGCCGGGGCGATGCTGATGGTGGTGTTTTCCGACCTGTCCATCGGCGAGATGCTGGCGGTGTTCGGCTACCTGTGGTTCATGATGACACCGGTGCAGGAACTGGTGAACATGCAGTACGCGTGGTACGCCGCCAACGCCGCGCTGGGGCGCATCAATGCGCTGCTTGGCCTCGCGAGCGAGCCACAACACCCCGCGTTGCGCGACCCGTTCGCCGGCCAGCCCACCGTTGGCATTACGCTGGATCACGTGAGCTTTGCCTACGACGAGGGCGAGACCGTGCTGGACGACGTCAGCCTGACGGTGGCACCAGGCGAGAAGGTGGCGCTGGTGGGCGCGTCCGGTGGCGGCAAGTCGACGCTGGTGCAGGCATTGCTTGGCCTGTATCCGGTCAAGTCGGGGCAGATTGTCTATGGTGACGTGCCGGTGACCGAGATCGGCTGGGAGGCGGTGCGCGAGCACGTTGGCGTGGTGTTGCAGCATCCGGTGCTGTTCAACGATAGCGTGCGCACCAACCTGACGCTGGGGCGTGAGGCCGACGATGCCACGCT
>JBPPMF010000223.1:0-2094 GCA_051305915.1 Thiobacillus sp. | reverse complement strand
AGCCACCGAACTATTTCTCTTTTACAACCGTCCGATGGCCGGCTCAGTTTACACGCCCATCTGCCAGCGACTGCTCCCATTAGACCTTAAACAAGCGAACCCCGAGGCGTTTTGCTGGTGATGTTTTACGCTGGGTGGTGGCGCAGCGTGGCCGGGGGACGTTGAGAGCGTCGTGAGAAGGCTTCGGATTGTCGGGTACTTCATGGGTCGTGTTCTTTCTGGGGGTCTTTCCGTTGCGGCGGACTGGAGCATCCGGACTCCAGCTTCTGGAATCGCGTGTCAGCCGTGCAGACGATCGACGAGCCGGAAGAACACGCCCGACCAAGGGTTCCAGCCCAGCAGGCGATAGATCAAGCGCCGACTGGTGTGCACGATCTGACACGGCAACCGCATGAAGGCGTTCAAGAAGGTCTTGAATTCCATTCGCAGCACGCGCTTTTTTTCTGGCCGTTGCTGCTCGTCACGCGGGCCGTCGCTGTCGCTCAGGTACAAGGCCCACCAGGCTTTCAAGTTCCAGGCCAGAGCGGTCATCACCATGTAGGCCCAGTTGCTCACCAGGTTGTCGACTGGCGCCTGCAAGGCCCGCACGCCGCCCTTCAATTGCGCGTGCAAGTTCTCCTGATCGCAGCGATCGTTGGCCAACAGCACGATCTCGGTTGCCGAGCTGTCGCGGTCGTTGGTCAGATAGAAGAAGTAGCGGTAGTCGTGGAACAACAGCGACTGGCCCTGGGTGACGTCGAGATACTTCTTGACCACGATCATCCGATACGCCTTCTTACAGGCCGTCGGGCGATAGTCGAACTCGGCCACTTCCTCGCCGGTCAAACGGATGTTCTTGAACGCGCGCTCGCGCACGATCCGCTCTTTGACTTTGGCGGGCCGCGCACGCGGCCGGGTCTTGACGCGGTAGCGGGCCGGCCGGTGCAGCGTTTTCCAGGCATTTCCCGGCAAATCGTCGGCCACGATGTGCAAGGCCGCCGTGCAGTCGGCGCCAAAGATGAATCGCACCCGCTCGTCCGCGCTCCAGCGATCGAGGTGCCTGGTCTGCGTGAAGTCCGTGTCGCCACGCAACAGCACGCGGCGAAAGCCGCCGCGCAGGCATACGGCCAGCGCGCGATCGACTTCCTCGGGGCAGCCCTCGTGGCTGGGCCGGTTGCCCGCACGATTGACCACGCTCAGCACCTCGCCCGTGTTGGCCAGCGTAACCACCAGCGGATGATAACCCCAGTCGCCCTTGTAAGAGATGTCCATGCCCTGCTTGCACTCGCCCGTGGTAGGCACCATCGTACCGTCCATGTCGATGCGGGCTTCGTCGAAGAACGCCTCGGGCTGCCGAGCCCAGGCTTTGAGCCGCGTCTCGTTGAACACGTCCAGCAGCGTGCGGACATCGTGGGACTGGAAGCGGCGGCAGAAGTCGCCGGCCGTGGTGGGATCGGGAATGCGCCGGGCATTGACCGCATCCAGGTAGACTTCGTCGTTGCGGCGCAGTTCGAGATCTTCCAGGCAGGTCGCGTCGCACAGCGCGTTGAACGCCAGGTTCAACACGTGATCGCTCTCGTGGTAGGGCCGGTGAATCTTCAGCAGGTGCAACCGCCGGTCGATCGCCTCGGCCAGCCCCAGTTTGCGCACCAGCAACAGCATCGAACCGATGCCGCCGTAGGTCATGCCGCGCATGCGCTCGGCCAACTCATACTGGATATTGGCTGGCCGCAGCATAGGCCGCTCACAGCCCTCGCAATCGGCCTTGTCCAACCGCTTCTCGATGCGCCGCTTGCCGGCCGCCAGGCGTCGTCGTATGCTGAGCTTCACTTGAAATCCCTCCGTGGTCGTGACGTTCTCGGATTCGACACTCGTAGAATATCGCGAAAACGCCGAGGGATTTCATTTTTTCCAAACTTCTCCCCAAGTCAGGACAGAAAGTTCGCTTGGTTGAGGGCTAGTCGCTCAAATCAAGCTCGGGATGGGCGCTAGAACCCGCAATATCTATCGGGGTGCCCTGGTCACTTTTTGTAACTGGTGCGTCGAAACGGGACGGTTGATCAGCAACTGTTTCAATAAAGTCGCGAAAGCGGACGAAGGCTGCGATGTGCGTAG
>JBPPMF010000200.1:0-8870 GCA_051305915.1 Thiobacillus sp. | reverse complement strand
CGACGCGCCCTACATCACCGGCCAGGTACTGGCGGTGGACGGTGGGCGCAATGCCAAGCTGTGATGGACGCGTTCGAGCTTTGTTAGCTGTCCGGGAAATCACGGGCTGAGCTATCCCGGGGTTTTTCATTTCCCGTCGCGCGATTAAATCGATATTTTTTCGCTATTGCCTATAATACGGCACTGCCGTACCATCGCTCAATGTACACGGTTATCGAAACGGAAGTTTTCGTGCGTGCGGCAGCCCAAGTCTGGACAGATTCGGAGCGTGTTGAATTCATCAACTGGCTGGCGGCCAATCCGGACGCGGGCGATGTGATTCCGGGCGCCGGCGGATGTCGTAAAGTCCGATGGACGCGCTCCGGCATGGGCAAACGAGGCGGCGCTCGGGTCATCTACTTCAACCGGCTGGAACATGGCGAAATCTGGTTGTTGATGGTGTATGTGAAAGCCAAGTTCGACAACCTGCCCATGTCTTTTTTGAAGCAATTGCGAGAGGCCATTGAACATGGATAAGGAAATGGAACAGTTCCAGAAGGACTTATTGAATTCCGTCCGTCAGATGAAGGCGGGTAAGGGCGCCCGGAAAACCCAGGTCACCCTGTCGCCCATCGCCGAGGCACGTAGCCGGCTGGGGATGTCGCAATCCGAGCTGGCCAGTCTGATGGGGGTGTCCACCCGCACGCTGCAAGACTGGGAGCAAGGCCGCCGCAAACCCACCGGCGCAGCGCAAACGCTCCTTCGTGTTGCGATTGCGCACCCGGAAGCCTTGCTCGATTTGAAGGCAGCGTAGTCAATCTCCTTTTATCGGGCCTGCCTCATGGGCCCCATTTGTTTCTGTATCCCTTCTCTTTCCTGGACGTTTCACCCCCGTTGTGCCTGACACGAACAATCCTGTTGTGAACTGGACCGAAGCCGACGCGCCCCACTCGGCCCGCTGGCGCTCGGAGGGCGGCGCGCCGCCGCCCAAACGCGTGGTGGTCGCGGACGACCGCATCACCGCCGATACGGCCTATCGCCTGGCCAGCGAGGGCACCGCGCTGCTGTGGCGGGGCGACTTCCAGAATGCGCGCCAATTGCTGCAGGCCATGGCGCGCCGCATTGACCGCAAGCCGCGCAAGGCCGCCTTGTCGCCGACTGAGGCCTTCAATTTCCATCGTCAGGCGCAGTCCCAGCGCGCCCGCACTCTGGGGATGCTGTTGCTGCCGCTGGAGGCGGATTTCAGCATTCCCCTGCGCCGCGCGCCGAACGTGAAAGAAGCCTGCGCCGAAGCCTATGGATCTGGAGATGAGCCCTCGGTGGTCTCGCTGCGCGAACTGCTCGGGGTAATTGGTGCCCACGAATGGCGCAAGAAAGGCGTGGACATTCCGGCGCTGGATGACCGCATCCACCCGCACTACGGCGTTTTTTCGCCGGTGCGCGGCGAGTATGTTCAGCTGGTGGCCGAAGCGCCGCTGCCGACCTCGAAGCTCGTCTTCGACATCGGTACCGGCACCGGCGTGCTGGCGGCGCTGCTGGCCAAGCGCGGCGTCAAGCATGTCATCGCCACCGACCGGGACCCGCGCGCATTGGCGTGCGCGCGGCAGAACATCGCCCGGCTTGGCCTCAAGGGGCGGGTCGAGGTCGTCGAAGCCGATCTGTTCCCGGAAGGGCGCGCGCCGCTCATCGTCTGCAATCCGCCCTGGCTGCCCGCGCGCGCCAACTCGCCGCTCGAGCATGCGATTTACGATCCGGACAGCCGCATGCTGCTGGGTTTTCTGAACGGATTGGCGGCGCACCTGGAGCCGGGCGGCGAAGGCTGGCTGATCCTGTCGGACCTGGCCGAGCACCTGGGCCTGCGCTCGCGCGAGTGGCTGCTCGCCGCAATCGAGGCCGCCGGACTGAGCGTCGTCGGGCGGCTGGACACCAAGCCCACGCATCCCCGCGCCGCCGACGCCACCGATCCGCTGCACGCCGCGCGCGCGGCCGAGGTCACCTCGCTCTGGCGCCTCGCGGCACGCAACCCTTAACCCTCAACGCATCACAGGAAACGCACCATGAACATGCGCCGCCATTTGTTTACCTCCGAGTCCGTTTCGGAAGGACACCCGGACAAGATCGCCGACCAGATTTCCGACGCCATCCTCGACGCGTTTCTGGCTGAAGAACCCGAAGCCAAGGTCGCCTGCGAAACCCTCGTGGCCGACAATCTGGTGGTGATTACCGGCGAGTTCAAAACCGTCCGCAAGGAACTCTTCGACGAGGTGCGTGATCGCGCCGAAGCGATCGCCCGCCAGGTGCTGCGCGACATCGGATACCGCGATGCCGAAACCGGCATCGACCCCGACGCCTGCGAAGTGCAGGTGCGCTTTAACCACCAGTCGATCCAGATTCACAAGGGCATCACGCTGACCGGTGGCGACATCGGCGCTGGCGACCAGGGCCTGATGTTCGGCTACGCCTGCGACGAAACCCCCGACCTGATGCCCTATCCCCTCTGGCTGGCGCATCGCCTGGTGCAAAGGCAGGCCGAACTGCGCAAGTCCGGCGCCATGCCGTGGCTGCGCCCCGATGCCAAAAGCCAGGTCACCGTCGCCTACGAAGGCCAGAAAATGGTCGGCGTCGAAACCGTGATCATTTCCACCCAGATCGAACGCGGCCTCGACCCCGCCTGGGTCGCGCAGGAAGTCGCGCGCGAAATCGTCGACCCGCTGGTGCCGACGGCGCTGCGCACCCCGACCTTCAGGCTGTGGGTCAACCCAGCTGGCCCGTTCGAAATCGGCGGCCCCAACGGCGATACCGGCCTCACTGGCCGCAAGATCATCGTCGATACCTACGGCGGCTCCTGCCCGCACGGCGGCGGCGCGTTTTCAGGCAAAGACCCGACCAAGGTCGACCGCTCGGCCGCCTACATGGCGCGCTACATCGCCAAGAATCTCGTCGCGGCGGGCTATGCCAAACGCTGCCTGGTGCAGCTGGCCTATGCCATCGGCGTGGCCGAGCCGGTTTCCCTGCTGGTTGAAACCTACGGCACCGGCACCGTGCCGGACGAAAAATTGGAAGACATGGTGCGCTGCAGCTTCAAACTGACCCCGCGTGGCATCATCGACAGCCTCGACCTGCGGCGGCCGATCTATCGGAAGACCGCCGCGTACGGGCATTTCGGCCGGGCCGAACCCGAGTTCACCTGGGAACGCACGGACCAGGCGGAAAAGCTGGCGCGGTTAGCGGCTGACGCGGGCGGGAATGCCGAGGCTTGAGTTGCCCCTGTCATTTGGGTAGGCATGACTTGGTTGTTGTGAACGAGATGCACTCATCCGGGCGGGTGCTGTTCGGCCGGCAGGTGTTTGGTACACTGCCGACATAAAAGCATTACGAACAAGACTGCAAGAATCAGGACAACAGGGGGGGTATGTCGAATATCAAGAGCGATGAGCTTCTGCAGTGTTTGCAGATTGTGGCCCGAGCACACGGCGAGGCACCCACACGCGATGCACTGATGGCGGGCCTGCCAGCCGAGCATGCCCGTTTGACCCCCAGTCTTTTTGCCCGCGCCGCCCGTCGTGCCCACCTCAGCAGCCAGCTGGTCCAGATCCCCTTGCCGCAACTGAAGGACGCTTTGTTGCCTGCCATTGTGCTGCTGCAGGACGAGCGCGCCTGTGTGGTGCTTGGCTTTAATGAGGACCGCAGCCAGGCCCGCGTGGTGTATCCCGAGCTGGGCGATGCCCCGGTTGAGGTGGCCCTTGCCGATCTGGAGGCCCACTACCTTGGCAGCTCGATTTACGCGCGGCCCACTCAGCGCTTCGATGCGCGCATACCCGAAGTCCGCGCCGGTCGTCATGGCCACTGGTTCTGGGGCGTGATTGCTGAAAGCCGGCCGCTTTACCGCGATGTACTGTTGGCCGCCTTTCTGGCCAACCTGTTTGCACTTGGCATGCCCTTGTTCGTCATGAACGTGTACGACCGCGTGGTGCCCAACCAGGCGTTTGAAACCCTGTGGGTGCTGGCCGTCGGCTTGTTGATCATGCTGGTCAGCGACCTGGTTTTGCGCACCATGCGCGGCCGCTTTGTTGACCTTGCCAGCAGCCGCGCCGACGTCAAGCTGTCGGCCTTCATCATGGAGCGTGTGCTGGGCATGCGCATGGAGCAGCGCCCGGCTTCGGCGGGATCATTTGCTTCCAACCTGCGCGCCTTCGAGTCGGTGCGCGACTTCATCGGCTCGGCCACCGTGGTGGCCTTTATCGACTTGCCGTTCGCGCTGATTTTCATGATCGTGATCGGCTGGATTTCCTGGATGATGTTGATCCCCCTTGTTATCGGCGCGGCCGTCATGGTGCTGTATGCGCTGGCGGTGCAGGGCCGCATGCATGAGTTGGCCGAAACCACCTACCGTGCTGGGGCCCAGCGCAACGCCACCCTGATTGAAGGCCTGGTCGGGTTTGAGACCATCAAGGCCCTTGCCGCCGAGGCGCCGATTCAGCGCAAGTGGGAAAAAAGTGCTGCCTTGCTTGCACGGGTCGGTGCCCAGTTGCGCCTGCTTTCAAGCACCGCCAGCAACACCTCGGCCTTTGTCCAGCAGTTCATCAACCTCTCCATCATCATCATCGGTGTGTATCTGATCTCCGAGCGCGAACTCACCATGGGCGGCCTGATTGCCTGCACCATGCTGGCGTCGCGCGCCATGGGGCCGGTGGGGCAGGTGGCCGGTCTGCTGGTGCAGTACCACACCGCAGCTACCGCGCTGACCTCGCTCAATGAAATGATGGCGCGTGAGATCGAACGTCCCGAAACCACCAACTTCATCAGCCGTGGCCGCCTGAAAGGGGCGCTCGACTTCCGCGATGTCAGCTTTTCCTATCCGGGCCAGACCACGCCGTCGCTGAGCCATCTGAACTTCAGCATCAAACCGGGCGAAAGGGTGGCCATTCTGGGCCGCATCGGCTCGGGCAAGACCACGCTTGAAAAACTCATCCTCGGCCTGTACCAGCCCACCGAGGGCGCGGTACTGGTGGATGGCATTGACCTGCGCCAGCTCGACCCGGCAGAACTGCGACGCCAGATCGGCTACGTGCAACAGGACGTGATGCTTTTTTATGGCAGCCTGCGTGACAACATCACCATGGGTGCGCCGCTTGCGGATGATGCCGACATCGTCAAAGCGGCTGAAATTGGCGGCATCCTCGGTCTCGTCAACCAGCATCCGCAAGGGTTTGACATGCTGGTTGGCGAGCGGGGTGAATCCTTGTCGGGTGGACAACGGCAGGGTGTCGCCATCGCGCGCGCGGTCATCAACGACCCGCCCATCCTGTTGCTCGACGAACCCACCTCGTCCATGGACTACTCCAGCGAAGACGATATCAAGCGCCGGCTCACCGAGTTTTCACAGGGCAAAACCGTGCTGGTGATCAGCCATCGAACTTCGATGCTCGATTTGGCCGACCGCATCATCGTCATGGACGGCGGCCGCATCGTGGCGGATGGTCCCAAGGAACAGGTGGTTACGGCACTGCGCCAGGGTCGCATCGGAAAGGCTGCATGATGGTTTGGTTCAGTGATAAAAACTTTGAACGTACCGGCGGCCTGCTCAAACGCACCACTCGCGCTGGCGAGTCCACCTTCGGTCCGTTGGTGAAACGGCTCACCCCGGCAGAAGATCCGGAGCAGCTCGATTGGGCCGGCGATGCCGACTGGGCCCGCCTGCAGCAGGAACCCTTGCGCGCCCGTAGCCTCTTGCGTCTGGCCGCCGCAGCCTTGGTCGTGCTGATTATCTGGGCCGCTTTTGCCGAGATTGATGAAGTCACCCGTGGCGATGCCCGCGTGGTGCCCACCAGCCAGGTGCAAATCATCCAGAGTGTCGACGGCGGGGTGGTCGAGGCTTTGCTCGTCAAGGAAGGCCAGGTTGTTGAAGCCGGCCAGTTGCTGCTGCGGGTCGATCCCACCCGCTTTGTCTCCACCATGCTGGAGAGTCGTGCCGGTCAGATGGCGCTGCAGGCCAAGGCCCTGCGGCTTGAGGCGCTGACGCGCGGTACGTCATTCAACCCGCCCCCGGAGTTGGTGCGTGAAGCACCGGATGTCGTGGCCCAGGAACTGCGCCTGTTTGAATCGCGTCGGGCCGAAATCAGCGCGCAGACAGCGATCTATCAAAGCCAGCTGGTTCAGCGCCAGCAGGAGCTCAACGAAGTGCGCGCCCGGCGCGACCAGGCCGAGCGTGGACTGGAACTGGTGAACCGGGAGCTTAATGCCACGCGCCCCATGATCGCCACCGGTGCCGTCTCCGAGGTCGAAGTCCTGCGGCTGGAGCGTGAAGTCGCCCGCCTGCGCGGTGACCGCGAACAGGCCACGGCGCAAATTTCGCGCGTGCAGTCGGCGATTCAGGAAGCCATGCGCAAGATCGAGGAAGTGCAGCTCGTCAGCCGCAACCAGATGAGCGCCGAACTTTCCGAGACCATGAGCAAGCTCGCCAGTCTGTCCCAGGGCGGACTGGCGCTGGAAGACAAGGTCAAGCACGCCGACATCAAGTCGCCCGTGCGCGGCACTGTCAAGCGCCTGCTGGTCAACACCATTGGGGCCGTGGTGCAGCCCGGTCAAGAAGTGGTCGAAGTGGTGCCGCTGGACGATGCGCTGATTCTGGAAGTGCAAATCACTCCGAAAGACATCGGCTTCTTGCGCCCGGGTCAGGAAGCCACAGTCAAGTTCACCGCCTATGACTATTCGATCTACGGGGGCCTGCCGGCCGATGTGATCCACATCGGCGCCGACTCGGTGCTCGACGAAAAAGGCAATGCCTTCTATCACATCCGGGTGCGGACCCATAAACCCAGCCTGGGCCCCGGCCTGCCCATCATCCCTGGCATGGTGGCGCAGGTGGACATCCTGACCGGCAAAAAAACGGTCCTATCCTATCTCCTCAAACCCGTGTTGCGAGCCAAATCCAACGCCATGACTGAACGATGAAAACCCAACATATCTTCCTCTCCAGTCCGGCCACCCCGGTGCCAGCGCGCTGGCATGAAGCGTTCCCCACCGGTGAAGCACTTGCAGTCGCTGCCGTGCAGACACACCTGCGTGACAAATCCCCGGCGCAGTACATGGTCTGGCTAAGCAGTACCGATGCGCAATGGCCGGCCCATTTGCGTCAGATTCTGCAAACCCAGCCTGGCGCGCGCGTGGTACTCCTGTCCAACATACCCGAAGCGCTCGAAGGCCTGAATGCGCTCAGCGCCGGCGTTCGCGGCTACACCCATGCCTACGGTGTGCCCGCGCTGCTGCGAGAAGTCGCCCTGGTGGTTGAGCATGGTGGCCTGTGGGTCGGACCAGACCTGCTGCAGCGGCTAGTGGGATCCAGCAGCGCAGCTCTCGCACGCCAGCCGTCAGCGCCCTCGGCTGACCCGGCCGCCGCTGTATCGGCGGCCAACGCCTGGGCCACGCTGTCCGCACGCGAGGCGCAAGTCGCCCGTGCCGTGTCGGCGGGCCGTTCCAACAAGGAAGTCGCCACCGCGATGTTCATTTCAGAGCGCACCGTCAAAGCGCATCTGAGTGCCGTGTTCGAGAAACTCGGCGTGCGGGATCGTTTGCAACTGGTGCTGCGTCTGGCCGCCTCCGGCGATGTCGAGCCGTCGTCCAATCCCCGGCCCCTGCCATGACAAATCCTGAGCCATCCAACGTACTGGACCAGACCGACGCCGGCCTGGCCCGTGTGCTTGAAGACCTGATCGAAGTGCTCATCACCCGTGGCTTGATCCAGTTCACCGATCTGCCCGAGCCCGCCCAGGCCAAACTGCTCGCGCGCCGCGAGACCCGCGCCATCCTGGCCGACCGGCTGGATCTGCTCCCGCCGGATGACGACGGCGGCCTGATTTAGGCAAAAGTTACGCCATTGCACCCCCCTTGCAGCCAGGGCGGGCTTCAAAATTGTACCTAAGTCCAATAGGCAGCCCGGCGGAGCAGCCCTAATCTACGCTTATCAGAATTTCATATTCCTCATCGGAGATCATCATGGCTCAATTTGCAACTGTCGTCGCCATCACGGGTAATGGCACCGTTTTCGCCGTCAACGCACAAGGCGAAAGCCGCGTGCTCAAGGCAGGCGACACCCTGCAAAAGGGCGAAATCATTCGCACCGTAGGCGATGCCCGCGTCGAACTCATGATGGACGACGGTCAATTGCTGGCCGTTGCGCCCGATCAAAGCATCCTGCTTGACGAAAACGTGGCCGAATCCGACCTGCGCCCCACCGCGCAAGACAGCGCGCTTGCAGCCCAGGACAGCGCAGACGCCATCATCCAGGCGCTGGAACGCGGCACCGACCTGAACGAAACCCTTGAAGCTCCCGCAGCCGGTGTAGCCGGTGACGGCGGTGCAGACGGCGGCAGCAGCTTTGTGCAACTGCTGCGCATTGTTGAAGGGGTTGAGCCGCTGGCTTACGCCTATAGCTTCGAGCCTGAAGACAGCCTGTTTGTCCCCGAAAATTTTGCGCTTGAACAGCCGGTTACAGAAACGTTTACCGTCACGGTGACTGGAGAGGTAACCAGCACGGCTCTCGGCGTCGTGACCGACACGGTCACCGGCATCGTGACCGATACCGTTACTGGAGTCGTGACCGATACCATCACCAGCGAGCAAACCAATACGATTACTGGTTTGGTGGAGACGGTTACCATCGGCACGGAAACGGTAAGTGGCACGACGCTCACCCCGACCGTGACCGAAGGCACGCAGACGGTGACCGTGGCGACCGAGACCGCAACGGTGACGCAGGGTACGGAAACGGTAAGTGGCACGACGACGACCCCGACCGTGACCGAAGGCACGCAGACGGTGACCGTGGCGACCGAGACCGTCACGGTGACGACCACAACAGAATTCACGACTTCGGGTAGCCAAATCACGGC
>JBPPMF010000166.1:0-5818 GCA_051305915.1 Thiobacillus sp. | reverse complement strand
ATTTGCCCTTTGCGCCTTTCGGCGCATCGCGGCTGAAGCCGATCCGACGGCGGCGCCTGCGGGATACCGCAGGGTAGGGGCTTCATCAGTGGGGGCAGACATGACTTCAACAACCAACAGTGACATAGCCTTTTATTTTTCTCTGCCTGACGCTTGAAACGCGCTTTAATTGGCGCTATATTTGTAGCTGAATATTGAAAGGAAGAGCCATGGACGCAATCTACGCCGACTACTCAATCAGCATGACCGAGTTCAAAAAGAACCCGGCGCAGGTACTGCGCACGGCGGGCGAGAAACCGGTGGCCGTGCTCAACCACAACCGCCCGGCGTTTTACATGCTCACCCCCAAACTCTTCGAAGCCTTGGTCGAAGAATTGTCCGACCGGTATCTGGTTGAACTGGCGCGCCAGCGCCTGGCACGCAAGGACACAGCCACCGAGGTGGATATTGACCAAATCTGACGCAACCCAAGGTGCGTCGAGATACCGGCTCAAATTTCTGCCGGAAGCCATTGAGGAATGGAATGCCCTCGATGGCAGCGTCAAGGAAGTGTTGCGCAAAGCGCTCAAGAAGCGTCTCGAACAGCCGCACACCCCTGGCGCGCAACTGCACGGAGACCTGCGCAATTGCTACAAGATCAAGCTGCGCAAGCAGGGCTACCTGCTAGTCTATAGCGTTGAGGACGATGCTTTGGTCGTGCTCGTACTTGCCGTCGACAAGCGTGAAGATATGGCCGCTTACCGGTCAGCCGTTGAACGCCTGCTCTCCGGCCAATAGCCACCAACACTGATTGCCACCCCGGAATATCGTGTCTGAGAATCATCTAGCCGACCTCCCACCGCTGTGAGGCGGAGGAGTAAAAAGCGAAGTACGAACTTTGTTTTTTCACTCAAAGGGGGCCGAGATTGCGTTCATCCGTCCGGTTTCTGTCAAACATCAACACGCCACGCCACTTGATTCCCAGCCTATTTCGTCAGCGCCATGAACAACTGCGGCAGCCGCTCCGGCAGTCGCTCGATGTGGTCGATGACGGTGAACTGGCGGCCGAAGATGTCGCCGACGTATTCGTCGGCCTTGGGATCGAGGCTGATGCAGTAGGAAAAGATACCCTGCTGATCGAGTTCCTTCACCGCCTGACGGGCGTCTTCGACCAGCAGGCGCTCGTCGTGGCTGTCGACGTCGGACGGGCGGCCGTCGGTGAGGATGAGCATCAGCTTCTTGTCGGCGGAACGTGCGCCGAGATAGTGCGCGGCATGGCGCATCGCGGCACCCATGCGGGTCGAGTAGCCGGCTTCCATCGCGGCCAGGCGCGCTTTCACGTCGTCGTTGAAGTGCTCGCCGTAGCCCTTGATATGCAGGTAGCGCACGTCGTGGCGGGTATTGGAATGAAAGCCGGCAATGGCGAAGGGGTCGCCGAGCTTTTCGATCGCCCAGGCCAGCAGCGAGACCGCTTCCTGGCTGAGTTCGAGGATGGTCTGGTCGCTGCCCGCCGCCTTTTCGTTGAGCGATTCCGACAGATCGAGCAGCAGCATGACGGCGATGTCGCGGCCGTTGGTGCGGTGGCTCATGTTGATACGCGGATCGGGGGTAGCGCCGCTCTTGAAGTCGATCAGCGAGCGGATCGCCACATCGAGATCAAGCTCGCTGCCTTCTTCCTGGTAGCGGATGCGCACCTTGTCCTGGGGCTTCAACAGGTCGAGCATTTTCTTCAGCTGCTTGGCGAGCGCGCTGTGCTTGGCGAGCAGGCGGTCGATCTCGGCCGGGTTGCCGCTGGGATGCAGCGCGGCGTAGACGCTGGCCCAGTCGGGGCGATAGGTCTGGCTGTTGTAGTCCCATTCGGGATAGTGGCGCGGGGGCAGGCCCTGGATTTCCTCGCCTGGCTCGATCTTGCGCTTCTCGTCGAACGCTTCTTCCTCGTCGCCCGCCTCGATGAATTTCCACAACTGGCGGTTGTCGTCGCGGTAGTCGACCACGGTGTCGTCGAAATGCACGCGGGCGAACTGGTCGCTCTGGCGGCGGGTCTTGGCGACGTAGGAAAGCGCCAGCGCGGCGATTTCACGGGTCGAGGATTCGCTCTGCGCCATCACTTCATGGAAGCGCTCAACGAATTCGCGCAACACGGGGTCGGTATAGCCGTGACTTGAATGATCCGGGCGGTGCGCGGAGCGCACCCTACGGGAAGACTCCGAGGCGTCGTAGGGTGCACTTTGTGCACCAGCCGTTTGCAGCAGCGCACGCGACAGCATCGCCATGCGGTGACGCAGGCAGGAGGTGGTTTCCGGGTCGCACGCATCTTCCACGGGCGTCGGATGCAGGGCGAGGAATAGTTTACGCAAACCCGGGTATTCGCGGATCAAGAGCGTCTCGATGCGGCAGTCCTCGAAGAACTCGACCGCCATGCGCTGGAACGGGCTCCAGTTGTCGGCGATCTGCGCCTCGGACCAGCGGCGGTGGCCGACGATGTGAGCGAGCACGGCGCGGTAGCGGTCGATGCCGGGTATGCGCTGCGATTCGCCTTCGTAGGGCGCGCTATGCGCACCGCTTTTGGTGCATGGAATGCACCCTACGGGGGGAGTGAAGTCGTCGTACACGTCCGGCAGGCGGATGCCGAGCTTGTCGTAGTAGGGAATCGGCTTGCGGATTTCGTCGAACGCGGTGGAGTACGGCACCAGATAGTCGCCGTCCTGCCACAGGCCGCGCAGGTACAGATCGAGCTTGTGCTCGACGTCCACCAGCAGGGTGCCGTGGCGTTCGCGTTGCAGCACGGCGCGAGCGTCGGCCGATTGCAGGCTGAAGTAATCCTTTTGCCGCTCGGGGTGGCTGCTGTAGTTACGGATGCCGTATTCGACCCAGCTCTTCAGGCCGGACAGCGTCAGCAGGTTGAGCAGATTCGGCGCCTGACCAAGAAACTCCGGCAGGCCCGGACTGGGAAACGTGGTGTGGTGACCGTGAATGGAGCCGGTGGTGCGCTCCATCAAGTTGAGGGTGATGTCGAGGTAACGCTGCAACTGCTCCGCCGACTGCAGGCGGCGCCCCACCGGCGCCAGCGTCTGCAGGAAAGGCGCGATGGCACGGCCGTTGGGCGATTTCTGCATGCGCTGGATCAGCGCCATCACCGTCGGCAGCGCGGATTCCCCCACCGCCTTCGCGGCGGACGGCCACTCTTCCAGAAACGCCAGCATCGGCTCCTCGCCGCGCCCCAGCTTGCCGATGACCCGGCCTGCTTCGAGATAGGCATCGAGCCCCTCGCGCGTAAGCACCGCCAGCGCCTCGGCCATACAGTCCTCAAACACTTCCTTCACCTGCGGAAAGCCAGTGTCGAGCTGCTTCCAGTAAGCGGCCATCAGGGGATGCTGGTATTCGGTTTCGGTCATCGTGTCGATCCCGCTTGTAGGGTGCAATAAGGCGAAGCCGCATTGCACCGTTCGACATGCGGCGCAATGCGGCTTCGCCTTATTGCGCCCTACGTCATTGGTTACGCAAACGTGGCGTCGATCGCATGATCGAGCGTGTCGCGAATGTCGGCATCGTCGGTGATGGGACGCACCATGGCCATGCGGCAGGCGTCGCGCGGCGCCACGCCATCCTTGATGAGCGTTGCCGCGTACACCAGGAGACGGGTGGAAATGCCTTCGTCGAGACCGTGGCCTTTCAGGTTGCGCGCCACGCCGCCGATCTTCACCAGCTTGGCCGCCACCGCTTCGTCCATGCCGGTTTCCTTGGCCACGATCTGCGCTTCCAGCGCGGCTTCGGGGTAGTCGAAGTCGAAGGCGGTGAAACGCTGCTTGGTCGACTGCTTCAAATCCTTCATCAGCGTCTGGTAGCCGGGATTGTAGGAAATCACCAGCTGGAAATCGGGATGCGCGTGGATCAGCTCGCCCTTCTTGTCGAGCGGCAGGGTGCGGCGGTGGTCGGTGAGCGGATGGATCACCACGGTGGTGTCCTGGCGTGCTTCGACGATTTCATCCAGATAGCAGATGGCGCCAATGCGCGCGGCGACGGTGAGCGGGCCGTCGAGCCAGCGGGTGCCGTTGGCCTCCAACAAATACCGGCCCACCAGATCGCTCGCGGTCATGTCCTCGTTGCAAGCCACGGTGATCAGCGGCTTGTTGAGCTTCCATGCCATGTATTCGACGAAGCGCGATTTGCCGCAGCCGGTGGGGCCTTTCACCATCACCGGCAGGCGGTTGCGGTAGGCGGCTTCGTACAGCGCGACTTCGTTCTTCTGCTGCTGATAGAAGGGTTCCTGCTCAACCTTGTATTGGTCTTTGTCCGTCATGGTTTTTCCTTTTGCCGGAAGAAAAACGCCCCCAGTGAACCGGAGGCGTTTCTCATGCATCAATGTACGCTGTGCTTACTTATGCACGCCCAGCTTTTCACGCCAGCCGGGGAAGATCTTGTCGGCGTCGCCCGGGAAGGACTCGAACGCGCGGGCAAATTCCTTGTGCTCTTTGGCGAACTCGATCGGGTCAGCGCCCGATTTCCAGCACTCGTACGACTGGCGCAGGGAGATCGCGCCGGCCGCCGGGCTGTCGATGTGGCCGTAGGAACCGCCGCCGGAGGTGTTGATGACGTTGCCGTGACCCAGGTTCTCGAAGAAGCCGGGCAGACGCAGTGCGTTCATGCCGCCGGAGATGATCGGGGTGGTGGGCTTCATGCCATGCCATTCCTGATGGAAGTAAGGACCATCCGCCGAGTCGCGCTCGATCATGTAGGCGATGTTGCGGTCGTCCTTGCCGCCTTCCATCTTGCCGTAGCCCATGGTGCCGACGTGGATGCCGGACGCCCCTTGCAGGCGGGACATCTTGGACAGCACGAACGCAGTGTAACCACGCACGGCGGAAGGCGACGTGATCGCGCCGTGACCGGCACGGTGATAGTGCAGGTACTGTTGCGGGTACTGACGGCGGGCGGTGGTGATCATGCCGGGGCCGCCCACATAACCGTCGACCAGGAAGGCAACCTTGTTCGCATCCGGGCCGAAGGTTTCCAGGATGTAGTCGGCGCGGGCGAGCATTTCGTAATGGTCGTCAGCGGTGATGTTGGCGGAGAACAGCTTGGCCTGGCCGGTTTCGTCCATGGCGCGCTTCATCGCGTCATACACCAGCGGAATCACTTTCTTGGTCGGGCAGAACACCTGGTTGCCCTGGGGTTCGTCGTTCTTGATGAAGTCGCCACCCAGCCAGAATTGGTAGGCGGCGGCCGCGAACGGCTCGGGGCGCAGACCCAGCTTGGGCTTGATGATGGTGCCGGCAATGTAGCCGCCGTTGACGCGCGGGCGACCCAGAATGTCCCACAGGTCGGTGATGTCCTTGGCCGGACCGTCGTACTGGCGCAGCATGGACCAGGGGACATAGAAGTCCTGCATCTGCAGATGCTTGACGTCGCCCATACCCTGGTTGTTGCCGATCGCCAGCGTCAGGAACGACACCAGCATGGCGCGGCCGTCGGTCACGTTGCGGTCGAACAGGTCATTCGGGTAAGCGACCTTCATCACGCCCTTGGCTTCATCGATGAAGTACACCAGCGCGTCCACGCCCTTGGTGAAATCGTCCGTGGTGGAGACTTCGACGTTGGTGCCGGTGGAGGACTCGGCGGCAATGTGCGCGGCCACTTCCAGGTAGCCATAGCCCGTGGCGGGCTGCATGTGATAAGCGACAAGAACGTGCTTGTCGCCCTTGATCAGGTCTTCCTCTTTCAGGCTGAGGTCGGCGTAACGTGCGGATTGATCCATTGCATGACTCCTGGCTAGATAAATAGGGTTCAGGCGCGATACCCCTGAAAACGATAGGGTCGGACTATACGCAGGGGTTTCTAT
>JBPPMF010000154.1:0-3032 GCA_051305915.1 Thiobacillus sp. | reverse complement strand
AAAGCCGGAATTTCCGCCGCGCTGGCACCGAATACACCCGCGCTGTAATCGCCGATTTTCTGCAGCGTCAGGCTGGCGGGTGTGGCTTCAATGACAGCGGGCGCATCGTCGCTATTGCAAGCGGCGAGCATCGCCGCCAGCAGCACACTTACGGCGAATAGACGAACCGGTTGGCGGGGAAAAGTGGGTAATGCATGTGTCATTGAAGTCAGTCCTTTACTCAAAATGAACGTCCACTTTATTGACCCAATGTGATAGTGGCATGACAACGGCGGCGACAAGGCAACGAGTACATTTACAAATTCGTCTCTACTGGCACGTTGACAGCGCCAATCCGGCTTGCGCCGTCAACCGCCGCCTGCTGGAGGAAGGAAAGCTGTATGTTGCCCGTTTTAGAATCGGCCCCGGTGCAGGCGGATGTCCGCTGAAATGAAAAACGGCCCCGCTTGCGCGGAGCCGTTTCCAGACTGAAACCCGAGCAATCAGGTACCGACGCGACCACCGTCGTTCTTGGTGATGACGATGGTGGCAGAACGCGGACGGGCAGTGGCGCCACCTGCGCCGTAGCCGGCGTTGCCCGGCCAGTGGCTGGTGTACTTGCTGGGGTCACCAATGTCGGCCATGGCAGTGTTTTCACCTGGATGCTGGATGTTGACGAACAGTGCCTTGCCATCCGGGCTCTCGCAGATGCCGGTGATTTCACAGTCCTTTGAGCCGACCAGGAAGCGCTTCAGCGTATCCGCCGTCGGCTGCTTGCCTTTGTAAGTGGTAACGTTGGTACCGGACACCGTGACCGCGCCGCCGTCGCCCACCTGCCCCGGTAGGGCTGCCAACATCATGCAGTTGGTCACATCGGTGTAGGCGCCGTCGTCGGTCTGGATCCAGCAGATGCCGGTGGAAGGCGAGAACACCATGCCGTCCGGGCTGGAAAAATCCTGGTCGGCAGTCAGCGCGGAGAGGTTGATGGCGGACCCGGCCGTGGATTCGGCACCGAACAGATACACATCCCAGGTAAAGGTGGTCGCAGTCGCATCGCTGCCATTTTCCTTGAAGCGAATGAGATGGCCGTTGACGTTTCCGGTGTTGACCGTGGTGGTGCCCTTCACGTCGCTGTAGACACGGGGGTTGGCCGCGTCCGGGGCAACCTGGGAGCCCGTGGGATTGAGGCGGCGGGTGCTGTTGTTGGTCAGCGTGAAATAGACCTCGCCATTGGCCGGATTGACCGCGCACCACTCGGGGCGGTCCATTTTGGTCGCGCCGACGGCATCTGCAGCCAGACGGGAATTGACACAGACATCGGCTTGGTCAGCGAAGGGGTAGGTGGCGTAGCCGGCAATAGTCGGATTGCTGAGGGACAACTCCAGCCAGTTGCCGCTGCCGTCGGCATTGAACTTGGCGACATACATCTTGCCGTCATCCAGGTACTCGATGCCCACGGTCAGGCGGTCGGCGCGATTGGCGTCGGCGGCAACCCAGTTCTTGGTGGACACGAACTTGTAGATGTATTCGTTGCGGGCGTCATCACCCTGGTACACCACGAGGGGCTTGCCAACCACCGGTATGGCGAAGGCGGCCGATTCGTGTCCGAAGCGGCCCAGCGCTGTGCGTTTGCGGGCGGCCACGTTTTTATTGTAGGGGTCGATCTCGACGATGTAGCCCATGGTATTGATTTCGTTGCGGTAGTCGTCCGTAGCGGCTGCGCCGGTCAGGCTGATATCCCAGCGCGCGTACTTGTCGTCCACGCCGCCGGTTTCCCAGCCGTGGCGGCTGGCAGCGCCCTGAGAACGGCCATAGCGCTTGAGCGAAGTCACGCTCTTGTCATTGCCGCGCGCGGTATCGTCGCTCGAATTGCGGGTGAAGTAGCCGGCCCAGTTTTCCTCGTTGGTCAACAGCGTGCCCCACGGGGTCTTGCCGGTACCGCAGTTATTCAGCGTGCCGCGGGTCATCGTGCCATTGGGCGAATACTTGGTGACCAGCAGGTCGTCGCCGCGGGCGGGACCGTGGATTTCAACCGGGGTGTTCTGGTGGATGCGGAAGTTGAAGTCCGAGTTCTGAACATAAGCAAACTTGCCCGCGGTCTTTTTGATCTCGAACACCGAGATACCGTGGATGGCCATTTCCTTGTCCACTTCGGATGCCGGGCGCGGCAGCGTGCTGGCGCCGCCATCGGCATGGAGGAAGAAGGAGGACTTTGTCTCGTCGGTGGTTGCCTCGTGGTTCAGACCGATCAGCGCGCGATCGCTGTTGCTGGGGTCGGGCAAGCCGGTGGCGGACAGGCCGAAATACTCCATGCCGTCGTGGTGGTCGCCGAAACGGTTTTCGTAGTCGGTATCGTTGCCGAGGTTGCCGTAGGCGCTGGTTGCCGCGCGTAGCGGGTCACCCAAGGCACACAGCACCGAGTAGCTGTAGCCATCCGGTACGATGACGGCGTCAGCGAGGCTCTTCGACACCGCCTTGAAGCCCAGCAACGATTCGGTCGGGGTTGAAGGCGCAGCGGCGTCGCTATCGCTGTTACAACCAGCCAGCGCGCCCATCGAGATGCCGCCGAAGACGGCCATGGCACCCGTGCTGGCGCTGCCGAGCATGAAGTTGCGACGGCTCAGACGAGCGGACAGGATCGTTTCAAAGCTGGTGTTGGCGGATTCGTTGTGGCCGACGTCATCCAGGTCGATGGGTTTGTCGGTCAGCTTGGTGCGGTCGTTCATGGGTTTCCCTCTCAGAGTTGTAGTGTCGGAATAGTCGATGCCCCGATCGGATGAGGCTTCGCACGCCGGGCGATTCTGAGGGACGCGCTTTACAGGCGAATGACGAAAATATTGCAGTGATATGTAACGCCGCGAGCGGGCGAAGGAAGGATGCGCCGAGTCCGGCACACTGTCGGGTTCAGCGGGCGATACGAATCGTTCGTTCGCCGTTTGGCTGCGCCGGGCCGATCAGGCTCAGCAGGCCTTCGAGTTCGGACTGGTTGGCCGCCGCGGCGCGCGCGGTGCCATTGAAGTCCACGCCGCGCTGACGGTCCCAGTTGCCCAAGC
>JBPPMF010000149.1:0-2454 GCA_051305915.1 Thiobacillus sp. | reverse complement strand
GCTGAAATGGTTGCCGGCGGGGCAAGAGAGCGAACGCGCCGATGACCTGATCGCCGCGCCGTCCGCATTGCCACAGCAATTGAGCGCGTTGCCGCGCCCCTTGGTTGAATTTGCCGGTCTGGATACGGCGCGCGGACTGCGGGTCCTGGGTGGCAAGGCCGTTGCCTATGTGGCCGTGTTGCGGCAGTTTGCCGCCCACCATCGCGATGACCCGCAATTCCTGCACGACGCGCTTGCTACGGGGCCGGTGGAAGCCGCCAGGCAACGGACACACGCTCTCAAGGGCGCGGCCGGATCTCTGGGCGCGACGGCCCTGCAGGCCGCCGCACTGGCGTTTGAGCAAGCCTTGCGCGGCAATGAGACGGCAGCGATGCCGCAACTCGTGGCGTGCCTGCAGACGGAAATGCAGGCCCTCGATGCGGTGCTCGCGCAATTGCCCGAGGCGGCGAGCGGCGACAGTCCGGCGCCCGATCGCGCACGGGCGTGCGAGGTGCTCGAACAGTTGGCATCCCTGCTGGCCAGTGACGATACCGCGGCCACCGATCTGTTCGAGAGCAGTCGGCCGCTGTTGCTGGCGACGCACGGGGCGGCCGCCATCCCACTGGGGCGGCAAGTGGCGGCTTTCGATTACCCCGGCGCGCTGGCAACCGTGCGCGAACTGCTACAGCAGGCGCCAGATAGCCAATGAGAGATGTGCTTGGACAAACGGGCACGCAGGAGTCGATGGGTTTTCTGGAAGCTGCGTGGGGAAATCTTCGCGCGCTGCGAAGTGCTGGAAGAGCGTGCCGACGAAGAAGGCGCGTTCTTCCGCGTCCGTGGTGAACAAGGGGCGCTGGATAGCCTGCGTGAACAGCTCGGCCAGGCGTGATGAAGCCAGTCCCAACCGCATTGGGCGTTCCGATGGCCTGCATCCGGTCTGGATTGGCACTGCCAAGGCAAGCTATTGATTCGGGCAGCTGACTGACTTGACGAATTTGTTGTCGCAAATATACTTGGAAGTATACTTGTCTGTGTTGGTTACAAGGAGTTGCCGCCATGTCACAAATCACGCTATATCTAGATGACGCCACGCAGGCATTGGTAGAGCAGGCTGCGCAGGCCAATGGGATGTCGAAAAGCCGTTGGGTGGCGGAAATCATCCGCAAATACGCCGCCCATGAGTGGCCGCGAGATTGCCTGGATTTGGCGGGGCGGTTTGCCGATTTCCCCCTGCGCGAAGAAAGCCCAGCCTCGCAGTCAGCCGATGTGCCGCGCCTGAGTTTTTGAGTGCGGGGTTTTGATTGCCTGCCATGCTGATTCTCGACAGCAACACGATCAGTTACTACTTTCGCGGCGACCCGCAGGTAGTGCCGCGCCTGCAAGCCCTTTCCCCTGCCGATGTCGGCGTACCTGTCATTGTGGAATACGAACTGCGTTACGGTCTCTTGCGTTTGCCCCCGGAGGCCGCCATTCCCCGTCTGGCGGCATTAGCCGCTTTGCTGCGACCGATGCAGGCTTTGCCATTTGATAGCGAATGTGCGGCCCATGCCGCCCGTATCCGTGTGGAGTTGGAAGCCGCCGGCACACCCATCGGCCCGCACGATACACTGATCGCCGCCACGGCATTACGGCATCAGGCCACGCTGGTGACGCGCAATGTGCGCGAGTTTGCTCGCGTACCGGGTTTGCAGTGCCTGAACTGGCATCAGGATTCATAAGCAACAGCACGCACGATAAGCCTGTCAGGCTGACCCCGTACCTTGCCGGGCGGTCCGCGATAAGTCGCTGAAGGACACTAACAGGCTGCTGAAATACCACACGCGGATGCGTGGCACATTGCGCCAAGCGTTCGATTTTTCATCCGGTTCGCTCGCATGATTGGATTTCTGCTCTCATTGGATGGAAAGACCCAAGAAGAACCCCAGCGCGTGCGCGCACGTTACACCAAGGAATTTAAGATCGAAGCCGTTAGGCTGCTCCAACTCGGCCAGAGACCGGCAACCGAGCTTGCACTGGAACTCGGCGTCCGACGGAACCAGCTCTACAAGTGGGCCGAGGAGCTGAACCGCAAGGACGGTGACGAAGCTCGAGTCTTCAATGGCCCACGAGGTCGACCGCCCGTTGATCAGCTCTCCGAGATAGAGCACCTCAAACGGGAACTGAAGAAAATCACCGAAGAACGGGACATCCTAAAAAAGGCCGCAGCGTACTTTGCCAGGGCATGAAGGCGCACATCGGAGTCGATGCGGAATCCGGGCTGACCCACACCATCGTCACCACCGCCGCCCATGTCAGCGACGTCACCCAGGCCCACGCCCTGTTGCATGGCGAAGAGACAACGGTCTTCGGTGATGCCGGCTATCAGGGTGTCGAGAAGCGGGAAGAGAACCAGGACAGTGACGTGACCTGGCACGTCGCCTTGCGGCCGGGCAAGCGCCGTGCGCTGCCGGACAGCGAGAGCGGACGACTGCGTGA
>JBPPMF010000148.1:0-3762 GCA_051305915.1 Thiobacillus sp. | reverse complement strand
GTCGTTCAGGCTTACCGGGTCTGGCCTGGGCCTTGGGGTGGGCAGGCCATCTGCCAGCATCAGCCAGCATCGGTCGGTCGATTGCTCCGCTGAAGTCTGGCATCAGATGAACTGCTGACATTCGTCTTCGGCCTGCCAAATGGCGATCCCGACCCCTATGCATAGGAGTCAACTATGCGTAGGTCTCCGTCGAGGAGCGGTCGCCCACCAAGCAGGACGCGGCTCGTACGGCATCAAGGGCGTGAGCACCTATACATAGTTCTTGTCTGGGGGTGCACTGGCGGTTCCACAACCTGGAGACTGCCATGCCTACCAAGCCTCGTTCTCGTCGCGATCCTTGCTGCCGTACTCGCGGCTGTGCCCAGCTGGATCGCCACATCCTGGTCTACCGCCAGTACCTCGCGGATCGCGGCAATGCCGCTGGCTATGCGCTCAGCTGCGAAGCGGCGGTGGCGCATCTGTCGATGTGGATGAAGGGCGCCAAGAAGAGCCTGGCCGACATTGATGAGGAACTCCTTGCCGAGTTCGTCGACCACCACCTACCCGGCTGCCAATGCGCGACCAGTGCTCGCCACCCGAGCAGCGTGCGTGCGGCACTGGGCCATCTGCTGGTCGTCCTGCGCGCCGGCGGCGCCATCGCACCCAGACCACTGGACATGACCGACGTGGGCCAGGAACTGCGCCGCTACGACGAGTACATGGAGCAGGTGCGAGGGCTTGCCCCGAACACGCGCGATGGAGCGCTGCGCCTCGTCGAAGCGCTGCTGCGCCAGCACTTCGGCGACGACGCCATTCGGTTCGAGGTCTTCACGCCGGAGCGAGTGCGCCGCTTCTTCGCCGCACAGGCCAAGAACTACAAGACCCCGACAAGCCTGGGCACCGTGGTCGCGGCCCTGCGCGGCTACTTCCGCTGGCGTGCGACGCTGGGTGACCGCACACACGCGCTGGTTGGCGCTCTGGCGTACCCGGCGAACTGGCAACTGGCATCGCTGCCCAAGTCGCTGGAGCCGGCAGAAGTCGAGCAACTCGAGGCTGCCCTTGGCCAGAGCGGGCCGTCGATGCTGCGTTCTGATGCGATGGTGCGCTGCATGCTCGACCTGGGCCTGCGCAGCGGCGAGGTGGCACGCCTGAGCATGGACGACATCGACTGGGACGCCGGCACGATCACCTTGCGCCGGACCAAGGGTCGGCGTGAAGACGTGATGCCATTGCCCGACGCCACCGGGCAGGCCATCGCCGCATACCTGCGCAGTGAGCGACCCAAGACCCAGCACCGGATGGTCTTCGCTCGGCACATGACACCCCGCGAGCGGCCGATCGGGCCGGACCTCGTGCGCAAGACCGTCCGGCAGGCCTACGCCCGCGCTGGCCTGCCGTACACGCGCTCGCACCTGCTGCGCCACACGATGGCTGGCCGCCTGCTGGCCGGAGGGGCGTCGCTCAAGGAAGTGGCCGACGTGCTGCGCCACCGTTCGCTGAACACGACGCTGATCTACGCCAAGCTCGACAGCGGAAGCCTCGTCGAAGTGGCCCTGCCGTGGCCTGGCATCCCTGCAGCTGCCACGACCGGGAGGGCATCATGACCATCGGCCTGACGGCGCTCGTGGAGCGCTACCTCATCGAACGCCGCACCCTGGGCTTCCAGCTGCGTTCGGCCGCCTACAGCCTGCGCAGCCTGGCCGAGTACGTCCGGCGCACGCGACACCGCGGACCCCTGACCCTGGAGGTCATGGCCGAGTGGGCGCGTCTGGACTCGCACGCCAGTGTCGATCCCCGGACATGGGCCAGGCGACTCAAGCAGTTGCGCTCCTTCGCGCGATGGATGCAGCAGTTCGAGCCGGCCACCGAGGTACCCGATGACACGATCTTCGGTCGGCTGCCCGAGCGCCAGGCGCCGCACATCTACAGTCCCGAGGAAGTGCAGCAGTTGCTGGCTGCTGCGCGCGAACTCGGGCCCAGCCCCGGCTTGCGTGGCCTGATCTACGAGACGTTGTTCGGCTTGATCGCCAGTTGCGGCCTGCGCCTGTCCGAGGCACTGTCGTTGACCGTCGCCGACGTCGATCTGCGCCGCGGTGTGCTGACCATCCGTCGCACCAAGTTCGCCAAGTCGCGCCTGGTGCCGCTGCATCCGAGCACGGCCAAGGCCTTGGGTCGCTACCGGTGGACGCGGGACGTGGCCGGCGCCTCACGAGACGACGACGCACCGTTCTTCATCGGCACGCGCGGCCGCCTGTTCGGCAAGCGGATCAGCGTTCACCAGGTGGACAACGTCTTCGCCAAGCTGCGCAACGATCTGGGTTGGATCAACCGCGGCACTCACCACGCGCCGCGCATCCACGACCTGCGGCATACCTTCGTGGTCAGACGCATCCTGCTGTGGCAGCAGCACGGCGTCGACGTGGACGAGGCGATGCTCTCGCTGTCGACCTACGTCGGGCACGCGATGGTCACCAACACCTACTGGTACCTGCAGGCGGTGCCGGAGTTGATGGCGGTGGCAGCGAAGCGCTTCGAGTCGTGCATGCCGGAGCTCAGCCATGCCTGAGCCACGCCTGCGCAAGAGCTCCCCACCAGGCTTCCCGGCACTGGTGCAGCACTTCTTCACCGAGTACCTGGTGGCGCAGCGTGCGCTCAGCCCCCAGACGGTGGCCAGCTACCGCGACTCGATGACGCTGTTCCTCGCATATGTGACCGAACACCTGGGCAGGACACCGATGAGCCTGCGGCTGACGGACATCACGCCGGACCTGGTCCTCAAGTTCCTGGCCCACCTGGAACGCGAGCGGCACAACTCGGTGCGCAGCCGCAACCTGCGGCTGACGGCACTGCGGGCGTTCCTGAAGTTCGCCGGCCGCCGCGATGTGAGCGCATTGCACGCCGTCGAACAGGTGATGGCCGTGCCGATGAAGCGCTTCGAGCGGCCGCTGCTGGGACACCTGACCCGGCCCGAGATGATTGCCGTGCTGGGGCAACCGGGCAGCGACTGGACTTCGCAGCGCGACCATCTCCTGCTGAGCCTGCTCTACAACACCGGCGCGCGGGTGTCGGAGATCGTGGGGGTGCGCGTCGTCGACGTGGTGCTGGGCGGTACGGCCTGCGTCCACCTTCATGGCAAGGGGCGCAAGGATCGCTCGGTGCCACTGTGGCAGTCGACCGCAGCGGCCGTGCGCGCGTGGCTGCATGCCAACCCTGACCTGCGCGGCTCGGCAGCATTGCTGCCCAATCGTTCGGGCCATCCGATGACGCGCTGCAACGTGGCACAGCGGCTGGCCCTTGCCGTCGAACGTGCTTCGGCCGAGCAGCCGAGCCTGAAGACCAAGCGCGTCTCGCCGCACAGCCTGAGGCATACGACGGCCATGCACCTGCTGCAAAGCGGCGTGCCCTTCAACATCATCGCCCTGTGGCTCGGCCATGAGAGCACGAACACGACGCACCGTTACGTGGAGGCCAACCTGGAGATGAAGGAGAAGGCGCTGGCGCGTCTGGAAGCCCCGGACATCAAGCTCCAGCGCTTCAGGGCCAGCGACGACCTGATGAAGTTCCTGCGCAGCCTGTGACTATGTAAAGGACCGCGGTGACCGGAAACACACGCCGACATAGCTGCCGGCAACGCCGGGCGCCGCGGACCTACGCATAGTTGACTCCTATGCATAGGGGTCGGCAACCGCCCGTCGCCCGTGCGATCTCATCGCCAGAAAGCGCTCGGCCGACTTGGCTGGCGGTAGAGCCGACGCTCGGATAAACCCGGACCCGGCCAGATGC
>JBPPMF010000105.1:0-2394 GCA_051305915.1 Thiobacillus sp. | reverse complement strand
GCACGCCAAGGCCAACCTTGAAAACCCCGACGCCGCCGCCCGGCTGGCGGCAGTGGAATTGCTGGCGGATAGCGCCAGCCCGGCGACCCGCGGCCTCTTGCTGCCCCTGCTGAAAATCGACAATGAACCGGACGCTGCGGTGCGCGAGGCCGCCGCGCGGGCGGTCGAGGCCATCGAGGCGCGCCTCGCCTTCGGCGAAATCCTCGGCCAGATATTCAGCGGTCTCTCGCTCAGCAGCATCCTGCTGCTGGCTGCGCTGGGCCTGGCGATCACCTACGGCGTGATGGGCGTCATCAACATGGCCCACGGCGAGTTGCTGATGGTCGGCGCCTACGCCACCTTCTTCGTGCAGACGCTGTTCCGCTCGTATCTGCCGGACTACCTCGACTGGTATGTGCTGGCGGCCATCCCGGCTGCTTTTGTCGCCGCCGCGCTGGTGGGCATGCTGCTGGAGCGCACGGTGATCCGCCGTCTCTATGGCCGGCCGCTGGAAACCCTGCTCGCCACCTGGGGCCTGAGCCTGATCCTGATTCAGGCGGCGCGCATGCTGTTCGGCGCGCAGAACGTGGAAGTCGCGAATCCGGTCTGGATGTCCGGTGGCGTCGAGGTCATGGCCGGGCTGGTGCTGCCGTGGAACCGCATCGTCATCGTCGGCTTCACCCTGTTCGTGCTGGCGCTGGTATGGGTGCTGATGCAGCGGACGCGGCTCGGCCTGTTCGTGCGCGCCGTCACCCAGAACCGGCCGATGGCAGGCTGCGTCGGCGTGCCGACCGGGCGCGTGGATACGCTGGCGTTCGGCCTCGGCGCCGGCATCGCGGGTCTCGGCGGCGTGGCGCTGTCGCAGATCGCCAACGTCGGCCCCGACATGGGACAGGGCTACATCGTCGACTCTTTCCTGGTGGTGGTGCTGGGCGGCGTCGGCCAGCTGGCCGGCGCGGTGTGGGCGGCGCTGGGCCTGGGCGTGGTGACCAAGTTCCTGGAAGGCTGGTCCGGCGCGGTGATCGCCAAGATCGTGGTGCTGTTCATCGTCATCGTCTTCATCCAGAAACGGCCGCAGGGCCTGTTTGCCCTCAAGGGCCGCTTCGTGGACAACTGATATGCGTACCCCTTTCACCATCCGCTTTCTTTCTGCCATGCCCCGCTCGGGCTGGATCGCCATGGGCGTCTTCGCCGGTATCACCCTGCTGCTGATGCCGGCGCTGCACCTGTTCGTGCCCGAGGGCCATCCCCTGCACGTCTCCAACTACGTGATCACCTTGGGCGGCAAGATCATGTGCTACGCCATCGTCGCGGTGGCGATGGACCTGGTCTGGGGCTATGCCGGCATCCTGTCGCTGGGGCACGGCATGTTCTTCGCGCTGGGCGGCTACGCCTTCGGCATGTACCTGATGCGCGGCATCGGCACCGACGGCTCCTACCAGTCGCACCTGCCGGACTTCATGGTGTTCCTCGACTGGAAGGAACTGCCCTGGTACTGGGCCGGCTCCGATTCCTTCGTGTTGACGCTGATCCTGGTGCTGGCGGTGCCGTCGCTGGTGGCGTTTGTGTTCGGCTACTTCGCGTTCCGCTCGCGCATCAAGGGCGTGTATTTCGCCATCATCACGCAGGCGCTCACCTTCGCCGCGATGCTGCTGTTCTTCCGCAACGAAACCGGCTTCGGCGGCAACAACGGCTTCACCGACTTCAAGCGCATCCTGGGCTACGACATCACCTCGCCGGAAATGCGGGCAACGCTGTTTGCGCTGTCCGCGCTGGCGCTGATGCTGACCCTGCTGGTCGGGCGTTACCTGGCCGTTTCGAAATTCGGCCGCGTGCTGGCGGCGATCCGCGATGCCGAGTCGCGCGTGATGTTCATCGGCTACAACCCGCTGCATTACAAGCTGTTCATCTGGACCTTTTCCGCGATGCTGTGCGGCATCGCCGGCGCGCTCTACGTGCCGCAGGTCGGCATCATCAACCCGGGTGAAATGTCGCCGGCCAACTCCATCGAAATCGCCATATGGGTGGCGGTGGGCGGGCGCGGCACCCTGATCGGACCGATCATCGGTGCGGGTCTGGTCAACGGCTTCAAGAGCTTCTTCACCGTCGCCTTCCCGGAATACTGGCTGTTCTTCCTCGGCGCGCTGTTTGTCGGGGTGACGCTGTGGCTGCCGGAAGGCGTGGTGGGTCTGTGGAAACGAATCAAGGCGCGGAGGCTGGCATGAGCGCAACAACGATCGACAGTGCAGCGGAAATGCAGGGCGGGGAAGACAGCGCGCAGGTGGTGGGGCATATCCTCCAGCCCGGCGTCGACCTCTCGCACAAGGTCATCCTTTACCTGGAGGAGATCTCGGTCAGCTTCGACGGCTTCAAGGCACTGAATAATCTCAACCTGACCATCGACGCTGGCGAACT
>JBPPMF010000080.1:0-11451 GCA_051305915.1 Thiobacillus sp. | reverse complement strand
AATCTTCTGGCTGGCGATCCCGAACTGGCCAGCCTGGCGGCCCGCCGCGCCCAACCCACCCTGCTCACCCCGCACCCCGGCGAAGCGGCACGGCTGCTCGGTATGCGCGTGGCAGAGATTCAGGCAAACCGCATTGAAGCAGCATGCAATCTGAGCCGCCAATATCGCGCCGGGATTGCGCTGAAAGGCGCCGGCACCATCATTGCCCATCCAGACGGCCACTACGCCATCAATAGCAGCGGCGGGCCGTGGCTCGCCCAGGCGGGCTCGGGAGACCGCCTTACCGGCATAATTGCCGCCTTACTGGGTCAGGGAATGGCCGTTGGAAACACACTCGAAGCGGCGGTCTGGTTGCATGGCAACTCGACTTGAAAACCGAAAGCTGAGGGATGACAAGCTCGGCAGGTTACGAGCCTGCATGTCGGCAACCCGTTCAGCCCGCTTCTATGCGGGCTGAACCGTTTTACGCGCTTACCGCTTGATTAAAGTGCGACCAGCCCATGCCGATATTAATCGGCTACTACTTTTGCCTACATCCCGTTTGTGTTGGCGGATTCCAAACGGATAACTTGCTGAGTGAATGAAAAAAAACATACAACATCTTGGAATAGGGGTCCGGATCGGAGTCGGCTTTATCGTTGTACTCGCCCTGATGGTCACGCTCAGCGTGATCAGCTTGAATTATGTGGATGAATCGAACCAGCGTCTGCAGGACATTGTCCAGAACAACAACATCAAGACCGGACTCACCACCCTGATGCAGGGTGCGCTGCGCGAGCGCGCACTCTCCATGCACGCCCTACCCATTCTCGCCGACCCTTTTGACAAGGACGACGAAATTCAACGTTTCAATGCGCAAAGCCGGATTTTTGCCGAGGCACGGGATCGCCTCGAGCTTATGCCGCTGAATCCGGAAGAAAACAATATCCTGGCCCAGATCCGCAAACTCATACTCGACGCCTATCCCGAGGTGCAAGCCGTCGCGGAAATGGCCCTTGCCGACGCCAATCAGGCGGAAATCTTCGACCGGATACTCAACACGGCCATGCCCAGACAACGCTCGCTCGACGTCCAGGTTGGCACCCTGCTTAATCTGCAGCGCGAACAGACGTCTGCTGCGGTGCGCAGTGCGGAAGCCTCATACGGACGTGTGCGCACCCTGATGCTGGGATTGGGTGCGGCGGCTTTGCTGGTAGGGCTGATGATTGCCTGGTTTGTCAGTCGGCAGGTTGCCCGGCAAGCCGAACAACTTGCCGCACAGGCCATGTACGACCCACTGACGGGATTGGCCAACCGCTCGCTGCTGCATAACCAACTTGAGCACGAAATCGAACTATCCAAACGTGCGCACACCTCATTCGGGGTGGCCCTGATGGACCTCGACCGATTCAAGGAAGTCAACGACACGCTAGGGCATAACGTGGGGGATGAACTGCTGCGGGAAGTCGGACGACGTTTGCAGGATGCGGTTCGCGCCGTAGATACCGTTGCACGGCTGGGCGGGGACGAATATGTCGTGTTGATCCATGGCCTGAAACCGAAAGACGTTCCGCTCATCGCGGAAAAAATTTTCACCGCCCTCGACAAGCCTTTCCACTGGAAGAACCAGAGTATCGACATCGGCGTGAGCCTGGGTTTCTCGCTATATCCATCCCAATGCACGGACGCAGGCGGGCTGCTTCGCTGTGCCGACATCGCCATGTATGTTGCGAAGCGTTCAGGCAAGGGCTATGCCCTATACGCACCGGATCAGGAGCACACCAACCTCAGCGACCTTTCGCTCAAGAGCGAGTTGCGTGAGGCCATCCAGTCGAATCAGTTGAGCCTGTACTATCAGCCGCAAATCGACCATCGCAGTCGGCGTGTAGTCAGCGTCGAGGCCTTGGTGCGCTGGAACCATCCGCAACGCGGTTTCCTCGCGCCCGACCAATTCATCCCCCTGGCGGAAGATGCCGGGCTGATCGGTCCGTTAACCCACTGGGTGCTGAGAACCGCATTGAAGCAGTTGGCGGCCCTGCATCGACTGGGCCACGACCTGACCATGGCCGTCAATCTCTCGGCACGCAACCTCCACGACATGGAATTGCCGGCAAGTATTTCCGCCCTGCTAGCTGAATGCGGCGTAGCCCCCAAAGACATTACGCTCGAAATCACCGAAAGCGCGGTCATGGCGAACCCCAGCGATGGTCTGGCCATCCTCACCGAACTCGACCGCATGGGTGTGACGATCGCCATCGATGACTTTGGCACGGGTCACTCCTCGCTCGCTTACCTCAAACGCCTACCGGTAGACGAGCTGAAAATCGATAAATCCTTTGTGACGGAGATGGAAGAGAATGACAACGACGCCGTGATCGTGCGTTCCACGATCGATCTCGCGCATAACCTGGGACTCAAGGTCACCGCCGAAGGCGTGGAAACGCAGGGTACCTGGGACATTCTCGAGATACTCGGCTGTGATTGCTCACAGGGCTACTTCATGGGCAAACCGATGCCGGTGGACAAGCTGCTGGCGTGGCTGAATGAATCGTCGTGGTCCGGGGTTGCGACAGACGCCCTTGACACTGTGAGTCCACCTCACCCGCAAAACGTTTGAAATCCAGCGTCTTCACACAGGATTCGGAACGGGGTTTTTGTACATCAAGCCCGACCAAACCGACCGCAGTCAGCAAATACATTTCTTCAGATACGCCGCGAAATCTTCGCTGACTTCGCTGTGCTTCAGCGCATATTCCACCGTCGCTTGCAGATAACCGAGCTTGCTGCCGCAGTCGTAGCGGGTGCCGTCGAAAGCGTAGGCCAGCACCTGCTGCTCTTTCAGCAGCGCAGCGATGGCATCGGTGAGTTGCAACTCGCCGCCGGCGCCGGGTTCGAGGTGCTGGATGTGATGGAAGATACGCGGGGTGAGGATGTAGCGCCCGACCACACCAAGATTGGACGGCGCGTCTTCGGGCTTGGGTTTTTCGATGATCGCGTTCACCCGCGATACGCGATCGGCCATCGGGGAGGCATCGACAATACCGTATGACGCGGTCTCCGACGGTGCGACCTGCTGCACCCCGAGCACCGAGCACTGGTAATACTCGTATTGATCGACCATTTGCTTCATCGCCGCCGGACGCCCATCGATCAGATCGTCGGCAAGAATGACCGCGAAGGGTTCGTTGCCGATCACCGGCTGCGCGCACAGCACGGCATGGCCGAGCCCAAGCGCTTCGGCCTGGCGGATGTAGATGAAATTGACGCCGGCCGGCCGGATCGACTGCACCAGTTCCAGATCCCGAGTCTTGCCGCGCGCGGCCAGCTCGGTTTCCAGTTCGTAGGCCTTGTCGAAGTGGTCCTCGACCGTGCGTTTGGTGCGGCTGCTGATGAAGATGATGTCGGTGATGCCGGCGTCCATTGCCTCCTCGACGGCATACTGGATCAGCGGCTTGTCGACGATGGGCAGCATTTCCTTGGGGCTGGCCTTGGTGGCCGGCAGAAAACGGGTGCCCAGACCGGCGACGGGAAATACGGCTTTTTTCACTTGTTGCATATCGCGTCCCTGAAGTTATTTTGGGGTTTCAAAATCAAAAGGCTGCTGCCCGGTCGTGTCCTGGTCATTCGCTGCCAGCAAAGCCAGCAGTCCTGATTCGTCAAGGATAGCCACCCCGAGTTCTTGCGCTTTTACCAGCTTGCTGCCGGCTTCCTCGCCAGCCACCACATAGTCGGTTTTTTTCGATACCGAGCCGGCCACCTTGCCGCCTGCGGCCTCGATCATTTCTTTGGCCGCATCGCGCGTCAGCGTCGACAGCGTGCCGGTCAGCACCAGCGTCTTGCCCGTTAGGATACCTGCCGATTGTTGCATACCGGTGGATTCCTGCCAGTGCACCCCGGCTGTGCGCAGTTTGTTGACTACCTCCAGGTTATGCGGTTCGGCAAAAAACTGGGTGATGGACTGCGCCACAATCGGCCCGACATCGCGCACCGCCAGCAACTCGATTTCGGTTGCGGCCATCAGCTTGTCCAGCGCGCCGAAATGCCGCGCCAGATCCTTGGCGGTGGTCTCCCCCACATTGCGAATGCCCAGTGCAAAAATAAAGCGCTCCAGCGTAGTGGCCTTGCTGGTCTCGATGGCCGCGAACAGATTGGCGGCCGATTTCTCGGCCATGCGGTCCAGTCCGGCAAGCGTTTCCGGACTCAGGTCATATACATCGGCTGGCGTATGCACCAGGCCGCGCTCCACCAGCTGATCGACCAGCTTGTCGCCCAGCCCTTCGATGTCCATCGCACGTCGCGAAGCAAAATGCAGCAAGGCCTGTTTGCGCTGCGCCGGACAATACAGTCCGCCCGTACAGCGCGCCGCTGCCTCGCCGTCCAACCGCACCACATGCGAGCCGCACTCGGGACAGGTGGGGTAACTTTGCAGAATATTGAAGCGCGGCGGCGCGGGATCGGGGCGCTTGTCGAGTACCACCGAGACCACTTCCGGAATGACGTCGCCAGCGCGGCGCACGATGACGGTGTCGCCCACACGCACATCCTTGCGGTCGATCTCGTCCTGGTTGTGCAGGGTGGCGTTGGTCACCGTTACGCCGCCGACGAACACTGGGGCGAGGCGCACCACCGGTGTCAACGCGCCGGTTCGCCCCACCTGAACCTCGATGCCGAGTACGCTGGTCAGTTCTTCCTGCGCCGGAAATTTGTGCGCCACCGCCCAGCGCGGTTCGCGCGTGACGAAGCCCAACTCGCGTTGCAGCTCGAAGCGGTTGACTTTGTACACCACCCCGTCGATGTCGAATGGCAACCGATCTCGCCGTGCGGCGATGTCGTCGTGGAACGCGATCAGCGCTGCGGCACCCTGCCCGGTGGTGCGTTCGCCGCACACCGGCACGCCCAGTTCGGCCAGCGCACCGAGCATGGCGCTGTGGGTGTCCGGCATGGCCCAGCCTTGCACCTCACCCAGACCATAGGCAAAAAACGACAGCGGGCGCTGCGCGGCAATTGCCGGATCGAGCTGGCGAATACTCCCCGCCGCCCCATTGCGCGGATTGACCAGGGTGGCTTTGCCCGCCTCGCGCTGGCCTTCGTTGTAGCGCTCAAAATCGTCGCGCCGCATGAACACCTCCCCGCGCACTTCCAGCACGGCGGGGGGAGATTCCGTTTGCAGGCGTAGCGGAATGCTGTGCACGGTCCGGATATTCTGCGTGACGTCCTCGCCGGTTTCGCCGTCGCCGCGGGTAACAGCGACAACCAGCACGCCGTGTTCGTACCGCAGGTTGATCGCCAGGCCATCGAACTTCAGTTCGGCAGCATATTCGACCGGTGGGTCGCTTTGATCCAACCCCAGTTCCTTGCGCACCCTGGTGTCAAAAGCGAGCGCACCACTCGCTTCGGTGTCGGTTTCGGTGCGGATCGACAGCATCGGCACCGCGTGGAGCACCTTGGGAAATTCATCCAGCGGTTTGCCGCCTACTCGCTGCGTGGGCGAATCGGGCGTAACGAGTTCCGGATGTGCGGCTTCGAGCGCTTGCATTTCACGAAACAGACGGTCGTATTCCGCGTCTGTAACGGTCGGCGCGTCGAGAACGTAATAAGCGTAGTTGTGGCGCTCGATTTCCTGGCGCAGCGCGATCGCGCGCGCCAAGACGTCAGGCGACACCATCAGGAAAACAAACGGAGCGCTCGCCGTGAACCGGATGGCACGCCGCGCGCTTCCATGCGTTCGTAGATTTTCATCAACTGGCTGCGAATTTTTTCGATGCCAGTGTCGGTGAGGGGGCGCAGGTTGTCGTCGACCAGGATGCCGCCGACTTCATTGGCAAGCTTGCGGCCAAACGCCACCATGCCATCAAACACCTTGAGGCCATCCGGCACGCGCGGCACATCGAACTGCAAGGTGATGCCCTGCGAAGTCTGCCCCTCGACCACTTCGGCGCTGAACGGCTCCGCATCATGGTTGCACAAGGCATAGAGCGGTTCGTCCCGGCTATCGAGCAACTGGAATACACCGTCCACGCCGAGGATCATGCCGCTGCCCTCCGCCTCGCGCACGATGCGCGCCAGATTCACGGTGCCTTCGCCCCGCGCCACCACATTGAGGCCAATCAGGACATCGACATCGACACAGAAACGGTCGATTGCCTGCGCACGCTCCAGCGCATCCACAACGTCGTCACAGGCAATACGCAGACCATGAGCCTGCGCCGTGGTCTGCAACGTAGTGCACACGGACGAAAGCTGCGCTTCTTCCACTGCGCCGTTACGGTCAGCTAGCTGCATCGTGACGATCACCTGCTGATAGTGGACGTCGCGCCAAGGCTGCACATCTTCCCATTCCGCCGCGCCAGGCGGCAATCCGACCCAGCGCACCGCCTTACCCAGGGAGCGCGTATGGCTGAAAGCGTCGGCGAACACATTCGCCAGTACGCCATCGCAGCCGATGCGCACACGGTATTCGATCAGGTCGTCATACGGCGCTAAAGACCCAGTGACTGGCGAAGCTGTTGCCGAACTCGGCGGCGACTGGACAGCGGCACGCGGCGGGATGAACGCGGGGGCCGCTGTAGCGGGGCGTTGCACGGCAATCACTGCATCGCCGGAGGGAGGCGTGCTTGCAGTCGTCCGTGGAAGCTCGGGGTCGATCTGAAAATGGGGCTCGCTGCCCTCGCTCACTTCGTGCAATTGGGCCGCATCGAAGACAGGTTCGCGCAGCGCGGGCTCAAGCCGCTTATGCGTTTCGCGTGGCACCGCCGCGCCGCCCTGCATCAGAGCGTCGCCCAACGGCGCCTTGAAGGCTGCATCCGCCTGCTTGCGGAAACGACGCTCCTGTATCCAGTTGAACAGCAGCACCGCGACCACAATCGCCACGCCAATCACTAACAGCCAGATTTGCAATTCACTCATTCGATTTTCCAGACTGAACGGGGTGGGCAGACACCACACGGACGAACCATTCGTCCGGCGCGATCATGCCCAGTTCATTGCGCGCACGCTCTTCGATGGCGTCGCGGCCCTGCTTAAGGTCGCCAAGCTCGGCCAACAAGCCTGCATTGCGCGTCAGCAGGCGCTGGTTCAGCGTCTGCTGGGTATCAATCTTTTGCGCACCTTCACGCACCTTCAACCAGCCCCCCTCGCCCAGCCACAGCGGGTATTGCAACAGCACGATTGCAGCCGCCAGCGCCCAGGTCAGTCCCTGGCTACGTATGCGTGCGATCCAGTCAGCCGCGTTGACGGAAAGCATCACGTCCAGGATAGCTCGCCGTATCGCCAAGTTCTTCCTCAATGCGCAGCAACTGGTTGTACTTGGCCATACGGTCGGAACGCGACAGCGAACCGGTCTTGATCTGGCGAGCGTTGGTTGCAACCGCCAGATCCGCAATCGTGGTGTCCTCGGTCTCGCCTGAACGGTGCGATATGACTGAAGTGTAGCCCGCCTGCTTGGCCATCTCGATCGCCTGGAAGGTTTCCGACAGGGTGCCGATCTGATTGACCTTGATCAGGATCGAATTGGCGACGCCCTTGTCGATGCCTTCCTTCAGAATTTTCGCGTTGGTGACGAAGAGGTCGTCACCAACCAGCTGCACACGTTTGCCGAGCTTATCGGTGTGGATCTTCCAGCCGTCCCAGTCGCCTTCGGCCATGCCGTCCTCGATGCTGATGATCGGATAGTTGTCGCACCAGGCCGCCAGGTAATCGGTGAACTCGGTGGAGGTCAGCTTCAGGCCTTCGGATTCAAGGTGGTAGAAGCCGTCCTTGTAGAACTCGGACGCGGCGCAATCGACGCCGATAGCGACATCGATGCCGGGCTGCAGGCCGGCTTTTTCAATCGCCTGCACGATCAGCTTGAGCGCCGCCTCGTGCGATTCCAGGTTGGGCGCGAAGCCGCCTTCATCGCCGACGGTCGTCGCCATGCCGGCATCATCCAGCAGCTTCTTCAGTGCGTGGAACACTTCGGCACCATAACGCAACGCTTCGCGGAAGCTCGGTGCACCGACGGGGATCACCATGAATTCCTGCATGTCGATGTTGTTGTTGGCGTGCGCACCGCCGTTGATGATGTTCATCATCGGCACCGGCAAGGCCATCGGCGCAGCACCACCGAGATAGCGGTACAGCGGCAACCCGGCCTGTTCGGCAGCGGCACGCGCACACGCCATCGACACCGCCAGCAGTGCATTGGCGCCGAGGCGCGATTTGTTCTCGGTGCCGTCGAGCTCGATCATGGTCTGGTCGATGAAGGCTTGGTCTTCGACATCAAGGCCGATGATCGCCTCGCAGATTTCAGTGTTGATGTGCTCGACCGCCTTCAGCACGCCCTTACCGAGATAACGCGACTTGTCGCCGTCGCGCAGTTCAATCGCCTCGCGGCTACCGGTGGAGGCACCGGACGGCACGGCGGCGCGCCCCAGCACACCGGACTCCAGCAACACATCGGCTTCAACAGTAGGATTGCCGCGGGAGTCCAGAATTTCCCGTGCGATGACATCGATAATGGCGCTCAATTGCTTTTCCTTGTTCAGTTTTGTCGGCAATCTTTGCCGATCAGGTTTTCATCAATTTATGTTCAATAAATCCGCGCTGTTTCACCAGCGCGTCAATTTCCTTCAGCGTTTCCAGCAATTCCTTCATCATCCCGAGCGGCCACGCATTGGGGCCGTCCGACAGCGCGGCTTCCGGATTCGGATGCGTCTCAGCGAACACCCCCGCCACGCCCGATGCCACGGCCGCACGTGCCAACACCGGCACGAATTCGCGCTGGCCACCGCTGGTCGCACCCTGCCCACCCGGCTGTTGCACCGAATGCGTGGCGTCGAACACAACGGGACACTGCGTGGCGCGCATGATCGCCAGACCGCGCATGTCGGACACCAGCGTGTTGTAGCCGAAGGACACGCCGCGCTCACACACCATGATCTGCTCGTTGCCGACCTCGCGCGCCTTGTCGACCACGTTCTGCATGTCCCACGGCGCCAGGAACTGGCCCTTCTTGATATTGACCGGGAGCCCGGTACGCGCAACGTTCTGGATGAAGTTGGTCTGGCGGCACAGGAAAGCCGGCGTCTGCAGCACGTCGACCACCGCGGCCACTTCATTCAGCGGCGTGTCTTCATGCACGTCGGTCAGCACCGGCACGCCAATCTGTTTCTTGACCTCGGACAGGATGCGCAAGCCCTCGTCCAGCCCCAGTCCGCGGAAGGACGCCGTCGACGAACGGTTTGCTTTATCGAACGAGGACTTGTAGATGAACGGAATATTCAACCCCGCGCACAACTCCTTCAGCTGGCCAGCGGTATCCATCGCCAGCTGTTCGGATTCGATCACGCAGGGGCCTGAAATAAGGAATAGTGGCTGATCGAGGCCCGCTTCAAAATGACAGAGTTTCATTCGGCATGTTCCTGCTGATGCGCCAGCGCGGCCTTCACAAACGCGATAAACAGCGGATGGCCATTGCGCGGGTTGCTGGTGAATTCGGGATGAAACTGGCAGCCGACGAACCAGGGATGGATCGTAGTCGGCAGTTCGACGATTTCGCAGAGGTCGGTGCCCGGTGCGCGTCCGGCGACCACCAGCCCCTCGGCTTCAAGCCCGGCCAACAGCATGTTGTTGACTTCGTAGCGATGGCGATGGCGCTCGGTGATACTGGCCGCGCCATACACCTCGCGCGCCAGCGTGCCGTCCTTGAGGTCGCACGGCTGGCCGCCGAGGCGCATGGTGCCGCCGAGGTCGGATTGTTCGCTGCGTTTCTCGACCTGGCCGCCTCGATCCAGCCATTCAGTAATCAGACCGATCACCGGATGCGTGGTCGCCGGATCGAACTCGGTCGAATGGGCGTCCGCCATGCCCGCGACATCGCGGGCATACTCGACCACAGCGAGCTGCATGCCGAGGCAGATCCCCAGATACGGCACCTTGTTCTCACGCGCATAACGGATGGCGGCAATCTTGCCCTCGACGCCGCGCTTGCCGAAACCGCCGGGCACCAGGACCGCGTCCATGTCCTTCAGGCAGTCAACGCCACTATTTTCGATCTGCTCGGAATCGATGTAATGAATCTTCACCCGGCTCTTGGTATGCATGCCGGCATGGATCATCGATTCGGACAGCGACTTGTAAGACTCGGTCAGGTCGACATACTTGCCCACAAACGCGATGTTGACCGTGTGCTGCGGATTTTCCAGTGCATGCACCAGACTCTTCCAGATGGTCAGGTCGGCCGCACGCGCCAGAATTTTCAGCTTGTGGCAGACGATCTCATCGAGCATCTGATCGTGCAGCATCGCCGGAATCTTGTAGATCGAATCGGCGTCCAGCATCTCGATCACCGCCTCGGGGCGCACATTGGTGAACAGTGCGATCTTGCGCCGCTCATCCAGCGGAATCTCACGGTCGGCGCGGCACAGCAGGATGTCAGGCTGAATACCGATTTCGCGCAATTCCTTCACGCTGTGTTGGGTCGGCTTGGTTTTCAGCTCGCCGGCGGTCGCAATGTAAGGCAGCAGCGTCAGATGGATGAAGCAGGTGTTTTCGGGGCCATCTTCGAAACCCATCTGGCGGATGGCTTCGAGGAAAGGCAGCGATTCGATGTCGCCCACCGTCCCGCCGATTTCAACCAGCGCCACATCGGCGTCCCCTGCCCCATCACGGATATGGCGCTTGATTTCGTCGGTGATGTGCGGAATGACCTGCACCGTGCCGCCAAGGTAGTCGCCGCGGCGCTCCTTGTCGATCACGGATTTATAGATCTGACCGGTGGTGAAGTTGTTGCGCCGGCTCATCCGCGCGCGGGAAAAGCGCTCGTAATGGCCGAGATCGAGGTCGGTTTCCGCACCGTCATCGGTCACGAACACCTCGCCGTGCTGGAACGGACTCATGGTTCCAGGATCGACGTTGATGTACGGATCGAGCTTTAACAGGGTGACACGGATACCGCGCGATTCGAGCAGCGCAGCGAGTGAAGCGGAGGCGATCCCTTTCCCGAGGGAAGAAACCACCCCACCAGTGACAAACACATACTTCGTCATTTTATGGGCGGGGGCGGGTGATGACGGATTCTACTCCATCCCCTGTTACCGCTCAATGCGCCGGCAACACGTTTCGCTCACCCGGCGGCGTAAAAATGGCCGGTTTTTCCCGCGCGTCAGCAGCCAGACCTCAAGGCAGAACCTGATCGATCAATAGCTTCACGCCAGTCGCACCGACCTTCACGCTCGAAATCCGACCCTCGAAATCGCCAGGCTGGCTGATCGGATTGCCCGACTTCGAAACCCGCGCCACCAGCACCACTTCCTTGTGCCGCGAGAGGACATTCCCGGGGTTCATTGCCATGCTGTCATCGAGGCTGAATTCAAGCGGCAGGCTGCCGGCTGTGCTGCGGACCGCCGCTACCGGGGCACCACTGGTACCAGGTCGCGCAAACAGGAAAACCGTGTCGTTGCTGCTCACCTTGGACTTCAGCGCCGGGGCAATATC
>JBPPMF010000047.1:0-20847 GCA_051305915.1 Thiobacillus sp. | reverse complement strand
AGTCAGGAACAGAGTTCCGGTATTGAGCAGGTCAACCAGGCCATCGCCCAGATGGACGAAGTGACCCAGCAAAACGCAGCCCTGGTGGAAGAGGCTGCGGCAGCAGCCGAGAGCCTGCAGGATCAGGCCGGCATGCTTTCCCAGGCGGTCAGCGTGTTCAAGATGGAGGGCGGCAACTACAGCCAGCGTCCCGCGATTTCATCGCACACGAGTTCGGCAAGCGCAGCACCGAGAGCCAAACCCAAGTCGGCACCGCAGAAGGCCATCCCGAACAAGAACAAGCTTGCGGTCGCAGGCGGCGGTAGCGAGGAGTGGGAAGAGTTCTAAGCACTAAGCAGCGAAATCGCGGCGCTTTCGTAGCGCCTGCGATTGCAGGGGGCACCCGCCCGGATCCGCTATATAGTCGCACCCCTACGATAAGGATGCGATAAGGATGTCGCCGCTTGACATGGCACTGAATCGACAGAAACAGGCCGTTGCCATTTGGTTGCGGAAATACGTGTAAAAGGTTTTAAGGTTCGGATGTGAGTCGCCGATATTAATGAATGAAATGCCTGACCCCATGCGCTCGCATGCTGGACCACAGGTTGATGACGTTAAGCAGTAATTCGCCCCCAGGAAGGAAACACGCAATGCGCTCGAATATGCCGGTAACCAATGTCGAATATGTCATGAAGGACACCGAAACGGTGGTGTCGAAGACGGACCTCCACGGCAACATCACCTACGTCAACCAGGACTTCATCAACATCAGCCAGTTCAGTGAAGAAGAACTGTTGGGGCAGCCACAGAATATCGTGCGCCACCCCGACATGCCGGTGGAGGCCTTCGCGGATTTCTGGCGCACGCTCAAAAGTGGCAAGGCGTGGACCGGTCTGGTGAAAAACCGTTGCAAAAACGGCGACCACTACTGGGTCGAGGCCAATGCGGCCCCGATTATCGAGAACGGGCAAACCGTTGGTTATTCCTCCATTCGGACCAAGCCCAGCCGGGAGCAGGTTCAGGCTGCAGACGCTGCCTACCGCGCCGTCAAGGCGGGCGACAAGGGCCTCGAAATCCATGAAGGCAAAGCGGTCCGGCCATCCGTACTGCAACGCTTTGGCATCGTAAGGACGTATTCCCTGAAAGCGATGCTGGCGGTGGCCGCCACCGCAATGAGCATCCTGTTTGTTGGGATGGGGGTTTTGGCCTGGCTGGCAACGAACGAAGCCAATCAGCAGTTCACCGGTTGGTTGATGGCGATTGCTGCATTCGGGGTGCCAATGGCGGTGTTGTTCGCTGTGCTGGCCTACAGTAGTGTGGTCAAGCCGCTGGACCGTACCCGAAAGGATATCGAGCGCATGAGTGCGGGTGATCTGACCGGTGGGATCGATGCGACTGGAGCTGATGAGTTGTCGGCGTTGATGCAATCGCTGCGCGTGCTGCAGATCAACATCAAATTGCTGGTTGGCCAGATCAAGCAAAGCACCGACATGGTGAGCATGGGCGCCAGCGAAATCGCCACTGGCAATGCCGACCTCTCCGGCCGTACCGAATCGCAGGCCTCCTCGCTGGAAGAAACGGCCAGTTCGATGGAAGAACTCACCAGCACCGTCAAGCAGAATGCCGAGCACGCTGCACATGCCAACAAGCTTGTGCTTTCCACTGCCGACATCGCAGCTAAGGGCGGCAAGATTGTCGGCAAGGTGGTCGACACCATGGCTTCGATCAAGCAAAGCTCGCGCAAGATTGCCGACATCATCGGCGTGATCGACGGCATTGCGTTCCAGACCAACATTTTGGCGCTGAACGCTGCGGTGGAAGCTGCGCGTGCTGGCGAGCAGGGCCGTGGCTTTGCCGTGGTGGCCGCCGAAGTGCGCAACCTGGCTCAGCGCTCGGCCGGTGCCGCCAAGGAAATCAAGATCCTGATCAGCGATTCGGTGGAACAGGTCGATATTGGCGGCAAACTGGTCGACGAGACCGGCGAGGCGATGGATGACATCGTGACCTCGGTGCAACTGGTGACCGATATCATGAGCGGCATCGCCGAGGCGAGCCAGGAGCAGAGCGCCGGCATCGAGCAGGTTAACCAGGCTGTGGGCCAGATGGACGAAATCACCCAGCAGAACGCCGCTCTGGTCGAACAGGCCGCAGCTGCGTCCGAAAGTCTGCAGGAACAGGCGGTCAAGCTGACCGAACTGGTCGGTGCATTCAGGTTGGTGGCAGGTGCGCAGAGTGCGCCCGTTGCAGCGCGCCACGATGCCCGGGCGCATGCCCAGGTTAAATCGGTTAAATCGGCTGCTTCTGCCCCGCGCAAGAAGATGCTGGCTGGTAGATAGACAGATAAGTGCGCTGGGTTGGCCGATTCCTCGACGGGATTGGCCGGCTTGCTGGTAGCGCAGTGTTAAGCGGTGCAGGACAAGTAGTCACGGGCTCGACTTAACCCCGCCTTTCTGTTGAAAACGCGGCAGTGAATCAACCAGTAATTTCGACATGACGCCCGAACAAAAAAAGCCATCGGATAACACCAAGATATTCGAATTTACGCCACGCGACTTTGATCGTGTGCGGGCATTGATCTACAGGCAGGCCGGAATCTCGCTCAGCGAAAGCAAGCAGGAAATGGTCTATAGCCGTCTGGCGCGCCGTTTGCGGGCAAAGGGGCTGAATTCCTTCGTGGAATACCTCGATGGGCTGGAAAGCGGACGCGACAACGACGAGTGGGTAGCCTTCACCAACGCGCTGACGACCAACCTGACCTCATTTTTTCGCGAGGCACATCATTTCCCCGTCCTGGCCGAGCATGTGAAAAAAACGAAGGCGCCGCTGACGATCTGGTGTTCTGCCAGTTCGACCGGGGAAGAGCCCTATTCGATTGCAATGACGGTGTGCGAGGCGTTGGGCACACTTACGCCGCCGGTCAGTATCGTGGCCACGGATATCGACACCAATGTGCTGGAGACGGCCGCCAACGGGGTGTACCCGCTCGATCGGATCGAGAAAATGGCACAGGATCGCCTCAAACGCTTCTTTCAACGGGGTAAGGGCGAGCGTTCCGGACTGGTGCGGGTGCGCCCCGAGTTGCGCCAGCTGATTACCTTCAAACCGCTCAACCTGCTGGGCGGCAGTTGGCCGGTCAGTGGGCCGTTTGACGTGATCTTTTGCCGCAATGTGATGATCTATTTCGACAAGCCCACGCAGGGCAAGATTCTTGCGCGGTTTGTGCCGCTGATGAAGCCGGATGGGCTGCTGTTCGCGGGGCATTCAGAAAACTTTCTGTATGCGACCGATGCATTCAAGCTGCGCGGCAAGACGGTCTATGAACTCGATCCCCGTCACGGCGGCGCAAGGAAAGGCGCATGAATCCTGCCATTGAAGAGCAGCTTGCGACCAACCTGTATTACGATCGGAATTTCGACGCCGAAGCGGCCAAGATACTGCCTGGCGAGTATTACTTCACGTCAAAGCCAATGCTGATCGTCACCGTGCTGGGTTCCTGTGTCGCGGCCTGCATTCGCGATCGCATTTCGGGCATTGGCGGCATGAACCATTTCATGCTGCCGGATGGTGGCGGAGAAGCCGGTAGCCCAATGTCCGCGTCGATGCGTTACGGTGCTTACGCCATGGAAGTGCTGATTAACCAGATTCTCAAGGCCGGCGCCAAGCGTGGAAACCTGGAGGCCAAGGTGTTCGGCGGCGGCAATGTGCTGCGTGGCTTTACCAGCATCAATGTCGGTCAGCGCAATGCCCAGTTTGTGCGGGAGTTCCTGCATGCCGAGAACATCCGGATCGTCGCCGAGGACCTGAACGACATACACCCGCGCAAGGTGTATTTCTTTCCGGCCACAGGCAAGGTGCTGGTGAAAAAACTCAAACAGCTGAATAACTACACGCTTGTAAATCGTGAACGGGATTATGCAAACCGTCTGAAGACGGGCGATGTCAGCGGCGAGATCGACTTGTTCTGATCGCCCATCTGGCCGTTGCACAGGAAGTGAATATGACAAAAATCAAAGTTTTGATTGTGGATGACTCGGCGCTGATTCGCGGCGTGATGAAGGAAATCATCAACAGCCAGTCAGACATGGAAGTGGTGGGTGTGGCGCCCGATCCGCTGGTGGCGCGCGATCTCATCAAGCAGACCAATCCAGATGTGCTGACGCTGGATGTGGAAATGCCGAAAATGGATGGCTTGGATTTCCTTGAAAAGCTGATGCGTTTGCGCCCGATGCCGGTGGTGATGGTGTCGTCGCTGACCGAGCGAGGATCGGACATCACCATGCGCGCGCTGGAACTGGGCGCGGTGGATTTCGTCACCAAGCCCAAAGTGTCGATCCAGAGCGGTATGCTGGAATACACCGACCTGATCGCGGAAAAAATCCGCATTGCGGCACGCGCCAGGATCAAGCCGCGTACGCCGCCTGGGGCGGGGCAGCAATCCAGTCCCATGCTGGCGGCCGTGCGCAATACATTTGTCAGTAGCGAAAAGTTGATCATCATCGGTGCCTCCACTGGCGGCACCGAAGCGATCAAGGACTTCCTGATCCAGCTTCCACCGGACAGCCCCGGCATCCTGATCACCCAGCACATGCCGGAAGGCTTCACCCGTTCATTTGCTGCCCGGCTCGACAAACTCAGCAAGATATCCGTCAAGGAAGCCGAAGGCGGGGAGCGCGTGCTGCCGGGCCACGCCTATCTTGCGCCGGGCCATTCCCACTTGCTGCTGGTGCGCAGCGGCGCCAACTACATGACCAAGCTCGACCAGGGGCCGCCGGTGAACCGTCACCGTCCCTCGGTCGATGTCCTGTTCAATTCGGCTGCGGCCAGTGCCGGCAAGAACGCGGTCGGCGTGATACTCACCGGCATGGGCAAGGACGGCGCAGCTGGGATGCTGGAAATGAAAAAGGCCGGCGCCTACAACCTGGCGCAGGACGAGGCCTCGTGCGTGGTGTTTGGCATGCCCAAAGAGGCGATTGCGATTGGCGCCACCCATGATGTCGCCCCTTTGCGTGATTTGCCACGGCGGGTGATGGAGTTCTTCGCGGCGCATGGCAACCGCGCAATGCGGGTCTGATCTTCTCGTGTATCGTCTTCATCTGGAGGCTTTCCGGCTCAAGTTTGGCGCCGCTTTGCCGATTATTCAGTAGCAAAATAAACCGCATCATTGGAGTTATGTATGGCTGACCCAAATACGAAGTTTCTGGTTGTTGACGATTTCTCCACGATGCGCCGCATCGTGCGCAATCTGCTCAAGGAACTGGGCTATTCCAACGTAGAAGAAGCTGAAGACGGGGCCGATGGTCTGGCCAAGCTGCGGGCGGGCAATTTCGACTTTGTTGTGTCCGACTGGAACATGCCGAACATGGACGGCCTCACCATGCTGCAGAATATCCGTGCCGACGCTGCGCTGTCCAAGCTACCGGTGCTGATGGTCACGGCCGAGGCCAAAAAGGAAAACATCATCGCCGCCGCACAGGCCGGGGCAAACGGCTATGTGGTCAAGCCATTTACCGCCGCCACCCTCGACGAGAAGCTCAGCAAAATATTCGAAAAACTTGAAAAAGCAGGAGCCTGACGTGGAAGCGCAACTCGCTGGTGCTGCAGTGGCAGCTCTCGAGCACAATGCTGCAAGTGGCGCGGTGAACGAACACGATGTGATGCTGGCGCGGGTTGGCCAGATTACCCGCACCTTGCACGACAGCCTGCGCGAACTGGGACTCGACAAGGTGGTGGAACAGGCGACGCACGACATCCCCGATGTCCGCGAACGTCTGAACTATGTGGCCCGCATGACCGAACAGGCCGCCCAGCGCGTGCTCAACGCCACCGATGCCGCCATTCCCATGCAGGAGCGCATTGACGCAGGTGCCGATGAAATCCTGAATGGCTGGCAGACCACCTTCAAAGCGCCGTTCTCCGAAGCCAATTACCGCGACATGGCGACCATGACCATGCAATGCCTGGCTGATGTGCGCAACGACACCAGCGCCACCAAGCAGCAGTTGCTCGAAATCATGATGGCGCAGGATTTTCAGGACCTTACCGGCCAGGTCATCCGCAAGGTCACCGATCTGGCGCATAACCTCGAACAGCAGCTGGTTCAGTTGCTGCTCGACTATTCCCCGGCCGAGGTCAAACGCGAAAGCAATACCAGTAATGCCAATAGCGGCAATGCCAATAGCGGCCTGCTCAACGGCCCGCAGATCAACCCTACCAATAAAAGCGATGTCGTGGCCGACCAGAGCCAGGTCGACGATTTGCTAGACAGCCTGGGGTTTTAAACGCCAGGTTTGGTGCGGCTTGCGTGAGCATGCCACCTCGCTTTCGCAGACCTCTATTGCAGCAGCCCCGACCCGGGGCTTTTTTTTTTGCGTATTCAAGTACCACGGCATCGGGGCTGAAGTCCCTCCCACATTTATGCCCATGCGTACGCCATCTCCTGTGGGAGCGACTTTAGCCGCGATTGTCGTGCTTACCCGCCCCCCGGACGCAAGGTCTGGATCACCATGGTCATAGCCTTGAATCCGTTCTGGATCAACTGTTCAAACTGGGGCGCGAAATAGGGCAGGGTGATCGTCAGCACGATCAGGCCAACCCCCAGGGTAATGGGAAAACCGATGGCAAAAATGTTGAGTTGGGGCGCTGAGCGCGTGAGGATACCGAGCGACAGGTTGGTCATCAGCAAAATGGTGATCAGCGGTAACGACAATTGCAGACCGACACTGAATATGGTGGAGCCGAAGGCGGCCACGTTGTAGAACCCGTCGGACGAGATGGCTTGCTGGCTGATGGGGAGCGTCTGAAAGCTTTCGACCAGCACTCCGATCAATAGCAGGTGGGCGTTCACCGCCAGAAACACCAGCGTCGCCAGTATGTTGAAGAAGCGGGCGAGCACCAGCGTCTGACCGGCGCTTTGTGGGTCGAAAAATGATGCGAAGCCCAAACCCATCTGCAAACCGATGATTTCGCCCGCAGCTTCGACCGCGGCGAATGCGATGCGCATGACAAAGCCGATCGCGATGCCAATGAGCAATTGCTGAACCAAAATGAACCGGCTCTGCCAGGACCCCAACCCCACGTCGGGCATGGGCGGCAGGGTGGGGGCGATGATCAGCGTGATAAAAATACCAAGCCCGATCTTGACGCGGCCAGGCACCGATCGGTGAGCAAATACTGGGACCACCATGATCATTCCGAGAATGCGGGTGAGTGGCCAGACAAAGCTGATCAGCCAGGCATTGAGCTGGGCGTCAGTGAGGCTGATCATTGGTGGGAGGGTCGCCCCGGCCCGATGCCGTGGTGTTCGCGATGGTGCGAAAATCGCACCGATGCCGTGGTTTTCGCGAAAGCACGAAAATCGCCCCGAGGCGGGGCTCCTACAGGGGGCCGCCACGTTTGCATGGGATGCGGCCGCCACGTTGTTGTAGGAGGGTCGCCCCGGCCCGATGCCGTGGTGTTCGCGAAGGCACGAAAATCGCCCCGATACCCAGAGGGCATAAAGGCGCCACTCCCACAGGAGAATGCCACTGGGAACTGCGGGCGGCCCGTCTCCGACCCGAGGATCTTGCGCATTCGAAACTAGCCGATGATGCCGGGCAGGCCGGTGAATACCCGCCGCATGTAGTCGGTCATCACGGTCAACATCCAGGGCCCGGCGAGGGCGAATGTGATGAGTACCACAAGCACCTTGGGAATGAACGAAAGGCTGGCGTCGTTGATCTGGGTGGCAGCCTGAAAGACGGCGACGATCAAACCGACGATCAGGGTGGCCAGCAGCACCGGCGCCGAAACCAGGAGCGTGATTTCCAGCGCGGTGCGGCCGATGGTCATTACACTTTCAGGTGTCATGGCGGGTGTCGATCAGTAAAAACTCTGCGATAGCGAGCCGAGCAACAGATTCCAGCCATCGACCAGCACGAACAGGATGATCTTGAATGGCAGCGAGACGATGGCAGGCGACACCATCATCATACCCATCGCCATCAGAATGCTGGCGACCACCATGTCGATGATGAGGAAGGGGATGAACACGGCAAAGCCGATCTGGAACGCGGTCTTCAGTTCGCTCGTGATGTAGGCCGGGATCAGCACGCGCATTGGGATGTCGGCGGCCGTGTTGATGCCGTTGGTGCCGGACATCTTGGCGAACATCGCAAGATCGGTTTCACGCGTCTGTTTCAGCATGAAGGCGCGCAGGGGAACCGCACCCTTTTCCAGCGCTTCCTGCATCTGGATTGTATTTTCCGACAGCGGCTGATAGGCCTCGGTGTATATCTTGTCGAAGGTCGGGCCCATCACGAACAGGGTCAGGAACAGGGCCAGGCCGATCAGCACCTGGTTGGGCGGGGTCGACTGGGTGCCGAGCGCCATCCGTAGCAGCGACAGCACGATGATGATGCGGGTGAAGCTTGTCATCATCAACAGGGCGGCCGGCAGGAACGACAGCGAGGTGAGAAACAGCAGGGTTTGCAGGCTCAGAGTGTAGGTCTGGCCGCCGCCGGCGCCGGGCGTGCTGGTAAATGCGGGTAGACCCGCGCCCTGGGCCAGCGCCAGCGAGGGCAGCGCCAGTGCGATCAGCGCGAAGGCCCAGTGGATCATGCGCGGGTGCTGCTTACAGGCCACGGCGTTTCTCGATCAACTGGTGCAGGCGTGCAGCGAAGCCGGGATTGAGGTCGGGTGCAGCCATGGGTTTGGCTTCGCCTCTGGGCAGGGTCATCAGGGCATTGACGCTGCCCGGGGCCACGCCTACCACCAGCCAGGATTCCCCGATTTCAAGCACGACCACGCGCTCGCGGGTGCCGACGGACGCGCTGCTGATGACCTGCAGCAGGCTGGACGAGCCGCCGTGCATGACGCCGAAACGTTTGGCAACCCAGGCGGTGGCGGCGATCAGCAGCAATACGGCGACCAGGCCGATGAACACCTGAAACAGGCTGCCCGCGGCGGAGATTTCCGGTTCCGTCGGGGCGGCAAGTGACGTGCCGGTCGTCTGCGCCATTGCCGGCAGGCCCAGCAACAGCCACACAGCGATCAGTGCAGATTTCATTTGTTGAGTTTCCGGATCCGTTCCGCGGGCGTGATGATGTCGGTCAGGCGCACGCCGAACTTGTCGTTCACCACCACCACTTCGCCTTGCGCGATCAGGCAGCCGTTGACCAGCACGTCCATCGGTTCGCCAGCCATACCGTCGAGTTCGACCACCGAACCCTGTGCCAGCTGCAGCAGGTTCTTGATCGTGATCTTGGTGCGCCCCAATTCCACGGTCATCAGCACCGGGATGTCGAGAATGAAGTCGATGTCTTTGGCCATCCCGCCGGACGTGGTGGCGCCTGAAAACTCCTGAAAGATTTCGGGGCTGGGCGCGGCAGGTGCGGCAGGGATGGCTTGTTCGGCCATGGCGGCCGCCCAATCGTCTTCGGCGATGGCCTGGTTGGTGTCGTCAGACATGTTTATCTCCTGTTTGCGAATCGTGGCTGTTCGACAGCAATTTCTCGACGCGCAGGGTGTATTGACCGTTGAATTTCCCGTAGGCGCATTCCAGCACCGGCACGCCGTCCACCTTGGCCTCGATGGTTTTCGGCATGTCGATGGGAATGATGTCGCCGACTTTCATATCGACAATGTCGCGCAGGCTGACTTGCGCCGTGCCCAGATCAGCGACGATCTCGACTTCCGCCAACTGGATCTGTTGGCGCATCAGACGGATCCAGCGTTTGTCCACCTCCAGGTTTTCGGCCTGCAGGCTACTGGTCAACATATCCTTGATCGGCTCGATCATCGAATAGGGCATGCAGAGATGCATTTCGCCGCTGATCTGTCCAAGCTCGATGGCAAAGGTGACTGCCACTACCACTTCGTTGGGCGTGGCGATATTGGCGAACTGGGTGTTCATTTCCGAACGGACAAACTCGAACTGGATCGGATAAACCGGCTCCCAGGATTTCGAGTAGGCCTCGAACACAATACCCAGCACCCGCTGGATGATGCGGTGCTCGGTCTGGGTGAAATCGCGGCCTTCGACGCGCGTATGAAAGCGCCCGTCACCCCCGAACAGGTTGTCGACCATGAGGAAAACCAGGTCGGGGTTGAAAATCATCAGCGCCGAGCCGCGCAGCGGTTTGAACTGCACCAGATTCAGATTGGTGGGCACCACCAGATTGCGGATGAATTCGCTGTATTTCGAAACCCGCACCGGGCCAACTGAAATTTCCACCCCGCGCCGCAGGAAGTTGTAGAGACCAATGCGGAGCAGGCGCGCAAAACGCTCGTTGATGATTTCGAGCGTCGGCATACGGCCGCGCACGATGCGTTCCTGCGTGGCCAGGTTATAGGGGCGTGCGCCCGAATTGCTTTCCGCTTCGGCCGGCGCCTCATCGGCCTCGCCCGTCACGCCCTTCAGCAGCGCGTCGACTTCATCCTGCGAGAGAAAATTGTCGGCCATGGATAATCTGGCTTACTGAATCACGAATGAAGTGAACAGCACGTCTTCAATCTGTTGCGGCTTGCCTTCGGGGGTGAACGGCTGGTTCACTTCCGCCAGAACGGCCTGCGCGAGGGCTTCCTTGTCCTCAGCCGTGGCCAGCTCATCGGCATATTTGCTGGAGAGCAGGCTCAGCAGGCGACTGCGAACACGCGGCATATGCAGCTTGAGTGCGTCGATCTGCGCCGGGTCGGTTACCTGCAGCGTGATGTCTGTTTGCAGATACTGCTCGCCTTCCTGCAGGTTGACGATGAAGGTTTCCAGCGGCATGAATATGGGTGCCTTGGGTGGGGCGGCTTTCGCTTCCTTGGTTGCATCCTTATCCTGGGTAAAGAACCAGGCAGCGCCGCCGCCACCCGCCAGCAGAACCACCAGGATGCCGATGATGAGGAACAGCTTTTTCTTCGACTTTTTGGCCGGTGCGAGTTCCGCGGCTTCGTCGAGCTCGGCTGGTGCGGGAGGTCTGGCCATCGATACGGTTCCTCTGGATGCGTGGTGAGGTGGGGATGTTTGCCATTATCGAAAAAAACCAGCGCCTTCGATGCAGGAAAAAGAGGGGGAAAAGGGACGTATATCGTTTGATTCCGAGTCGCCGGACCTGTCAGGCAGGCCCGGCGCCGGCGGCGCTGCGTCAGGCGAATGTATCGACCAGGCCGCGTCCGCCATGCAAGGCTGGCGACTGAAGGCCGAGCTGGCCGCTGGTGACCGCCTCGTTTGCCCGCGCGGAAGCAGCCGCGATCCGCTGTTCCTGTCGCTCGGGCGTGTCGTTCTGCTGCGGCGTATCCGCGCTCACCGTGGCTTGACCCAACTCGATACCGGCCTCATTCAACATCTCCTTCAGGCGCGGGAAGGCGGATTCCAGCGCCTGGCGAACCTCGGGCTGGGCGGAGAAGAAACTGGCCGTGGCCTGCTCGTTCGAAATGTTCAGGACGATTTGCAGCGGTCCCATATTCGGCGGGTTGAGCGTGAGCGTGGCGGTCTGCTGCGAGCCGGCCGCCATCCAGACGAGTTTTTCGCCCAGGGCCTGATTCCAGGCCGAGGTGCCCAGCGACGGCGCCAGTCTGGCGGCCGCCACTTCATTGAACGTGTGCGGGGATTCCAGCGGGGCATGCGAGGCGGCGCGCATGGCGGGATGGCCCATCAGATCTGCTGTGAACTCTCCCGGCTTGATCGCACCCGGCTGCTGGATTGCGGCCAGCCGTTCCGCAAAAACGCTGGCCGCGGTCGTCGTGGCAGTTAGCGCATTGGCTTTGCTAGGCAGCGCAGTATCGGTTTTCGGCATGCCGCGCTCAGAATCTGCAATCTGGCTGGCTAGCTGCGATCGGCCTTTACGGGCGCCCTGGAAAGGCAGGCCGTTCGGCATCAGCCCGGACGGCTCTCCCGTCTCCGCATCGCCCGTTCCCGTTCCCGCAGGCGTCAGCCGCAGCTGATCCGGGTTGATGGCTACAGCAATCATGGCCTCCGCGCCCGTGGTCGGGGGCAAAGCAATCATGGCCTCCGCGCCCGGGTTCTGGGGCAGGGCAAGCGGACTCTCGTCAGACGTGGCAGCGGCTGTGTCTTCCAGGTTTGTCCTTATTTCGGCTGTGTCTTCCGGGTTTGTTTTTGTTTCCGCTGGCGTTGCGGCCTTGGCATCGCGCTTTGCATGGGCATCGGCGTTGGCGTTACTGCCCTCGTTGGGCGCGCTGTTGCCGCGCTTCTGCGCGATCTCGCTCGACAAAACCTGGCTGAATGGCATCTCAGGCGTGGCGGAATCCTGTTGCTTGCCGCTGGGCGGCTGGGCTTGCACAGCTTGGCTGGGCGGGGTGTTCATGGCAGTTGCGTTCATGGGGATCTACCTGTCAGGAAGGGTTTCGCTTGTACAGTGCACGCCGGGCGGCGTGTTCGTCGTTCTGCTTCTGGTCGAGCCACAACTCGCGGTGGGCGGCGTCCTTGCCCGCCCGCTCCGCCAGCGTGACAAACGACATCTTCTTTTGCTCGCAGGCCTGCCAGGCCACACGCGCCCGCTCAATCCGCTGTTTGGCATCGGCGACCACCTTTTGCTGGCCGGCAATGGCGTGATCCAGCTTCTGCATGAATACCTGAAAATTATTGAAATGCGTCGTGCTGATCCCAATGGTCAGGCTCGACTGGCAGCGTGCGGCATAGTCATCGCGGTATTGCATCAGCAGATCGAGTTTTTGATCGGCTTCCTCGCCGGCATGCAACGCTGTGCCCAGCAGTTTCGCGGCTTCGTCGGATGCCTTGTTCGCCAGGTCGATCAGCGTATTGAGTGCGGAGGGGGAGGCCATGTTCAGCTTTATCGTCCAGGTTTATCGGAACAGAGTTTCGAGCGCGGCCATGCTTTCCTGCGCGTTCGAGTGCTCGGAAATATTCTGTTGCAGGAAGGCTTCGATGCTGCCCTGCAGCCGGATGGCTTCGTCCAGCAGCGGGTCCGAGCCGGCCGCATACGCGCCGACGTTGATGAGATCACGGCTGCGTTCATAGCGCGAATACAGTTTCTTCAGGCGGTGCGCGAGCTGCTGATGCGCCGGCGTGGTGATGCTGTGCATGACGCGGCTGATCGACTGCTCGATATTGATCGCGGGATAGTGGCCGCTCTCGGCCAGCGAACGGTCCAGCACGATATGGCCATCGAGAATCGCGCGCGCGGCATCGGCGATCGGATCCTGCTGGTCGTCGCCCTCTGTCAGTACGGTGTAGAAAGCCGTGATCGAACCGCCGCCCGGCTTGCCGTTGCCGGCCCGCTCGACCAGCGCCGGCAGTTTGGCAAACACCGAGGGCGGATAACCCTTGGTCGCGGGCGGCTCGCCAATCGCCAGCGCGATTTCGCGTTGCGCCATGGCGTAGCGGGTGAGCGAATCCATGATCAGCAGCACATTTTGCCCCTGGTCGCGAAAATGCTCGGCGATGGCGGTGGCGTAGGACGCGCCCTGCAATCTCATGAGCGGCGGGGTGTCGGCCGGGGCGGCCACCACCACCGCGCGCGCCAGACCCTCCTCGCCCAGAATCTGTTCGATGAATTCCTTCACCTCGCGGCCGCGTTCGCCGATCAGGCCAACCACGATCACGTCCGCGCTGGTGTAGCGCGCCATCATGCCGAGCAGCACGCTCTTGCCGACGCCGGAACCGGCAAACAGACCCATGCGCTGGCCTCGCCCCACGGTCAGCATGCTGTTGATCGCGCGCACGCCGACGTCGAGGATATCGGTAATCGGGGCGCGTCCCAGCGGATTGGCGGCGCGCGTGTTGAGCGGCGCATTGACCGACGTGTTCAGCGGACCGAGGTTGTCGAGTGGCCGTCCGTTGCTGTCGAGCACGCGCCCCAGCAGCGCGTTGCCGACCGGCAGATGGCGGGTGCGGTCGCTCGGCCGTCGACGCGGATGGTTGATCTCGCCCAGGCCAGGCAGGGAAGGGATGACCTCAACCGGGAACACGCGTGAGCCGGGCACGATCCCCTCGACGTCGCTTTGCGGCATGAGGAACAGCCGATCCCCCTCGAAACCGACCACTTCGGCCTCCAGTTGCGAGCCATTGGGCAACGGGACGGTACAGGCGCTGCCGACCGCCAGCTTCAGGCCGACTGCCTCCATCACCAGGCCCGCCACGCGGGTGACCCGGCCCGACACCTGCATCGGTTCCGCAATCGCAAGCAACTCGCCGCAATCCTGCAGATAGGCTTTCCACCGGTCGCTGTGGGCTTGTGTCATGGGGTGAGCCAATCGGAATCCTTTCCCAGCGATGCCATCAGGCGCTGCCAGCGGGTGGGCAAGGACGCGTCAATCTGATTGCTGGCCGTTTCAACCCGGCAGCTGCCGGGGGCAAGCTGCGCATCGTCGGTCAGATGCCAGCCTGTCTGGCTGAGTTCATCGCCGATCTTTTCCTTGACCAGAATCGCATCCGACGGGTTCAGGAAAAGCAGGGCCGGCTGTTGCATGACCGGCAAATAGCGAACCGCTTCCTTGACGATGGGGATGACCAGTTCGGGGCGGATCGTCAGTGCCGATTTCAGCAGGGCGCGGGCAAGGTCGATGGCCAGATCGAGAACGTGCTGCGAAATGACCTCGTCGGCCTTGCCGATTTCAGTTGTGAAGGCGTCTGCCAAACCACGAAGTCTGTTGGCTTCGAGGGTCGCCTTTTGCTGGCCCTGGGCATAGCCCTTGGTATGCCCCTCGGCATGGCCGGCCTGATAACCTTCCTGCCGCGCCTGCTCCTGGATGGCGCTGATCTGCTCGATTGTCGGCAGCGTGATGCCGGCGTATTTCGCATTCTTGAGCGCGTGCGGATCACCCTCGAAGCTGGCGATCTCCCATGGCTGGCAGGCTGTCTGGTCGGCACTGGAAATGACACTAGACATATTTCTCTTCTCCACCGCCGCCGAGCGAAATCTGGCCTTCATCGGCCAGACGGCGAACCACCATCAGGATTTCCTTCTGCTGCGCCTCGACTTCGGACAGCCGCACTGGACCCTTGGAATCCAGGTCTTCCCGCATCATTTCAGCGGCTCGCTGCGACATGTTCTTGAAGATTTTCTCGCGCATCTCCTCCGATGCGCCCTTGAGCGCGAGGATGAGCGAATCGGACTGCACTTCGCGCAGCAGCAGCTGAATGCCGCGGTCCTCGATGTCCAGGATGTTCTCGAACACGAACATCTCGTCCATGATCTTCTGCGCCATTTCCGGATCGTAGCTTTTTAGGTAATCCATGGCGGCGGATTCGTTGTCGCCGCTCATGAAGTTGAGGATATCCGCCGCCGCGCGCGTACCGCCCATCGGCTGCTTCTTCATCACGTCGTTGCCGGACAGCAGCTTGGTCAGCACATCGTTCAGTTCGCGCAGCGCAGTCGGCTGCACGCCGGAGAGCGTGGCGATGCGCAGTAGCACGTCATTGCGCAGACGCTCGGTAAAGCAGTTCAGCACCTCGCAGGCCTGATCGCGCTCCAGGTGCACCAGGATGGTTGCGATGGTCTGCGGATGTTCGTTGTGGACGAGGTCGGCCACCGATTCGGCGTCCATCCATTTCAGGCTTTCGATGCCGCTGGCGTCGCCGCCACCACCCAGAATACGGTTCAGCAGCGACGAAGCCTTGTCGTCGCCCAGCGCCTTGGTCAACACGGTGCGGATGTAGTCGTTGGAATCCGCGCCCAGCGAGGAATTCAGACTCACCACCGTGTTGAAGCTCTCCAGCACGTTTTCCACCTCCTCCTGCGGGATGGTCTTCATGCTCGACATCGCTTCGCCCAGTTTCTGCACCTCGCGCGGGCCGAGATGCTTCATCACTTCCGATGCGCCTTGCTCGCCCAGTGCAAGCATCAGAATCGCTCCCTTGGTGACGCCGCTCGCTTCACTCATTGCTGCCTACCCAGGTTTTTACGATATTGGCGACCACCCGCGGGTCCTCGCTGGCCATCTTTTGTGCACGCGACAGATTGTCCTGGTAATTACTTTGCCCTGGCAGCGCGGTCATTTCGGCCGACTGCAGTTGCGGATTCAGGTTGGCTGCGGGCCGACTGGAAATTTCGGAGAGCTTCTTCATCAGCGGCTTCAGCACACGCAGGTACAGAATAACTAACGCCAGCGCCATCAGCAGATACTTGCCCGCGGTCTTCGCCATTTCCATGTATTCGATATATTGCGGCTGCTTCCACCAGGGTAATTCGGGCAGCGCTTCCTGTTCTGCCTGCGCGAATGGCGTATTCACCACATTGATCGAGTCGCCGCGTTCCGCGTTGAAGCCCATGGCTTCCTTGACCAGATTGGTGACCTGGATGGTCTCGGCTTCGGTCAGCGGCGTCATCTCCACCTTGCCTTCCGCATTGGTGGACTTCTTGTAATTGACGACCACCGCCACCGACAGTCGCTTCAGACCACCAACACCCTGCTGCACATACTGGATAGTCTTGTCGACTTCATAGTTAACGGTCGCATCCTTGCGCGTATTGTTGTTGACTGCCCCATTCGCTGGCGCGGCCGCGTTTTGTCCTGGTGCATTGATCGGCGCGGTAGCCGGCGGTGGCGGCTGGTTGGTGAGCGCGCCCGGCACTCCGCCCGGATTGCCATTGCCGTTCAGCGATTCGCTGGTTTGCTGGCTGCGGATCACCATCGCATCCGGCGTCTGGTTCGGCTTGTAGGATTCGACTGCCTGCTCGCTGCGCGAGAAATCCACATCCGCCGTGGCCTCCGCACGCACGTTGCCGGGGCCGACGATCGGCGAGATGATCGACTCGATTCGTCTCACCACATTCTGCTGCAGTTCCTGCACATACTTGATCTGGCTCGGATCCATGCCGTTGATGCTGGCCGCCTTGCCCGTATCGGAAAGCAGGTTGCCGTTCTGGTCCACCACCGTCACATTCTTGATCGGTAATTCCGGAATGCTGCTGGCAATCAGATGCACGATCGCGCTCACCTGCTGCTGGTCCAGCGTGCGGCCGGGATGCAGGTTGAGCAGCACCGAAGCCGTGGGCGCCTTCTGTTCGGAAACAAAAACCGACTCCTTCGGCATCGCCAGATGCACCCGTGCCGCCTGCACCGAAGAGACCGACTCGATCGAGCGCGCCAACTCGCCTTCCATCGCGCGCTGGAAGTTGACCCGCTCGATGAACTGCGACGATCCCAGGCGCTGGTTTTCCATCAGTTCAAAGCCGACATTGCCCCCCTTCGGCAGGCCCTGCGAAGCCAGTTTCAGGCGCGCATCGTGCACGCGCTCGGCCGGAACCAGCACCGCACCGCCGCCCTCGGCGTACTTGTAGGGAATATTCATTTTTTCCAGCTCGGCGACAATCGCGCCACCGTCGCGGTCGCTGAAATTGGAGAACAGCACGCGATAGTCAGGCTGCTGACCCCACATCCAGACTGCACCCATCACCGCAACAGCCACCGCCACGCCCAGTGCCAGCATGACTTTTTGTCCACCCGGGGTTCGGGTCATATCGATAATATTGATATTGCCCGGAACCACAATTTCGCCTGCTGCCATCTTATTGCTCCCTCATCCTGCTGGCGTCATGGATCGCCCTGTTTTCGATTGCCGTGTTCATATCGCGTGTTCCCATGAAGATATCGCTATGAGATCGAATTATCGACATCGGTGGATATTTCAATAGCGGGAATAGCAGCCGGTTTCCAGCGCTTATCGTGCTTATGGCTTGCCGGCCGGCTGGTAAGGTGTGTTCGTGAAAAACCGCCCGAGCAGGCGGTTGGATAGACGAAGCGCCGAGGAGGGCACCATGAGCGTAGGCATGATCGATACCAGCAGAATTCAGGCGATGGTCGCGCAACTGAAAGCGACCGCCGCAAGCACGTCCCCCATTAACGAAAATCCCCTGCAAGCCAAGCAGGTGACGGGTGCGCCCGATTTTCATTCGGTTCTCAAAACCTCGCTCGACAGCGTCAACCAGATGCAACAGCAATCGCAGCATATGGCCCAGCGTTTCGAAATGGGCGATTCCACAGTCAGCCTCTCAGACGCCATGATTTCCTTGCAGAAATCCAGCATCGCCCTGCAGCAAACCGTCCAGGTGCGCAACAAACTCGTATCCGCCTACCAGGAAATCATGGCCATGGGCGTTTAAGCCCCGGCGACCCTCCCTGGATATGCCGGGAGGCGGTGATATTCCCCCTGTAGGAGCGGCGCCTCGCCGCGATTTTCGCACTACCCAAAGGGCATAAAGGCACCCTCTACCTACAGCCAGACCGCATCCCAATGCGGATAATCCTCCACCCGCTGGACCAGACCGGCACGCAAGGGGTTGGCCACGATATAGCGGGCCAGTTGCGTCAGGTTTTCCTCCTGGCGAAGCGCGTGATCGTGAAACCCGCTCTGCCAGATTCGTCCCCCCAAGCCTTGCGCCGTTACGGCTTTAACCGCGCCGACCACGCTCGACAATGATGCCCTTGCCTCCAGTTGCAGCAACCAGTGCAGGTGATCGGGCATGACCACAAAAGCCAGCGTCATTGCTTCGCCGCGCGTCTGTGCTTCCCGCAGGGTATTGATCAGCACGCGTGCGGATCGGAAGTCGGAGAAAACCGGCTGCCGGTCAAAAGTGATCGTGGTGATGTGATACACCTGACCCTGGAGCGATACCCGCCCCTTGCGCAAATCCTTCCCGTGCGGCTTGGCGTGCTCTTCCGGCATGGGCGTGTTCGCTGAAATGGCCATTGATCGTCAGGTGTGTAGCGGTCATTCATCATACCCACCTGCGGGCGTTGCGCCTTGCCGGGATTTTCGCGGCGGGCGACCACTACAGCATCGGGCCGGGGCGACCCTCCTACCTGGTATGCCGAGGTAGGTGGTATTCCATCTGTAGGAGCGGCGCCTTTATGCCCTCTGGGTATCGCCGCGATTTTCGCACCCTCGCAAGCACCACGGCATCGGGCCGGGGCGACCCTCCTACAACAACGTGGCCGCCGCGATTTCCGCGCCTATGCAACCACCAAGCCAGGAGGGGGAAGCTCTACCTTAATGGGCACCCAGGGCCTTACGCAGGGCGGCTGCCAGGTCTTCCGCTACAAACTTCGCCACATAGGCATCGGCGCCTACATTCCTGACGTGTGCTTCGTTGGCGGTGCCGGTCAGTGAGGAGTGGATCACGACGGGGATGGTGCTGAAGCGCGGGTCTTGCTTGATGTTGCGGGTGAGGGTGAAACCGTCCATCTCGGGCATTTCCAGGTCGGTCAGTACCAGGGCGATCTTGTCTGTCACGCTTCTGCCTTCGGCCTGTTCTTTGTCCGAAATCGACTGCAACTGGTCCCAGGCTTCCTTGCCGGTTTTGCACATGATGAATGGCAGGCCCATCGCTTCGAGTCCCTGTTCGATCATGGTGCGGGCGATCAGCGAATCGTCTGCTGCCAGGATGACAGTGCCGGGCCGTAGCGTCACTTTGGGGCCGATGCTGTCGGGGTCGATTTCCAGTTCGTTCGACGGCATCACCTGGCGCAGGATGGTTTCCACGTCCAGCACTTGCGCGAGGCGGTCGCTGTTTTCACCATCGAGACGGGCGAGGCTGGTGACCATGCCGCCCGCGGCATTGCTTTCGGCCGACAGCACCTGCTTCCAGTCGAGGCGCACGATATCCTCCACCGATTCCACCGCAAAGGCCTGGGTGCTGCGGGCGTATTCGGTGATCAGCAGAATGTTCAGGCCGGTTTTGGGGGTGCATCCCGCCACCGCCGGCAGATTGATCACGGGGATGATCTGACCGCGCAGGTCGACCACGCCCATCATGTTGGGCGAGGATCCGGCGACAGCGGTGATGACCGGCATGGGGATGATTTCCCGAATCTTGAAGACGTTGATGCCGAACAGTTCGCTGCGGTCAAGATTCGCATCCTCGCCCAGGCGAAACAGCAGCAGCTCCAGTTTATTGGAGCTGGTCAGATTGGTCCGTTCGTCAATGTCCTGCTGAATCGTTTTCATAATGGCCTTCCTCGAATTGTTCGTGTGTAGGGGATGCGTGTTTTAGAGACTGTCTCGCCGGGCGCGCTCGATATCCATGATAAAGCGCTGCAACTGGGCAACCATGTCGTTGGGCAGGTCGACAAACTTGCAGCCCAGCCGGGTCTGAAACGCGCCGTTTTGTAGTCGAACCTGTGCCGAGTTGCGCACTTCCAGTGACGTGGTGATCGTGGTCGACTCGGGCAATAGCAGCTTGCAGTCCTTTAGAATCAGCCCGCTTTCATTGCCGATACGTCCGCTGGCGTCGGTAATGGCCACACCGCCGCAGCTAATATCCACGATGTTCGTGGTGATCGGCTGCGGGTCGTCCGCCGATATCGATGGTGCGATGCATTTGATTGGATTGGCAATCGGCAATGTCACCCTGAAGTGCTCGCGGCGCTGCAGCCGAACCAGCGACTTCGGCAGTGCAATGCGCAGTGCCGGCAGTTGTTCATAGGTGCACAAGCTCACTGGGCCGGTGTCAAAGGAGATCGACACCCCGTCGAGCTGGGTGATGAATTCTGCACTCTTGCCATTGCCGGACATCAGCTCCTGGTTGAGCGCGTCGCCGCGGGCGCTGTCGAGAATCACCGTGTTCCTGACTTCGTTCACCGCCAGAATCGAGGTGACGACGATTTGGCGGCTGCCCGGCAGATCGAGATTGACCAGCAGCTTGCGCTTCTGGATCGCGCGCAGCAGGAAGAGGATTTCGGTGCGCGAATGAACGGTGAAACGCGCCAGTTGTTCGTCCAGATCGGCTGGACTCAAACGGTGTAGCGGAGAAGAAGACATTCTGGTCAGGCGTTAGGGTTCGGAAGGCCCTGCTTTTCGGCTTCTTCCAGATGGTAGAGCCAGGCCAGCAGTTCGGCCACGGCAATATATAACTGAGGTGGGATGTGGCTGTCGAGATCAATCTGCATCAGCAGCGCCAGCAACTCGCGCGATTCGTGAAC
>JBPPMF010000042.1:0-2359 GCA_051305915.1 Thiobacillus sp. | reverse complement strand
TTGAGACCGTGGTGCCCATCATCGAACGTATGGCCGGCATGGACCTGTTCCCGGCCGATGTGTATTACATCAATGAACTGCCGTCCAAACTGGTGTGGAATGACGTCGGCCTGATCGCGGGGATTTCGCTGTTGATCAGCCTGGTCGCAACGCTTTATCCGAGCTGGCGTGCGTCGCGCATCAATCCGGCGGAGGCACTGCGCTATGAGTGAGATCGTGTTGGGTTGTGCCGGGCTGGGCAAGATTTTCAGGCAGGGCCGGACTGATGTGCCGGTACTCGGCAGCGTCGATCTGGCGGTCCACGCCGGCGAATCGCTCGCCATCGTCGGCGCCTCGGGCTCGGGCAAGAGCACGCTGCTGCATTTGCTGGGCGGGCTTGATACGCCAACATCCGGGAAGATCACCCTGATGGGCCGTGATCCCTTTGCGGTTTCCGAAGCCGAGCGCTGCGAGTTGCGCAATCGCTCGCTCGGTTTCGTCTACCAGTTTCACCACCTGCTGCCCGAATTTACCGCGCAGGAAAATGCCGCCATGCCCTTTCTGATCCGCCGCATGGCACGTGCCGAGGCACTGGCGCGCGCCGCTGCGATCCTTGAAGAGGTCGGCCTCGGACATCGTCTCGATCACCGCCCCGGCGAGCTTTCCGGCGGCGAACGTCAGCGCGTTGCCATTGCGCGCGCGCTGGTCACTCAGCCTGCGTGCATACTCGCCGATGAGCCCACCGGCAACCTCGACCGCCACACCGCCGACGCGGTGTTCGACCTGATGCGCGAACTCAACCGCAAACACCAGACCAGCTTGGTCGTGGTCACCCACGACATCGAACTGGCGGCGCGCATGGACCGGCAGATGCGGCTGGTCGACGGAAGCTTGCAGCCGGCCTGATCCACATTCGCGATGCGGCTTACCCTCATCGCGTTTTGTTTGGGGGTGTGGCTGCTGCAACAGCAGGCTGCGTTGCCACCCCTGCGCTGGCTGTGGCTGTTGCCGTTGCTGCTCTCGGTGCTGTGGCTACCGATATTTTCCCGTCCTGTTCTCGAATTCATTCGTCGTTTTGGCGTGGTGCTACTGTGCGTGGCGCTGGGCTTTGCTTGGGCCGCCTGGCGGGCGGATGCGCGAATGGCCGAGCGCTTGCCCGCGCACTGGCAGGGGGTGGATATCGAACTGGTCGGCGTGATTGCCGAACTGCCGCATGCCAACACGCGCGGCGAGCGCTTCGTTTTTGATGTCGAGCGAGTTCTCACCCCGAATGCACCGGCGCTGCAGCGGGTTCAGCTGACCCGCTACTGGCCACGGAAGGCCGCTGATTTCGAAACGCGGATGCGAGCCGGCGAGCGCTGGCAACTGACCGTACGGATGAAAATGCCTTATGGCACCAGCAATCCGCATGGCTTCGATCTCGAAGCCTGGATGCTGGAGCGCCGCATCAATGCCAGCGGCTATGTGCGCGAAACGCCGGTGCCGCAGCGCCTCGCGGCGCAGGCACACACACCCGCCGCCTGGATTTCTGCAACCCGTGCGGCCGTACGTGGTCGCATATTCGCGACGCTCGGCGACGCGCCCTATGCCGGCGTCATCGCCGCGCTGGTGGTGGGCGACCAGCGCGGCATCCCGCATGGTCAATGGCGTGCGTTCACACGAACGGGGGTCAATCATTTATTAAGCATTTCAGGCCTTCACGTCACCATGATCGCCGCACTCGCTGGCTGGCTGGTGGCCAGCGTCTGGCGGCGCCTGCCGCGCCAGGCGGAACATCTCCCCGCCCGCCAGGCCGGGCTGATCGCGGCCGTGCTGGCAGCGCTTGCCTACGCGCTGCTGGCCGGTTTTCAGGTGCCGGCGCAGCGTACTCTGTTCATGCTGACCGTGCTGGCGCTGGCCTTCTGGGGGCGACGCGAACCACGGCCGTTCACTGCATTGATCGTGGCGTTGTTCGTCGTGCTGCTGGTCGATCCGTGGGCGGTGCTGTCGGCCGGTTTCTGGCTGTCGTTCGGTGCCATGGCCGCGATCCTGTGGGTGACTTTCGGTCGCATTGCGCTGCCCGACAAGCTGCGTGGCTGGATCACGGTGCAATGGGCGGTCACGCTGGCGCTGGCACCGGTGCTATTCCTGTTGTTTCAGCAGGTCTCGCTGATTTCGCCGCTGGCCAATGCGGTGGCGATTCCATTGGTGAGCTGGCTGATCACGCCGCTGGCCTTGCTGGGGGTGCTGATCCCGCCGCTGTGGCATGTGGCGGTGTGGCTGATGGACTGGCTGGGCGCCGGGCTGACCTGGGCAAGCAGCCTGCCGCTGGCGGTGACGACGCTGCCCGCGCCCGCCGGTTGGGCGAGCGCGTTGGCGCTGGCCGGAACGGTATGGATGC
>JBPPMF010000009.1:0-3251 GCA_051305915.1 Thiobacillus sp. | reverse complement strand
ACCGGGACGATGATGAGGCCGCCGCCGACGCCGAGCAGGCCGGCGACGAAACCGACCACCAGCCCGAGGCCGACGTAGGCCGCGAACAGCGCGGAGACCAGTTCCGGCATCAGAGGTGCTTGACGATGAAGGCGTATTCGACCGGATCGACCGGGGTGATCGACAGGCGGTTGCCCCGCTGCAGGATGCGCATGTTGGCCAACTCAGGGTAACCGCGGATTTCCGACAGCGGCATCAGTCGCGTCTTTTTCACCAGTTTCACATCGACGTTGAACCAGCGCGGGGTTTCCGGCGTGGCCTTGGGATCGAAGTATTTGTTCTTCGGGTCGTACTGGGTGGCGTCGGGATACGCCGCCACGCCAACTTCGGCCAGCCCGGCGATGCCAGGTTCGGCGCACGACGAATGATAGAACAGTACCTTGTCGCCGGGCTTCATCTGGTCGCGCATGAAATTGCGCGCCTGATAGTTGCGCACGCCGTACCAGGCGACGCTCTGCTTCGGCATGGCGGCGAGGTCGTCGATGCTGACGTCGCTGGGTTCGGATTTCATCAGCCAGTAGCGCATTTATAGCGGAGAGTCGAGGGTCGAGAGCTGAGAGTGGGGCGGGTCAGGCGCGCTTGATGAGCGTGCCGACGCCTTCCGGTGTCAGGATTTCCAGCAGCAGCGCGTGTTCGACGCGGCCGTCGATGATGTGCGCGGTTTTGACGCCGCTGTTTACCGCGTCCACCGCGTAGCCAACCTTGGGAATCATGCCGCCGGAGATGGTGCCGTCGGCGATCAACTCGTCGACTTCACGCGGGATGAGTCCGGTCAGCAATTGCCCCGCTTTGTCGAGCACCCCGGGAGTATTGGTGAGAAAAATGACTTTTTCCGCTTGCAGCACGCCAGCGATTTTTCCCGCCGCGACGTCGGCGTTGATGTTGTAGGCGTTGCCCTCGGAGTCGGCGCCGAGCGGTGCCACCACCGGGATGAAGTCGCGCGCATCCAGAACCTGAATGATTTCCGGATCGATGCTGGTGATTTCGCCGACCTGGCCGATGTCGAGCATTTCGTCGGCCTTGTCCTTGTTCGCCACCAGCATCTTCTTGGCGTGGATGAAATTGCCATCCTTGCCGGTCAGCCCCACCGCCTTGCCGCCGTGCTTGTTGATGAGGGTGACGATGTCCTGGTTGACCAGGCCGCCCAGCACCATTTCCACCACGTCGAGCGTTTCCTCGTCGGTCACCCGCATGCCCTGGATGAAATCGGATTGTTTGCCGATTTTTTTCAGCAGGTCGGCGATCTGCGGGCCGCCGCCATGCACCACCACCGGGTTCATCCCCACCAGTTTCAGCAGCACCACGTCCTTGGCGAACGCTTCCATCAGATGGCGCTCGGTCATGGCGTTGCCGCCGTATTTGATGACGATGGTCTTGTCGTAAAAGCGCTGGATGTAGGGCAGCGCCTCGGACAGGATGCTGGCCTTTTCGGCGGCGGTATGGTGCGAGGTCATGGCAGCTCCGGGTTGGGATTGGGCGGATTTTACGCCAATAAAAATGAAGGCGGCACGAAGGCGCGCCTTAAAGGCTTGCCGCTTTGTCTGGCTGCCTCTAAAGTGCCCGCACCCCCGCCCCATGCAGACAAGGATCCTCGATGGAAACACTCGACGCGCATACCTGGCTGGCCGATCACGGGGACTATTTGTTCCGCGTGGCGCGCCGCCAGCTGCATTCGGACGAGCTGGCCGAAGACGCGGTGCAGGACACGCTGCTGGCCGCGCTCGCTGCGCAGGCGCGCTACTCGGGGAACGCCAGCCCGCGCACCTGGCTCACCGGCATTCTCAAGCACAAGATCGTCGACCAGATCCGGCGTAACGTGCGCGAGGTGGAAATCCCGCGCGACGCGGAGGGCGAGGAAGCCGTCGACAGCCTGTTCAAGCAGGACGGCCATTGGGCCGAACCCGTGCGCCCGTGGGGCAACCCGCACGCCGAGGCCGAGTTGAGCCAGTTGCGCCGCGTGCTGGATGAATGCGCCGACCGCCTGAAGCCGGTGATGGCGCAGGTGTTCAGCCTGCGCGAGGTGGCCGGAATGGAAACCGAAGAAATCTGTAAGGAACTGGATATCACGCCGACCAACTGCTGGGTCCTGCTGCATCGGGCACGACTGTTCATGCGCCAATGCCTGGAGTTGAACGGGTTTTCGAAGGTTGGTGCGACATGAAATGGATGGCGACATGCAGGGAAACCACGGAACTCGCCTCGCGCGCCATGGACCAACAGCTGCCGTTTGGCGACCGGATGACGATGCGGATGCACCTTGCCATCTGTAAAAACTGCGCCCGCTTCAACCAGCAGTTGCAGGACATACGCCGACTGTTTCGCACAGAAACAGGGGCCGACGATGACGCTACCGGGTTGACGCCCGAAGCCCGGCAGCGCATCGCAACCGAAATGCAGAAAAAGCTCGATGCCTGAGCCTTTTGCAGGAAACCGGAGAATTCCGGCGTTTTTTGACCGTTGTTAAATTTAATTTATTAGGAGAGAGACCATGTCCAAGAAAACCCTGATCGCCGCAGCTGCCGGCTCCGCTTTCGTTGCCAGCATGGCCGCCGCCCCCATTACCGCGGCTGCTGAAAACCCGTTTGCCTTGTCCGCCCTGTCTTCCGGCTACCAGGTGGCCAGCAGTCACGGCGCCAAACCGATGGAAGGCAAGTGCGGCGAAGGCAAATGCGGCGGCATGAAAGCCGGCGAAGGCAGATGCGGCATGTCCATGATGGACGCCAATAAGGACGGCAAGATCAGCAAAGAAGAATTCACCAAACATCATGAAGCCATGTTCGCCACAATGGACGCCAACAAGGATGGCTCAATCAGCAAGGACGAAATGGGAAAAATGATGGGCGGCAAGTACGGTGAGGGCAAATGCGGCGCCAAGAAATAAGCGGCTAGTCTGATGAATCCCCTGCGCCTGTCTGGCGCGGGGCTGGGGTTTCGGCGCGAATTGCTTCCCACGCTGAAAACCCGGGTCCCCGACGCCATCGATTTCTTCGAGCTCGCTCCGGAAAACTGGATCGACCTGGGCGGCGCCTATGGTCGCGATTTGCGCAGTTTTACCGAGCGCTACCCATTTGTCTGCCACGGCCTGTCGCTGTCGCTGGGCGGTCCCTCGCCGCTCGACGAAGTTCTGCTGCGCAAGACGCGCCAGTTCATGGATGCCCACGGCATCCAGCTTTACACCGAACACCTGTCGTACTGCTCGGATGATGGGCACC
>JBPPMF010000004.1:0-3616 GCA_051305915.1 Thiobacillus sp. | reverse complement strand
GACCACCGCTGGACCCGGCTCCAGCGGCCCTGTGCGCAGCTTCGGACCGCCCAGATCCATGACGACCCGGCAGGATCGCCCCAGCGACTGCTCCGCCTGCCGCAGATACTCGATCATCCGTGCCCACGCCGTAGCGTCATCGTGGGCACAATTGATGCGCATGCAATCCATGCCTTGCTGAAGCAGGCTGTGAACGAGCAGGTAGTCATCCGCCGCCTCGCTAGGCATGGTGACCATGATCCGGACCTTGCGGCCGGTGGTCGCAGGTCCCAGCAAGGCGTCCGTGTGTTCGGCCAGCAGCCGCTCACCGTGGGCAAAATCATGGACCGGCTCATCTCGTGAAGCGGGCTGCCAGGTGCGCTGCAGCAAGCGATGCAGAACCCCCAGAACCTCGTCGACTGCGGCGAGAATATTCGACTCGGACCGCCCGAGAGAGGACAGTCCCAGCGCCGCCAGACGCAGTTGCAGCGGGCGCAGATCGCGGCGCCGCAGGGCCAGGTAATGCAGCAGGTTGCGGGCGCTGTCCCGGTAGTTGGCGTGAACCCGGGCAAGATGGGGCTGCGACTTGGTCAGGCTGGCGATCATGTCTGTGCGGATGGCCATCAGCTCACTCAGAGCGTTCTCGATGTTCGCGTCAGCCAAACCGGCGGGGCCGGGATTCTTTTTACGGGTCACAAACATCGTCTCCTGAATCGTCCCTGCATGTTCCTGAAAGCTGCCCGCCCATCGAACATGGCTTTTTAAGGGGTGTTGGGGTCACGCCAGCCAAGGGATGCCCCGGGCTTTTCGCCTGACCGCCCGTCAAGCGGGATGAACCGTGATGGGCTGTGGCGAGCAGACAGGCTGAGCGGCAATGACGGCGTTGTTGAATTTCAAGGCTTCGAGGCTGCGCACAAGAACAACCACGTTGTGGCTGCCAAGGCGATTGATGAACAGCTCGCTGGAAAAACACTGGCCATCGCGACGCCGGGCCTGAAAGGCAACGGCACAGTGGCAGAGATGGGCCAGCCGTGAGTTGATGCGGTCTTCCTGCACCAGTTCGGTATCCGGCAACTGCGGCAAGAGCGTGGAAACATGACGGCCCGCCAGTTCATGCGGCAGGTAGCCAAACACCTGCTCACAGGCCAGGCTGCATTCCCGGATCACGCCCAGGTCATCAAGCGTGAGCACCACCAGACCGATCGTTCCAACATCGGGGACGTCAGATGAAACATGCATTTTCGTCCGAGGGCTTTTCATCTGCGGGCTGCTGGCTATCATCATGATGGGACCCCATCCGTTATCGGCCGGGAATGCGCCAAGGACAGAAATTTTGCCTTTGGTAGATGAACGTTGCGTGACACAAAAATGAATTATTTGTGTAATCGAAAGTATCGATCGGCGCATTCGGCGAATGGTTCGCACGACGCTGGATGAGGTAGCGAATTAAACGGAAATGGGTGTAGCTTTAGCACCCAATTTTCAAAAATCAAGGATGAGTTGCGATGAGAAAGACGCCTTCTGATGAGTATCTCGAGAAAGCCCGGCTTTTGGGCAAGGAAGAAACCGAGCGTTTGCTGTCGCGGACGCGCTCAAAATTAATCCGCCGCCTGGAAAATGAAAAAATGACGGCCTTGGAGGTCGTGGCAATCCAGCTTGAAATCGAGGATGAGGATCTGAATGAGTGGCGCGAGAGGATGATTGAAATCAGCAAAAAATCGAAGGACAAGTAGGCAGGTCGGCCTCCACAATGTCTCAGCGGGCCTTTTGTTGACGCGAGGTCGGATCGGCTTTGAGACAGCGGCCGCATCACGCCCCGTGAATTGCCCCACAGGAACACCCCATGGCAGAAGCCGCGAATAAAACCGAAAAATTTGCTCAGAAACCCCGCGTCGCCTACTTTTCCATGGAGATTGCCATGGAGAGCGATATCCCCACCTATAGTGGCGGCCTGGGTGTGCTCGCAGGCGACACCTTGCGTGCCGCGGCGGACATCGGGGTGCCGATGGTGGCGGTGACGCTGGTATCCCGGGCCGGCTATTTTCGCCAGGAGATCGATCCTCAGGGCCGGCAGATCGAGCATGCCGACGACTGGGATCCCGCCCGCTACGCGACTCGGCTGCAGGCCACGGTGGCGTTGGAGCTGGAAGATCGTCAGGTGTGGGTGGGCGGCTGGCTTTATGTGCTGAGTTCGCTGGTTGACGGCGGCGTGCCCATCCTGCTGTTGGACACCGACCTGCCGGTGAACGACCCGCGGGACCGCGACATCACCAGCCATCTGTACGGTGGCGATCAGGCTTACCGGATCAAACAGGAGGCGGTGCTGGGTGTGGGGGGCATTGCCATGCTCCAGGCCCTGGGTTTCAATCTCATGGGATATCACATGAACGAAGGCCACTCCGCCTTCCTCACGCTGGCCCTGCTTCGACGCTATGCCCATCACAGCGTAATACTGCGACCCGGTGAGAGCCCCTATGATCTGCCCCGGGTGCGCGAGCTATGTACTTTCACCACCCACACGCCGGTGGAGGCGGGCCACGACAAGTTCGACTACAGCCTGGTGCGGCGCATCTATGGTGATCTGTTGGACCCGGACACGGTGAAACTGCTGGCCGGCGAGGCCCATCTCAACATGACCCGGCTGGCCTTGAACCTGTCCGAATACGTGAATGGCGTAGCCAAGCGTCACGCTGAAGTCTCCCGGCAAATGTTCCCGGGTTATGCCGTGCATTCGGTGACGAACGGGGTGCACGCCGCCACCTGGACCAGCACGCCCTTTGCCAAAATGTACGATCAACACGTCCCGGGCTGGTACCACGAGCCGGAACTGCTCTCGCGCGCCGACCGTATCCCGGACGAGAAAATCTGGGCAGCCCACCAAGAGGCAAAACAGGCGCTGGTGGACAAGGTGCGGGAGTTGACCGGGGTGGTATTGAATCCGGATCAGCCCATTCTGGGGTTTGCGCGGCGGATGACCGCCTACAAGCGGGCGGACTTGCTGTTCACCGATCTGGCGCGCCTCAAGCGCATCGCCCGGGAACATCCTTTCCAGATCGTCATGGCTGGCAAGGCCCATCCGAAGGACACGGCAGGCAAACAGCTCATCGAAACGCTGCACGTTCATATGCGGGACCTGGCGGGGGATGTCTCCATGGCTTTCCTGCCCGATTACGATATGGCGCTGGCTTTGCACATGGTGTCCGGCACGGATGTGTGGATGAACACCCCCTTGCGGCCACTCGAGGCTTCCGGCACCAGCGGCATGAAAGCGGCTTTCAATGGCGTGCCCCAGTTCTCGGTGCTGGACGGGTGGTGGGTGGAGGGCTGTCTGGAGGGCGTGACCGGCTGGGCGGTCGGGGAGGATTCACCCACGGCCAACGGTCACGATGCCATCGCCCTGTACGAAAAGCTCGAGCAGGAGATCCTGCCGCTTTGGTATGACGATCGCCCGGGCTGGACCGCAGTCATGAAAGGCGCTATCAGCAAGAATGCCGCCTATTTCAATAGCCATCGCATGATGCGTCGCTACGCCACCGAGGCCTACCTGAGGTAAAAACGGCGACAATTGTCCTCCCAAATTGTGAATTTTTCATTTCAGGCGGATCGATCGATCAAATATCGGCATTAACTAAATATA
>JBPPMF010000388.1:0-2043 GCA_051305915.1 Thiobacillus sp. | reverse complement strand
CCTTGGTCTTCAAGAACAGCCAGCACGCCCCCAACGCAAGCGATGGCCGACCATAGCCTTCGTTGAAGTCGGGGGCAACAAATACCGGAGGCCACGTGGCAGCCCGCCGTCACCAACTGGGGTTACAGCGTTGAGTTCTTGATGGTGATCATTGGCCGCCTGCAGTTGCTGACCGAAAGTACCGTGGCGCCCATCCTGCCGTTGCTCGCTTCTCCTTCATTGGCAGGACAGGGGCAGACGGCGCGGCTCTTGTTGGTCGTGCCGTCCGCGAACCTGGTCGGGACGTTCCTGGCGGCTCTGTCGATGGCGCAGGGCGGCGTTATCCCGCCGTTCGCGATGGAAGACTTGTTGACCGTCTCGGGCCACTACACGAAGGCTGCTTGTCCTTCGGCCACAGCGCCCGCTGCAGCGGACGCGTCCTCTTCATCGCCCAGGATCTGCAGCGCCTTGCTCAGCGCGAGATGGTAGCGCTGCTGTTCGTGCGCAATGCGGGCCTCGTCCCAGTCGTAAAAGCCCTTGCGGCTGGCACTCTTCACTCCGAAGTCGCCGCGCGCAACCAGGCCACTCATCAGCGGACTAGGCTCGGTGTTGTGGTGCAGATGCGGGTAAATGGTGGTGGCCGCTGCGCAATGGATGTCGATGCCGGCCAGGTCCTTCTGCAGCAGCGGGCCAGCGGCGATGTAGCGGAAACCGAAGCCATAGCGCACGGCCGTGTCCACGTCCTCGGCGCTGGCAAATCCTTCGTCCACCAGTGCGATGGCTTCGCGCATCATTGCGTGCTGGATGCGGTTGGCCAGGAAACCAGGCACATCGCGCCGCACCTGCACCGGCCGCTTGCGTACCGCGCGCATGATGGCGCTGACCTCCTGCGCCACCGCCTCGGCGGTGTGCACGCTGCGTACCACCTCCACTGCCGGCACCAGGTGCGCGGGCATGAAGAAGTGCAGGCCCAGCATGCGCGCCTGGCTGCTGCAGCCAGCACCAATCTGGCTGATGGGGTGTCCCGAAGAATTGCTGGTCAGTGCCACCTGCGCAGGCGCAGTGTGGTCCAGCGCCTGGAAGATGGCCTGCTTGACGGGCAGGCTCTCGGGCGCACACTCGATCATCAGCGCCGCTGTAGCCCAGCGGATCTCGGCCAGCTCGGACAACACGTCCAGACTGCCGCCGGCCTGATGAATGCCCATGGTCCGGGCTGCCGCGAGCACGGCCTCGTGCAGCAGGTCGCGCCGCACCGGGCTCGGCTCCACCACCTGGGCATGCCAGCCGGCGGCGTAGAAGAAGGCGGCGATGTCGGTACCCATCACCCCGCCACCCACGATGACCGCAGAACGCGGCTGTTTCATGGTGCGAGCCCGGGCATCACGAAGTCAAGCGCTTTCAGCGCCGCCAGCAGCTCAGCCGTGGGCTGCGGCGCCAGCTTCACCAGCGGCGGTCGCACGTTGGCAAACACCGCATCGTCGGCGAAATGCGCCGTGGCGGCCTTCATCGCCGGGATCATCGGGAACCGCGCAAAAGCGTTGCGCACTGCGTCCAGTTGCCGCTGGCGGGTATCGGCATCGGCTTCCTGCCAATGCCGGTACAGCGCGGAGATCGCAGCCGGGTTGACGTTGCCCGTGGCGGTGATGCAGCCGGCGCCGCCATGGCGCAGCGTGGCGAGAAGAAAGCTCTCGCTGCCCGCGAACACGTCGAAGCCCTGCGGCTGGAAGCGCTGCAGCATGGCCAGCGTGTTGTCCCACTGGCCCGAGCTGTCCTTGATGCCGGCGATGCTGCCTGGGTAGGCCTGGAGCAGGCGCTCGATCAGGTCCAGGCTGATGGGAACCTGCGAGACCTGGGGAATGTGGTACAGGTAGATGCGCAAACGGCTGTCGCCCACGCGCTGGATGACCTCGCTGTAGCTGGCAAACAGGCCGTCGTCGGAGACGCCCTTGTAGTAGAAGGGCGGCAGCATCAGCACGCCCGCGCAGCCAAGCTTCACCGCGTGGGCGGTCAACCGTACGGTATCGGGCAGCGCGCAGCACCCCGTGCCCGGCATCATACGCGCGG
>JBPPMF010000265.1:0-3942 GCA_051305915.1 Thiobacillus sp. | reverse complement strand
GCCTCAGAAAATGATGACCGAGCGGATGCTCTTGCCTTCGTGCATCAGGTCGAAGGCGCGGTTGATGTCTTCCAGCGGCATGGTGTGGGTCACCAGTTTGTCGAGTTCGATCTTGCCGGCCATGTAGTTGTCGACGTAGCCCGGCAACTGGCTGCGGCCCTTGACGCCACCGAACGCGGTGCCTTTCCAGGTGCGGCCGACCACGAGGTTGAACGGCCGGGTGCGGATTTCCTGGCCCGAGCCGGCAACGCCGATCACGGTGGACACACCCCAGCCCATGTGCGTGCATTCGAGCGCGTCGCGCATCACGTTGACGTTGCCGATGCACTCGAACGAATAGTCGACGCCGCCTTGGGTCAGGTCGCGGATGTATTCCGAGATCGAGCCGTTGACCTCGCGCGGATTGATGAAGTCGGTCGCGCCGAGCGCCTTCGCCATCTCGAACTTGTCCGGGTTGAGATCGACGGCAATGATGCGTCCCGCTTTCGCCATCACCGCGCCCTGGATGCACGACAGGCCGATGCCGCCGAGGCCGAACACGGCAACGGTCGAACCGGGTTCGACCTTGGCGGTGTTCAGCACGGCGCCGATGCCGGTGGTGACGCCGCAGCCGAGCAGGCAGGCCTTGTCCAGCGGCGCGGCCGGGTTGATCTTGGCGAGCGCGATTTCCGGCACCACGGTGTATTCGGCAAAGGTCGAGCAGCCCATGTAGTGGAAGATCGGCTTGCCGTTCTTCGAGAAGCGGCGGGTGCCGTCTGGCATGTAGCCGGTCCACACGGTGGCGGCGATCGACTGGCACAGGTTGGTCTTGGGCGAGGCGCAATATTCGCAGTGGCCGCATTCGGGAATGTAGAGCGGGATCACGTGGTCGCCGGGCTTCAGCGTTTTTACGCCGGGGCCGCATTCGACCACGATGCAGCCGCCTTCGTGGCCGAGGATGCAGGGGAAGGCGCCTTCCGGGTCATCGCCCGACAAGGTGAAGGCATCGAGACGCCGCTGGCGACAACCTGCAGCAGCACTTCGCCCTCACGCGGGCCCTCGACGTCGACTTCCTCAATCGACAGCGGTTTTTTGGGTTCCCAGGCAACAGCGGCGCGAGCTTTCATGGCGATTCCTTTTACGGGTGAACGATAGCGGATGCGAACACCCGGTTTCGATGATGCCGCATCGGCCGCGTGGCGACAACGTACGACCTTAAGCAGTCTGTTCGAGCAATTGGCTAAACGACGCCTCGAAACTGCCCACCCCGTCGACCTGCAGGCGCTCGCCGACTGCATCCATGTCGATGCCCAGTTGGGCCAGTCCGGCCAACTGAGCGACCGCTTCGGCGATGCCGTCTTCCACGCGCAAGGCCGGCTGGCCGTGGTCGCGCAGCGCGGCGAGCGTCTTGTCGGGCAGGGTGTTGATGGTGTCCGTGCCGATCAGTGGTTCGACGTAGAGCAAGTCGGCGTAGTCCGGGTTTTTCACCCCGGTGCTCGCCCACAGCAGGGTTTGCGGCGTGGCGCCGTGTTGCGCTAGCGCGGCGAAGGCATCGCCGTGGAAGGTTTGCAGATAAGCCTGATAGGCGAGCTTGGCCATCGCCACTGCGGCCTTACCGCGCAGCGACAGAGCTTCCTGCGTGCCGATGGCAGTGAGTTGCTTGTCGACCAGGGTGTCGACGCGCGACAGGAACAGGCTCGCCACCGCCTTGCTGCGGCGCACGTCGGCACCGGCATTGGCCCGTGCGGTGAGGCCGCGAAGGTAGGCGTCGAATACCGCTTCGGTCTGCGCGACCGAAAACAGCAGGGTCACGTTGACGTTGATGCCGAGCGTGGTCAGCGCCTCGAACGCGCTGAGCCCTTCGGGCGTGCCTGGCACTTTGATCAGCAGGTTGCGGCGGTCGACCTGGCCCGACAACCGCTTCGCTTCGGCCACCGTGTGCGCCGCGTCATACGCCCATCGCGGCGCGACTTCCAGGCTGACATAGCCATCATTGCCACCGCTGGATTTATACGTGGGCAGCAGCAGATCGCAGGCAGCCTGGATGTCGGGGATCACCAGCGCTTCGTAGCGCCGCTCGGCATCTGGCTCGCTGACTTTCAGCTGCGCCAGATCGTCGGCGTAATAAGGGCTGGTGGCCAGCGCGTTCTGGAAAATCGACGGGTTCGAGGTCACCCCCGATATGCCGTCCTCGGCGATCAGTTTCTCCAGCGTGCCGTCGCGGATGAGACTGCGTGAGAGGTTATCCAGCCACAGGCTTTGGCCGAGGGTGGTGACGTGTTGGGTGATGTTCATGATGCGTCCTCGTCGTGGGGGCCAACCCAGAAATGCGGATTGTGGGCAATTTCCCAAAGGTGGCCATCCGGATCTCTAAAATATCCGGCGTAGCCATCCCAGGCGGTTTTTTGTGCGGCCTTGGCGAGCGTAGCACCTGCGCCAAATGCCTGCTGCATGATGTTTTCCACTTCTACTTCGGAAGTCACATTGTGGGAAAGCGTGAAGCCTTCAAATCCTGTTCCTTCGGATGAAGCCGTGGCGTCTTCCGCCAGGGCCTGGCGGTCGTACAGCCCCAGCCAGCTTCCGTTGAGTGTGAAGAAGGCCACTTCGGGGGGCGATTCCATGCGGGGAAAGCCCAGCTCGGCTTCGTAGAATCGGATCGATGCCGCGAGGTTGCGAACCCCGAGCGTGATCATGCTGATGCGTGGTTTCATGTGTACTCCCATTTTCGCTGCCTGGTTTCAGGCTAGCCGCTCAGGATAGAACCGCTACATGACAGCAAGTTCACCGGGTAGCGGCGGCCGGGGCCAGAAGCCGCCTGTGCTAGACTTCGGCGCATTCTTTTGGCTCTTTTCCCGCTCATTCCCATGTCTGGCAGCACACTCGGCAAACTCTTCTGTGTCACTGTGTTCGGTGAGTCGCACGGCCCCGCCATCGGCTGCGTTGTCGACGGTTGCCCGCCCGGGATGGCGCTCAATGAAGCCGACATCCAGCACGACCTCGACCGCCGCAAGCCGGGTACCTCGCGCCATGTCACCCAGCGCCGCGAATCCGACACTGCCGAAATCCTGTCCGGCCTGTATGAAGGCAAGACCACCGGCACGCCGATCGCGCTCCTGATCCGCAACGAGGACCAGCGCAGCAAGGACTACGGCAACATCGGCGAGACCTTCCGCCCCGGCCACGCCGACTACACCTACACGCAGAAATACGGCTTCCGCGATCCGCGCGGCGGCGGGCGCTCCTCCGCACGGTTGACCGCGCCTATCGTCGGCGCCGGCGCCATCGCCAAGAAATGGCTGGCCGAAAAATATGGCATCGTCATTCGCGGCCACATGAGCGCGCTGGGGCCGATCGACATTCCCTTCGAGTCGTGGGACGAAATCGACCACAATGCGTTCTTCTCGCCCAACGCCGCCATCGTGCCCAAGCTTGAGGAATATATGGACGCGCTGCGCAAGTCGGGCGATTCGGTTGGCGCCAGAATCAGTGTGGTGGCCGAGAACGTGCCACCGGGCTGGGGCGAGCCGCTGTATGACAAGCTCGACGCCGATCTTGCCCACGCCCTGATGGGGCTCAACGCCGTCAAGGGCGTGGAAATCGGCGACGGCATGGACGCCGCGCGGCAGAAGGGCACCGAACACCGCGACGAAATCACGCCGGACGGTTTCCTCTCCAACCACGCCGGCGGCGTGCTGGGCGGTATCTCGTCCGGTCAGGCCGTCGTCGCCCACATCGCGATCAAGCCCACCTCGTCGATGCGCCTGCCCGGCCGTTCCATCGACCTCAACGGCCAGCCGATCGAGGTCGTCACCCACGGTCGCCACGATCCCTGCGTTGGCATTCGCGCCACCCCCATCGCCGAAGCACTGATGGCCATCGTGCTGATGGACCACTCGCTACGCCATCGCGCGCAGTGCGGTGACGTAGCGCCTGGCACGTTGGTGGTTCCGGGCGCAATCTAGG
>JBPPMF010000219.1:0-8592 GCA_051305915.1 Thiobacillus sp. | reverse complement strand
AAGCTCAGCCATGTGTCGGCGGTGGATCTGGCGCAGTCGCTGGGGCGGCTGATGGCGGACGGTGCGGCCGCCGCCGGGCAGCCGGGCAGTTCGCGGCTGACGATCGTGCCGGACATGCGCTCGAATTCATTGCTGGTGCGTAGCGACAATCCCGCACGGGTTCACACGCTGCGCGCACTGGTGGCTGGACTCGACGTGCCGGGCGCCGCGGGCGGCAATATTCATGTGGTGTACCTGCGCAATGCCGAGGCGACGAAGCTGGCTGAAACTCTGCGTGGCGTTTTGTCCGGCGAAGCCCCGGCCGCGCTGACGAGTACCAGTGTGTCGGCGACCACGCCCGCTACCCTATCCAGTCCGGTATCCGGCGCGGCGGGCGGCAGCATGATCCTGGCGGATCCGGCAACCAACTCGTTGATCATCAACGCGCCGGACGTGACCTACAACTCGCTACGCGCAGTGATCGACAAGCTCGACGCGCGCCGCGCGCTGGTGTTCGTCGAGGCGCTGGTGGTGGAAATCACCGCCGAGAAAGCGGCCGAGTTCGGCATCCAGTGGCAAGACCTGAGCAACATCGGTGATAGTGGGGTGAACTTCATCGGCGGCACCAACCTCGGCGGCCGCGGCACCGGCAGCAACATCATCGACGCTGCGGCCAATCTCACCTCGCTGGGGCAGGGCCTCAACATCGGCGTGGTCAGCGGCAACATCAATATTCCCGGATTCGGCCTGGTGACCAACCTCGGCATGCTGGCGCGGGCGCTGGAGTCGGACGCCAACGCCAACATCCTGTCGACCCCCAATCTGCTGACCATGGATAACGAGGAGGCAAAAATCGTGGTGGGCCAGAACGTGCCGTTCATTACCGGCTCCTATGCGCAGACCGGCACCACCACCACGCCGAGCCCGTTCCAGACCATCGAGCGGCGCGACGTCGGGCTGACGCTGAAGGTGCGGCCGCAAGTGTCGGAAGGCGGCTCGGTCAAGTTGCAGATCTATCAGGAGATTTCCAGCCTGCGCCCGACCACCACGGCGGCCGATGTAATCACCGACAAGCGCTCGATCGATTCCACCGTGCTGGTCGACGACGGCCGCATCATCGTCATCGGCGGGCTGATCTCGGACACCATGCAGGATGGGGTCGACAAGGTGCCGGTGCTGGGCCGCATCCCGCTGCTCGGCCATCTGTTCAGGCATGAAAAGCGCAAGCGCACGAAAACCAACCTGATGGTGTTCCTGCGCCCGCACGTGCTGCGCGATACGGCAAGTTCCGATGCGGTGACCGGCGAGCGCTACGACTTCATCCGCCAGCGGCAGGCCGAGTTCCGCATGCAGCCGCACTTTGCCCTGCCCGACATGCAGATGGACCTGCTGCCCGAACTGAAAAATCCGCCGTTGTCGTCGACCCGTTGATGCCCGCCATGGACTCGCCCGCGATTCACGTTCCGGATCCGCAGCTGGCCACGCTGCTGCCCTACGGTTTTGCCCGCGCGCGGGGGGCCGTGGTGGGGCGGCGCGTCGGCGATGAAATGGAAGTGTGGCTGCGCGAGGGCGCCGAGCCCGCCACCCTGGCCGAGGTGCGGCGCATCCTCAAGTGCCCGCTGCAGACCCAGGTGCTGGCGCCTGCGGAATTCGAACGCGTGCTGACCCAGGCCTACGCGCGCGGCGAGAACCAGGCGGCCAACCTGGTCGACGACATGGAACAGGGCATGGACCTGCAGCAGCTGGCGCAGGACATTCCCGAGGTGGCCGACTTGCTGGAAAGCGAGGACGACGCCCCGATCATTCGCCTGATCAACGCGCTCCTGACGCAGGCGCTGCGCGAGAACGCGTCCGACATCCACATCGAGCCGTTCGAGACGCGTTCGGTGGTGCGCTTCCGCATGGACGGCGCGCTGCGCGACGTGATCGAGCCGAAGCGTGCGCTGCATGCGGCGATCGTGTCGCGCATCAAGGTGATGGCGCAGCTCGACATCGCCGAGAAGCGGCTGCCGCAGGACGGTCGCATCACCCTGCGCCTGGCCGGTCGGCCGGTCGACGTGCGGGTGTCGACCCTGCCGACCGGCCACGGCGAGCGCGTCGTGCTGCGTCTGCTCGACAAGCAGGCGGGGCGGCTCGAACTCGGGCGGCTCGGCATGAACGACAGCACGCTGACCGAACTCGATGGACTGATCCACCGCCCGCACGGCATCGTGCTGGTGACCGGGCCGACCGGCTCCGGCAAGACCACCACACTGTACGCGGCGCTGTCGCGGCTGGACGCCAAGACGCTCAACATCATGACGGTGGAAGACCCGATCGAGTACGACCTCGACGGCATCGGCCAGACCCAGGCCAACCCGCGCATCGACTTGAGCTTCGCGCGTGCGCTGCGCGCCATCCTGCGGCAGGACCCGGACGTCATTATGATCGGCGAAATCCGTGACCTCGAAACCGCGCAAATCGCGGTGCAGGCTTCGCTCACCTGCCACCTGGTGCTGGCGACGCTCCACACCAACGACGCCGCCAGCTCGGTGACACGCCTGATCGACATGGGGATTGAGCCCTTCCTGCTGGCGTCGAGCCTGCTGGGCGTGCTCGGCCAGCGCCTGGTACGCCGGCTATGCCCGCTGTGCCGTCAGCCGCACCAGCCGAGCGACACGGAAAACATGGCGCTGGGACAGCCTGCCCTGGCTGGCCCCCTGTACAGCGCGGTTGGCTGTCCCAGTTGCAATTTCACCGGCTATCGCGGCCGCACCGGCATCTATGAATTGCTCAGCGTCGATGAGACGCTGCGCCGCATGATTCACGACGGCGTGGGTGAACAGGACCTGCGTGCCTATGCGATGGCGCACGGCATGGTCAACATGCGCCAGGACGGCATGCGCTGGGTGCGTGCCGGCGACACTGCACTGGAAGAAGTGCTGCGCGTGACGCGCGAGAGCTGAACGGCAGGAACCGATGGCTGCATTCCGCTACGAAGCCTACGACGCCGCTGGCCGCCTGCAGAAAGGCGTGCTGGAAGCCGACACTGCGCGCCAGCTGCGTGGCCGGCTGCGCGAGCAGGGCTTGCTGGTGGCGGCGGTGGAGACGCTGACGGAAACCACGATGGCGCGCGGCAGTAGCCGCTGGCACTGGCGGCGCGGTCTGTCCGGCGCGCAGCTGAGCCTGGTCACACGCCAGTTCGCCACCCTGCTGGCAGCCGGCCTGCCGGTGGAGCAGACGCTCAACGCGCTGATCGAGCAGGCCGATACCGACTATCAGCGTCAGGTGCTGGCAGGGGTGCGGGGCGAGGTGCTGGCGGGACATACGCTGGCGCGTTCGCTGCAGAAATATCCGCGCGTGTTTCCCGAGCTGTACATCACCCTGGTGGCCGCGGGCGAGCAGTCCGGCCGCCTTGGCGAGGTGATGGAGCGGCTGGCCGACTACACCGAATCGCATCAGGCGCTGCGGCAGAAAGTCGGGCTGGCCTTCATCTATCCGGCCATCGTCACGCTGGTGGCGGGCACCGTGGTGCTGGGACTCTTGACCTACGTGGTGCCGCAGGTGGTGAACGTATTCCAGAACACCAACCAGGCCTTGCCATGGCTGACCGTTGCGCTGATCGGGCTGAGCGATTTTCTGCGCGCCAGCTGGTGGCTGTGGCTGGCGGTGATCGTGGCAGCAGTATGGGCGGCGCGGCGTGCGCTGCGTCGGCTCGGCCCGCGCCTGCGTTTTCACCACTGGCTGCTGCGGCTGCCGTTGGTGGGAACGATGGTGCGCGGCGTCAACAGTGCGCAACTGGCGAGCACGCTGGCCATCCTGGTGGGCAGCGGGGTGCCGCTGCTGACGGCGCTGCAGGCCGGCGCCGGGGTAGTGAACAATGTGCCGATGCGGCAGGCGGTGGAAGAGGCCGCACGCCGGGTGCGCGAGGGCGGCAGCCTCAGCCGCGCGCTTGCCACCGCGAAACTGTTTCCGCCGATGCTAATTCACATGATCGCCAGTGGTGAGGCGAGCGGGCGACTGGTGCACATGCTGGAGCGCGCCGCCGAGCAGCAGGGCCGCGAAATGGAAAACCGCGTGATGGGCCTCACCAGCCTGCTGGAGCCATTGCTGATCGTGGTGATGGGCGTGGTGGTGCTGGTGATCGTGCTGGCGATTCTGCTGCCGATTTTCGAGATGAACCAGCTGGTGCGTTGATTCGCCCATCGTCGTATGAACCCGTAGACCCCACGATCCGCCCCCGTCACCCTGAACCCGCAACATCCCTTAATCCGGAAGGAAACACGATGCAATCCAGTCCCGCTTTCATGTCCCGCGTCACCCGCGGCTTCACCCTGATCGAGATCATGGTGGTGGTCGCGATTCTCGGCATTCTCGCCGCGCTGGTGGTGCCGAAGATCATGGGGCGCCCGGATGAGGCGCGCATCGTCGCCGCCAGGCAGGACATCGCCGCGATCCGGCAGGCGCTCAATCTCTATCGGCTCGACAACGTGCGCTACCCGACCACGGAGCAGGGCCTGCAGGCGCTGGCGGAACGGCCGGCTTCCGGGCCGATTCCCGCCAACTGGAAAGCCGGAGGCTACCTGGAGCGTCTGCCTAACGACCCGTGGGGGGCGCCGTATCAGTATTTGAACCCCGGCCTGCGCGGCGAGATCGATGTGTTCAGCCTGGGCGCGGATGGCGCGCCGGGCGGCGAGGGCAACAACGCGGACATCGGTTCGTGGGAGTTGTAAGCAGCCAGCGCGGTTTCACCCTGATCGAAATCCTCGTGGTGCTGGTGATTATCGGCATCATGGTGGGCTTGATCGGGGTTCGCATGATGCCGGACGACGATCGCGTGGTGCGCAACGAGGCAGAGCGGCTGGCGCTGCTGCTGGAACAGACGCGCGACCAGGCGGTGGCGTCGGGCGAACCGATTGCATTTTCGGTTGAGCAGGGGCGCTACCGCTTCTGGGCGCTTGATGCCGAGAACGAGTGGGTGCCGCGCGAAGGCGACGATGTGTTGCAGGATCGCCCGCTGGCGGACGGCGTGCAGTTGGCCGCGTTGCAGGTGAACCAGGCCAATTTGAAGGAGGGTGAGCGCCTGCTATTCCTGCCATCTGGCGGCAACGCGCCGTTCACCGCCGATCTGGTGCTGAATGCGGCGCACGCGCGGATCAGCGGCGACAGCCTGGGCCGGGTGCGGCTCGCGGTGCGGCAGGGGGTCGAATGAACAGGCAACTGGCGCGTGGTTTCACCCTGGTAGAGGTCCTGGTTGCGCTGGCGATTCTGGCGATTGCGCTGGCTGCCGGCAGCCGCGCGGCGGCGATGATGGCCGACAGTTCGAGCGAACTGCGCGAACGCCTGCTGGCCAGCTGGGTGGCGCAGAACCGTCTGGCCGAGTTGCAGGCGCGGCGTGCCTGGCCCGGTGCCGGCACGAGTGAAGGCGAGGTCGAGCAGGCCGGGGTGAGGATGATCTGGCGCGAGACGGTCAGCACCACGCCCAACCAATCGTTTCGCCGGGTCGAGATTCGCGTCGGTGCGGTCGGACGCGACGACCATGCGCTGGCGCAGTTGACCGGCTATCTGGCGCGCGCCGAAGACAAATGAGACAGCGCGGCTTCACCCTGATTGAGATGCTGGTGGCGCTGACGATTTTCGCGCTGATGTCGGTGCTGGCCTACCGTGGGCTGACCGCGGTGATGCAAACGCGCGAGCATCTGACCGAGGATAACCGGCGCTGGCGCGACATTGCGCTGACGCTGGCGCAGCTGGAGCAGGGCATGAGCCTGGCAGTGGATCGCCCGGTGCGCGACAGCGGGGACCGGCCCTTGCCGGCGCTGGTCGGCAATCCGCAGGCGCTTGGCAATCATGATGCGCAACTGAGTTTCAGCCGCATGGGGGCGGCATGGCAGACCGGGGTGCCGGCGGACGTGCAGCGTCACGGCTACCGGCTCAACAGCGGCACGCTCGAGCAGCTGGTGTGGCCGGTGCTGGATCAGGCGCCGCGCAGCGAGCCGGCGGTGCATGCGCTGCTGGAACGGGTCAAACGCTTCGAGTTGCGTTATCTCGACGGCACTGGAAATTGGCAGCCGCAATGGCCGTCGCCCGGTGTGGTGACGGCCTTGCCGAGGGCGCTGGAAGTGGTGCTCGAACTCGACGGCGGCATCACCCTGACACGGGTGTTTGCCCTGCCATGAAACACGATCAGCACGGCATGGCCGTCATCACCGCCATTTTGGTGGTCGCGCTCGTGGCGAGCGCGGCTTCGTTCATGGCGTGGCAGCAGCAGCTGTGGGTGCGCCAGGTGGAAAACCTCAACCAGCAGGCGCAGAGCCGCGTGGTGGTGCTGACGGCGATGCAGTGGGCGCGCTCGATTCTGGCGCAGGATGCGCGCAGCAACCAGGTGGATCATCTGGAAGAAGGCTGGGCGCAGGCACTGGCGCCGCTGCCGGTGGAGGGGGGCGAACTGAGCGGCGGACTCAGCGACCAGCAGGGGCTGTTCAACCTCAACAGCCTGGTGCGCGCAGGCAAGACCAGCGCAAGCGATCTGGCGGTGTTCCGCAAGCTGCTGGAGCTGCTTCAACTGCCGCCCGAGCTGGCTGCGGCGGTGACCGATTGGATCGATCCCGATGCCGAGGTGACGTATCCGGGCGGCGCCGAGGACATGGATTATCTGGCGCTGGATCCGCCTTACCGCGCCGGCAACCGGGTGCTGACGACAGTGGACGGCCTGTATCGCATCAAGGGATTTGACGCGGCGACGGTGGAACGCCTGCGCCCCTTTGTGACGGCGCTGCCGCAAGCAACGCCAATCAACGTCAACACCGCGTCGGCGGAAGTGCTGGCGGCGGTGATTGCCGGGTTGCCGCTGGACCAGGCGGAGGCGCTGGTGGCGGCGCGCAAGGGCAAGCACTTCGAGGACATTGCCGACTTTCGTGCGCGTCTGCCGAAGACGGTGACGGAAGTGAACGAGACCTTGCTCAGCGTCGGTAGCCGCTATTTTCTGGTTGCCGGCCACGCCCGTTTCGGCCGCGCGAAAGTCGGCTACCAGGCTTTGCTGGAACGTGAAGCGACCGCCTGGCCAAAGCTGGTGTGGCTGAAGAATATCTGATTCAATCGAACCCTGACCATGAGCCTGCTCCGTATCCATATTCCTTCTTCCTGGCCCGACATCGAGCCGGACACGCCGCTTTCCTGGTGCCGGCTCGGCACGCGCGGCGAGTGTCTTGCAGCCGGCAGCGCCACGCTCCCCAACCTGCCGCCCACCGAGGCCTGCGAGCTGGTGCTTCCGGCCGAAGCGGTGCTCCTGACCTGTGCCAGCCTGCCGCGCGGCAACAAACAAAAAATGCAGCAGTTGCTGGCCTACGCGATCGAAGACCGGCTTGTAGCCGAGCCCGATGCAGTGCATGTGGCCGCCGGCCCCGCGCTGTCCGACGGCCAGACGGTGCTGGCGGTGATCGACAAGGCCTGGTTGACGCAGGTGCTGGCGCGGTTGAACGAAGCCGGCCTGCGACCGCAAAGCGCATGGCCCGAAACCTTGCTGCCCGCATTGCCGGCCGATGGCTGGATGATGGTGTGGGATGGCCGTGGCGGATTCGTGCGCAGCGGCGAGCATGCGGGCATGAGTCTGGATGGCGGCTCCACCACCGAACCGCCTGCCGCGTTGATGTTGAGCGTGGCAGAAGCGCGCGCGGCAGCCGCGTTGCCGCATCACCTGTTGTTGCGCCTGCGCGAAGGCACGCCCGCGCCCGACGTCGAGGCCTGGAGCCATGTCCTGGGCGTGGCGGTCGATGTCGGTGTGAACTGGACACCGTTGCAGCATCCGGATGCCACGGCCGGCGCCATCAATCTGCTGCAGGGTGCCTTTGCGCCAGCGGGCGCGGCGCGTGACTGGTGGCCGAAGCTGCGGCTGCCGTTGACCCTGCTGGGGCTGATTGTGCTGCTGCAGGTCGGCGCGACGACCACCGAGTGGTGGCTGCTGAGCCGCGAAAAGCAACAGCTTCAAATGGCGATGGAAAAAAGCTTCCGCGAGGCCTTCCCCGAGGCGCGCGTTGTGGTCGACGCCCCGTTGCAGATGCAGCGCAACCTGGCCGACCTGCGCGGCGCGGCAGGCCAGATGTCGCCGTCCGATTTTCTGCCCTTGCTGGCGCGCGTGGCGACCACGCTCGACGCCGACAGTCGCGGCAGCCTTCGCGCAATCCGCTACGAAGCCAGCCTGCTTAGCCTGGACGTGCCGGTGGCTGACCAGGCGGCAGCCGACCAGCTGGCCAAGCGCCTCGCCGACGCCGGCCTGGCCAGCCAGCTGCAAAGCGTCAGCGGCAGCGCGCCGCAATCGCTGGCGCGCATCGGGATTACAGGGAACACGCCATGAAAGACCAGTTGATTCACTTCTGGCGCAGCCGTGCGCCGCGCGAGCGCCTGATCCTCGGCGGCGGCTCGGCGCTGCTGGTGCTGGCGATGGGCTATGCCTACGCCTGGCTGCCGATGCAGCGCGACGTGGCGCAGTTGCGGCAGGCGCTGCCGCAACTGCGCGTTCTGGCCCAGCAACTTCAGCAGGACGCGCAAGAAGTCGCGCGACTCAAGGCGCAGCCCGCGGTGACGCAGGAGGCCGGCAACCTGGTGAGTGCAGTCGAACAACGTGCGCTCGCCAGC